>NZ_JBFULU010000084.1:0-17957 GCF_054049735.1 Bradyrhizobium sp. P5_C12
GATATAGGTATCGAGCGTGGCCTGGTCGACCGCCGAGTCGGTCAGCGCGCTGATGCTCATCGTGTCGACCGACGCAGCGGTTGAGCCGGTGCCGGTCACCGTGTCCAGGATGCCGGTCTTGGTTGCGCCGCCGGTGGTGTAGAGCGCGTAGTTGGCGGTCGTCACCGTGATGGAGCCGATGGTGGGCGTACCGCCGACGCGCGAGTACGACGACACCAGGTTGAAGCTCGTCGGCGTGGCCGTGGAACCGGTCGAGGTGTTGATGCTCAGCCAGTTGATGCCGTTGAAGGTCGCCGAGTTGGCCTTGAGCAGCATGTCCTGCTGGATCTGGGTGATGTCAGCCTGGATCTTGGTGCGGTCGATGCCGGCGGTCTTGGCTTCGACCAGCAGCGCCTGGAGCTTGGTCAGACCGGCGGTCTTGTCGCCGATAACCGAGGTCAGAGCGGTATATTCGGTGTCGACGGTCGCGGACGACAGACCGAGCGAGTCGGAGATGGCGGAGAGCGCGGCGTTGTCGGAACGCATCGAGGTTGCGATCGACCAGTAGGCAGCGTTGTCCGAAGCGGTCGAGACACGCTGGCCGGTCGAGATCCGGTTCTGCGTGGTCGCGAGCTGCGAGCTGACGTTGCGGAGGGTCTGCAGCGCGGTCATTGCAGACGAGTTGGTAAGCAGACTTGAACCCATTTTGATGTCCCTTTGAAGATTGAATTGTTTTGGGGGACATACCGGGCTTGCACCGGTACGACAGGGCGGCGTCATGCCTTTGGGCCGCGGAAATGCGGTGCGGGGCCCAACCTGTCGTAGCGAAGAGGTTAGCCGCCGAAGCTTGTGCGAGGCTTGTGGCTCTGTGACTCCGCTGCAACAGCGCGGCGGGATCGTGGCGTGGACGCAGCGTCACGCCGGACAAAAAAGGGCCGCGCTTCGCGAGAAGCGCGGCCCTCCCCCAGATAAACTGAGGTTTAGCGGAACAGCGACAGGATGCTCTGGCTGCTGTTGTTGGCGATCGAGAGCGCCTGCACGCCGAGCTGCTGCTGGACCTGGAGGGCCGCAAGGCGGGTGGACTCCTTGTTCATGTCGGCGTCGACGAGCTGGCCGATACCGCGGTCCACGGAGTCCATCAGGGACTGGACGAAGTCCGTGTTGGTCGCGATGCGGTTCTTGACGGCACCGAGATTGGCGGCGGCCGAGGCCACCGAGTTGATCGCGGTGGTCACCTGCTTGATGTAGCCATCGAGCGTGGTCTGGTCAGCGGCCGAGTCGGTCAGCGCGCCGATGGCGATCGTGTCGACCGACGCAGCGGATGAGCCGGTGCCGGTCACCGTATCCAGGAAGCCGGTCTTGGTTGCGCCGCCGGTGGTGTAGAGCGCGTAGTTGGCGGTCGTCACGGTGATGGAGCCGATGGTGGGCGTACCGCCGACGCGCGAGTACGACGACACGAGGTTGAAGCTCGTTGGCGTGGCCGTGGACGAGCTCGAGGTGTCGATGCTCAGCCAGTTCACCCCGTTGAAGGTCGCCGAGTTGGCCGTCGACTTCAACTGTAGCTGGATCTGGGTGATGTCGGCCTGGATCTTGGTGCGATCGACACCGGCGGTCTTGGCTTCGACCAGCAACGCCTGGAGCTTGGTCAGGCCGGAGTCCTTGTCGCCGATAGCCGTGGTCAGAGCGGTATATTCGGTGTCGACGGTCGCGGCCGACAGACCGAGCGAGTCGGAGATCGCGGAGAGCGCGGCGTTGTCGGAGCGCATCGACGTTGCGATCGACCAGTAGGCGGCGTTGTCCGAAGCGGTCGCCACGCGCTGGCCGGTCGAGATGCGGTTCTGCGTGGTGGAGAGCTGCGAGCTGACAGACCGGAGGGTCTGCAGCGCGGTCATGGCGGTCGAGTTCGTAAGCAGGCTTGACATTGCGAATGTCCCTTTGATGTACGCGTTACATTTTCACGAGGGGACATACCGGGCTTGCACCGGTACGGAGGGGCGGCATCATGCCTTTGGACCGAGTGGGTGGGGTCCAACCCGCCGTGACGCATTGCTAGCACGTCGAATCTTGCCGCCAGATTAAGGCAGGCTTGAATTCTGCTGTAAAATCATATGGTTAACATTACCCACTGCTAACCATAAGCGGGTACTTCTGGCTAACCATAACTGGCCGGCCGGCGATCGCCGCTGCTACGAGAACGACCGCACCAGTCCGGAGGCCAGCAGGTTCCAGCCGTCGATCAGCACGAAGAACAGCATCTTGAACGGCAGCGCGAGGATCGTCGGCGGCATCATCATCATGCCCATCGACATGGTCAGCGTCGCGACGATCATGTCGATCACCAGGAACGGCAGGATGATCAGGAATCCGATCTCGAACGAGCGCCGCAGTTCGGAGATCATGAAGGCCGGGATGATGACGCGCATGTCGATGCGCTTGTCGTCAAACTTCTTGCGGAAGCTTTCCGCGGCGAGCGCCTCGAAGGTCTGGAGATCCTTGTCGCGGACGTGAGCCAGCATGAACTCGCGGAACGGATCTGTGATCTTCAGATAGGCCTCTTCCTCCGAGATCTCGTTCTTCATCAGCGGCTGGACGCCGGTTTCCCAGGCGCGGTCGAAGGTCGGTGCCATCACGTAGAAGGTCATGAACAGCGCCAGGCTGATCAGCACCAGATTGGCCGGCGTGGTCTGGAGGCCGAGGCCTGCGCGCAGGAACGAGAGCGCCACCGCAAACCGCGTGAAGCTCGTCACCATGATGAGCAGCCCCGGCGCCACCGACAGCACCGTGATCAGCGCCATCAGCTGGATGATCCGGCCGCTGGTCGAACCGTTTCCCGGCGGCAACAGCGAGTTGAGGTCCGGAATCTGGGCGAGTGCCACCTCGGGCAGGACGACCAGAACCAACGCGAGCAGCAGGACTCTCACTCTCACTGAATCACCAATGTCTCAATGATCAATTCGCGTACCTTGCCCGAAGACCGGACATTGGCGCGCTCAGTCAGGTCGTCGCGCAGATGCTGAAGTCCGCGCGATCCCTCGAACTGCCCGACGGAGGCCGATCGCAGATAGACGACGATGTCCTCGCTGATGTGAGCGGCCAGGATGCCGGCATCCTCGTCGCTCATGCTGTCGGTCACCATGGAGGCCTCGACGCGGGCCCAGTTGTTGGCCGGTGCGGCGAGATTGGTCACGATCGGGGACAGTTTCCTGAGCCGGGCGCTGCCGGCGTAGCTCGAGGCAATCGGCGGCGGCRTGGCGGTCTTCTTCGCGTCGGCKACACGCTCGGCGGCTGCAAACAGCTGCAGGCCGGCGAGCGCGCCGGCACCGATCGCGATCAAGGTCAGCACCACGATGGCGGCAATCAGGCGCATGACGCCCCCTGCCCGCACAGCGCGGCCTTTCCTCGAGCCTCAGAACGGCGCAACGGCATCATAGATCCGATGTCCCCATCCAGGCTGCTGCACGTCAGACAGATTTCCGCGACCGCCGTAGGCCACGCGCGCCTCGGCGATCTTCTCGTAGGAGATCGTGTTGGTGCGCGAAATATCGCGCGGACGCACGATGCCGCCGACATTGAGCACCCGCATCTCCGTGTTGACCCTGAATTCCTGCGAGCCGCTGATCATCATATTGCCGTTCGGCAACACGTCGGTGACGATGGCGGCGATCGACAGCTTGATGTCTTCGGTACGATCGATCTGACCATTCCCCTTGATCTGGGTGTTGGTGTTCAGATTGGCGCTGGTCGAGCCCTTGTCCTGCCATCCAGCGACGTCCATCAGCCAGTCCAGCCCGAACTTGATCTGCGAATCGCGCGAGCGATCGGTCTTGTTGTCGAGCTTGGCCTTGTCCTGCATCGAGATGATCACCGTCACGACGTCACCAGCGCGCCGGGCGCGGGGATCGCGGTAGAGATCGGTGCCGTCGTCCCATGTCGAGCGATAGCTGACGGGCGTGCGCACGCGGGGCGTCACGGGGATCGGATCGGCCTGCGTCCGCAGTCCGCTGCCGACGGGCGACAATCGCGGACCGGTCAGGACCTCCGCCGGATCACCGACGCATCCGGCAAGCATCAAGAGCGACAGGATGAGGATCAGATTCTTCATCTATTTGGTCTTTCCGTCATCCACGCGGCGCATTCCGCCGAGCAGGTCGGCGAGGTGTGCCGCGCGCCCCGTCTCCATCTCGTTGAAGATTGCGCTCGAGCTCCTCGGGCTGAGCTTGGCGAGCACGGCCGCGGCGGTCTCGTCCGCCATCCCGGCGATCTGGGTCGCGGCAGCATCGGGCTTCATGCGCGAATAGATCTCGACGACCTGTGCCTCGGCCTTCTTCAGGAAGTCGTCGCGCAGCGCCATCCACTTCTCGTATTCGGCGCGTTTGGCCTCGACCTCGGCGATCCGCTCGCGGAGCTGGTTCTCGACCTTCTCCAGCTCCTTCAACTGCCAGGCCAGACGGGCGTCGACAGCCGGGTCGGTCACGTTGCTGCAGAACAACGCGACTTCGTTGTCCGCAGGCACGGCGGCCTGAGGCGGCGCCGGCTTCGGCGGCGCAGTGACGCTCCCGGGCTTGGCCGGACGCGCGGGCACCGGAGCCGGTGGCGGCGGGGGTGCTTCGCTGGCCGGCACCGCGCCGGTGGTCGCGGGTCCGCCGTCTTCAGCCGCCCAGGCCGTCGCCCGCATCGCGGCGCTGTCACTCGGGAACGAAGTGACGTTACGGGGCTTCTGAGGTCCCGGCGCCCGCGCCCGCGCGAACGAGAGCAGGTTGAGCGGCTTCGACGGCGTCGCCTCGTCCAGCGCCAGCGCGGGCGATGCACTCACGAGCGCAGACACCGCGAGGAGGAGGAGTTTGGCTTTGTGATCCAGCTTCAACATCGGGCCGCGTGCGATTCTCGGTCAAGACCTGAGCATTGAGCGACCAAGCTTGCACGACGCTTGTGCATCATTGCACGATGACGTCGGCCTGGAGCGCCCCGGCCGTCTTGATCGCCTGGAGGATCGCGATAATGCCGGACGGCTTCAGCCCGATCTGGTTCAGCCCGCGCACCAGGCGCTGGAGATCGACCCCGCTGAGAATTGCGACCTGCGATCCGGCCTCGTTGGCCTCGACCACGGTCTGGGGAACGACCACGGTCTGTCCCCGCGAGAACGGCGCCGGCTGCGACACCACCGGCAGCTCCGTGACGCGAACCGTCAGATTGCCGTGCGTGACCGCGACGGTCGATATCCTCACGTCACGTCCGATCACGACCGTGCCGGTGCGTTCGTTGATCACCACCCGCGCCGGGGTGTCCGGCTCGACGGTGAGTTCGCCGATTTCGGCGAGGAAGCGGACGGGACCGATATGGCGCGGCTTGGACAGCACGATGGTCCGGAAGTCGCGTTCGAAGGCGATCTGCGCGCGATAGCGTCCGCCGGCGTAGCGGTTGATGGCATCGAGGATCCGCGTCGCGGTGACGAAGTCGGGATTCTTGAGCTCCAGCACCAGGAATTCCATTTCATGGAGACTTCCCTGCACCTCGCGCTCGACCAGCGCGCCGTTCGGGATGCGTCCTGCGGTCGGCGTGCCCTGGCTGACATTCTGGGCCTGGCCTCCGACGCTGTAACCGGCCACCGTGACGGCGCCCTGGGCCACAGCATAGACCGCACCGTCGGCCGCGCGCAGCGAGGTCATTACCAGCGTGCCGCCGAGCAGCGAGGTCGCATCGCCCAGCGACGACACCGTCACGTCCATGCGCTCGCCCGGCCCGATCGAGGGCTGCAGGTCCGCGGTCACCATCACGGCCGCGACGTTGCGGGTGCGCAGGGTCGTCGGACGCGGGGGGTTGTTGGTGCTCGTGGTCTCGTTCCTGACATTGATGCCCATGTTCTCGAGCATCGACTGCAGGGACTGCTCCGTGAACGGGGCATTGCGCAGCGTGTCGCCGGTGCCGTTCAGGCCGATGACGAGGCCGTAGCCCACGATCTGGTTCTCGCGCAGTCCCTTGATGTCTGCGATGTCCTTGATGCGGACGGCGGCCTGGACGCTGGCGGCGGAAACGATGAGGACGAGCGCGAGCAGGAATCTGATCATGACCCGTCCACGACCTTGACGGTGCCGTCCGGCTGGACGATGCCCCTGATGATCACGCCGGTATCGGTATTTCGTATCGGGATGAGCGCGCCGGGGGCGCCCGACTGCATCGCCGAGCCGTAGGTCACGATCGACAGACCGCTGTCTTCGACCACCACCTTGACCGTGGCGCCGCGGGCAACGGTCCAGGGATCCTCCACCGAATTGGTCGGGATCGGTTGACCCGGCAGCAGCGCGCGCCGTGCCATGCGTCCGACCAGGACCTGACGTCCTTCGATGAACATGGCGACACCGAGCACGTTCGATGCGAAGGCGCGCTCGGTGATCATGTCCTCCCTGATCAGCTCGCCGGCGCGGATCGACACGGCCGGCACGGGAAGCCGCCGCTCGTCGGCCGCGGCAATCCGCGCGGAGACGAGAACCAGCAGCGCGGCGGCCAACCCACGCGCGATCAGGCCCACCCTGTTCAACATGGACACACCGGAACTAGCGAAGGCCCTTCGATACCGTCGACGCCATCTCATCCGACGCCTGGATGACCTTGGCATTCATCTCATAGGCGCGCTGGGCCGAGATCAACTCGGTGATTTCCTTGACGGGATCGACGTTCGAGGCCTCGAGGTATTTCTGGTTGATCTTGCCGTAGCCGGCATCGCCCGGCAGTCCGACGACGGGCGTGCCGGACGCCGTGGTCTCGCGATAGAGATTGCTGCCGAGCGGCTCGAGGCCCGCCTCGTTGGCGAAGTTGGCGAGGTTGAGCTGGCCGATCTGCCGCGGGTTCACTTCCGTGTCCAGCTTGGCGAACACCTGTCCGGTCTGGTTGACCGTGACCTCGACCGTCCCCTGCGGGATCGTGATTGCGGGATCCAGCAGGTAGCCGTCGGTGGTGACGAGTTGACTGTTGGCATTGGTATTGAATGAACCCGCGCGGGTATATTGCACCTCGTTGTTCGGGCCCAGCACCTGAAACCAGCCCCGGCCGTTGATGGCCATGTCGTAGGGGTTGCCGGTCTGAGTGAGCGCGCCCTGGATGTGCAGCTTGCGGATGGCCGCCGACTTGACGCCGAGGCCGAGATTGGCGCCTTCCGGGATCGGCGACGAGCCGTTGACATTCGCGACGCCCTGCATCCGGTCCATCTGGTAGAACAGATCGGTGAATTCCGCGCGTGCCCGCTTGTACGACGTCGAGTTGATGTTGGCGATGTTGTTCGCAATGACTTCGATATTTGTCTGCTGGGCATTCATGCCCGTGGCCGCAATGGCAAGCGATTTCACAATGTGACTCCTTCAGATCAAATCGACATACGAACGACTTCTTGGTAGGCCTGCACGACCTTGTCGCGAACCGCGACCGCGGTCTGCAAGGCCTGCTCGGCCGACATCAGCGCCTCGACGACGCGCCGCGTCGATTCCTTGCCCTGCATCGCCGAGATCGACGCCGATTCGCCCGCCTTCAGCGTACCGATCGCGTCGCTCGTCACCTGCTTCATCACCGAATCGAAGCCGAGGCCCTCGCCCGACTGGATTGCGGTCGGCGCCGCGGGCGCGATCGCCTGCGTCTCGGTCGCGCGGGCCACCGCTTGCCCTGCGGAGATCGCCGTGGATGAAATCGCCTCTAGCATTGTCAGCTCCTCAGGAGATCGATGGTCATGCCCAGCATGGACCTGACCTGCTTCACGACCTGGAGATTGGCCTCATAGGACCGGTTGACTTCCCGCATGTCGGCCATCTCGATCATCATGTTGACGTTGGGCAGCTTGACGTAGCCGGCCTTGTCGGCGGCGGGATGGCCCGGATCGTACTCCACGCGGTAGGGCGTGGTGTCGACCCCGATTTCCTTGACCTTCGCAAGCTGCGAACCCGAGGCGCGATCCATCGCGGCGTCGAAGGTGATCGTCTTGCGCTGATACGGATCGGCGCCGGCGGTGCGGCCCGTCGAACTCGCGTTCGCGAGATTTTCCGAGACGACGCGCATGCGGGTCGACTGCGCTTCGAGCCCGGAGCTGGCAACCGTCAATGAAGCTTGCAGGGAATCCAGCATATCAAATCACCTCAGGTCTTCGCACTGGACAGCACCATGCGGTGGAACGACCGCACGATCGCAGAGTTCATCGAATAGTCGCGACTGACGTCGCTGCCCTTGATCATCTCCTGCTCCAGGCTGACGGAGTTGCCGGAGTGAACGACCTCCCAGCTGTCCTTCTTCGCGGTCGCCCGCGTGTCGGTCTCGGTTGGGGAGAGCTGCATGTGCGTGGGCGATGTCGTCGCGAGCCTGACCGGCATTGCGTCGAGCACTTTATTGAACGGCTCGACGTCGCGCGCCTTGAAGCCCGGGGTATTGGCATTGGCGACGTTGGTCGCGATGGTCGACTGGCGAAGCTCGAGCCAGCGCGCCTGAGACGATGCGAGTTCGAAGAGATAAAGCGGTCCCACGACAGTTCCATTCTGGTCCATTCGAGGAGAAGCCTAGGGCGTTAAGCTTTCGTCAAGCTGTTGCGCGAAGCACCATCCTCGGAAATCTACTGGACCTTCTCGGGCCGCGGCGACTGCTTCGACTGGAGGAAGTAGATGATCTCCGCGACGGGCCGGAAGAATTCGGCCGGAATCACCTGATCGACCTGGACCGCTTCATACAGCGCGCGCGCCAGCGCCTTGTTCTCGATCACCGGAATTCTGTTCTGTTCGGCGACCTCGCGGATCTTGAGCGCGAGTGCGTCCATGCCCTTGGCGAGCACGAGCGGCGCCGGATTCTCCTCACGGTGATATCGCAAGGCGATGGCAAAATGCGTCGGGTTCGCGATCACCAGCGTCGCGCGCGAGGCGGACACGATCATTCGCTGGCGCGAGCGGTCGCGCGCGAGCGAACGCAGGCGCGCCTTGATCAGCGGGTCGCCTTCCGCCTGCTTGTGTTCGTCCTTGATCTCCTGCCGCGTCATGCGCAGCTCGCGCCGCCAGTGGAAGCGCGACCAGGCGAGATCGATCGCGACCAGGACGATCGTCGCGATGCAGATCGCCGAGACGATCCGCATCGCGATGCTGAGAATCATCTCCGGCAGCGCGACGGGATCCGTGTACATTGCCTCGAACGCCCTGGCCTCCGACGTGCGCAGCACAAAGCCGACGACGAGGCTCACCGAGACGAGTTTGAAGAGCGATTTGGCGAATTCCACGAGTCCCTGCGTCCCGAAGAGCCGGCTCCAGCCCTTGACCGGCGAAATTCGCGAGAGGTCCGGCATGATGCGATCGAGCACCGGGCGCGGTGCGTTCTGCAGCAGCGATGCAGCAAGGCCGAACACGATCATGATGACGAGCAGCGGCACCAGGAATCGCAGCGCCTGGAGACCGACCACGGTGAGCAGATTCTGTGCGTCTGCCGCCGTGCTGAGCGGGAAGCCGTCGGGGTCGTCGAGAAAGCTCTTCAGGGTCGGAGTCAATTGCTGCACGCCCTGACCGATCAGGAACATCTGGATCACCATCAGCGCCGCCATCGAGGCGAAGATGGACGCCTCCCGAGAGACCGGAATCTTGCCCTGCTCGAGCGCATCGCGGACTTTCTTCTCGGTCGGCTCTTCGGTTTTACTCTCCTGGTCGGATGTGTCTGCCATGCCCTTTCAGCGGTCAGCGGAAGACCAGCTCGTCCTCCTGCTCGGGGTTGAGTTCGATTTCACCCTTCTCCGCGAGGTCGAGTGCGAGGTCGGTGATCACGCGCCGTGCCTCCAGCACGTCGCGCTGGTTCGACGGCTCGCCGATGGCGAGCTCGTGCTCGACGACACGACGGACGCGCGAGGCGACCGAGGACAGGATCAGTTCGCGGAAGTGCTTGTCGGTGCCCTTCAGCGCGATGACGATGCGGTCGGTCGGCACCTGATCGAAGATCATGGTGCGCGCCTTCGGGGTCAGGTGGACGACGTCATCGAAGGTGAACAGCAGCTCCTTCAGCACTTCGGCCGACTTCGGCCGCTTCTCCGACAGGCTCTTCAGCATGTCCTCGATGTGGCCGCGCTCCATCTTGTTGATGATATCGGCGACGCGGGCGTAGGTATCGGCGCCGAGGTTGCGGGCGAAGTTCAGCGTCAGATCCTCGTGCATCGTCTTCTCGAGCACCCTCATGGCGTCGTCGACGATCGGCTTGAGGCTGAGCACGCGCCGCATCAGCTCGTTGCGCAGGCTCGATGGCAACTGGCTCATGACCTTGGCCGCGCAGGCCGGCTTGACCTTGGACAGGATGAGCGCCGCGGTCTGCGGATGCTCCTTGGAGAGATAGCTCGCGAGCGAGTTTTCCGACACCGACGAGACGCGGTCCCAGACCGACCGGCTCGAATTGCCGAGCAGGTCCGACATGATCGCCGAGACCTGGTCGGCAGGAAGCACGTCGCCAAGCACGGCCTCAAGGCCGCCGAGGGTGCCGAGAATGTTGGCGCCCATCGAGAATTGCTGGGCGAACTCCTCGACGATCCCCTCCAGCTCCTGCGCCGTGATCGGCCGCAGCTCCGCCGCGGCCTTGGTGACGATGCGGATCTCCTGCGGCTCGAACTGCTGCAGCACGCTCGCGGCCGCCTGCCGGCCCATGGCCAGCAGGAGCGCCGCGACCTTTTCCGTTCCACCCAGCGTGGCAACGCCTCGCTGCTTGATGGGAGCGATGCCGACCTGTGCCGCCATGGTCAGGTATCACCCTGCCCCAGCGGCCCGACAATCTCTGTCAGCGACACACCGAAGCGGGAATTGTCCTCTTCGACCACGACCACCTCGCCGCGGGCGACGACGCGGCCGTTGACCACGACGTCGACGGGCTCACCGACCCTGTGATCGAGCGGAACCACGGCGCCGCGGCCGAGCTTCATCAGGTTCGCCACGGGGATGGTCGCCGATCCCAGCACCACCTGCATGGTGACGGGGATGCGCAGGATCGCATCGACATTGGCGAACTTGCCGGTCTCCTCCGCGGTGCGCGCGGCGATCTCCGCCAACCGCTCCAGCGGAGACGTCTCGGTCTCTCCCGATGCAGATGCAGACTCATAGTCGAAGGATTGCGCCATTTGGTATCGCCTCTTGGTATTTCCGCTCCCGGAGCGCCGCGACGTTCCGGTAGTACGTGTTCTGCCAGTCCCGGTCTCAATGCTTGTTCGCGTCGGCACTGCTCGCGGCCGCCGCCGGAGCGATCCCGCTCCGCGCGTCGAGCGCCGCGATCGCCTCGTTGGCCTGATCGATCTTCGTGCTCAGCACGTTGGCGAGCCGGCCGAGATTTGCGGTGGAATCGTGAGCCGCGGTGATGACCGTGTCGAAGGCGCCTGCCGTCTCGTGGACGATGGTGGAGAATTCGCCCTGGTAGCTGCGCAGCCGCGCCAGCTCGCGATGCATCCGGGTCACCCGCATGCTGGTGAAGGCGAGCGCGATCAGCAGAACGGCATCAACGAGATAGGATATCATCGACGAACTCCCGCTTCTGATCGACGGGATCGGCCACCTGCATGGCGTAATAGCCATCAAGCTGGCCGATCTGACACCAGAACAGCACCTGGTTGTTGCTCTCGAGCCGGGCCAGCGTGCGCGGCGTGGCTTCGAGCTCGAGGACCTGTCCGACCCGGAACTTCACGACGTCGCCGAGCGAGATCATCTTCTCGTCGAGCACCGCGCTCAGCGTCACCTCGGTCCGGTGAACCTCGCTCTCCATCTGCTCGCGCCAGCGCGGATCGGCCGCGCGGCCGTCGCTGACGACGACGGTTGCAAGCTTCTGCCTGAGCGGGTTGAGCGCGGAGTGCGGGATGATCAGGAACATCTGACCGCCGCGGTAGAGCGCCTGCAGCATGATGTTGGCGCAGATCGACATGTTGCCGCTGCGACCGATCGCCAGCGAAGCCATCGCGGTCTCGACCCGCTCCACGCGGAAGGTGACGTTGGAGGTGCCGGCGAAGGAGGATTGCAGCGCCTTGGCGAAACGCTCGAACAGCGCCTGGACCAGGCGGATTTCGATGTTCGAGAAGGAGCGCTCGACGTCGAGCGGCGGCTCGGCGCCGTCGGAGCCGAACATCGCCTCGACCATCGTGAACACGAAATCGCGGTCGAGCATGATGATGACGCGGGAGTCCCACTGCTCGGCATACAGCACGGCGGCGACCGCGTTGGCCTCGTAGTCCTTGATGATGTCGCCGACGCGGTCGTTGGTGATGCCGTTGACGGAGAAGTAGCAGGGCGTTCCGGCTATCGGCTGGAGGCTGTCGGTGCACGACGCCGCCATGCGATCGAAGATCACATTGAGCATCGGCATGCGTTCGATCGATATGCCGGCGGCGTCCAGCAGATAGTTCGGCAGCTGCTTGCGCTGATCGACGTCGAGGTCTTCCATCGTCATGCGCGGGCAGCCTTCGGTTCAGCGTCGGTCACCACGGCCTTCGGGCCCGCGATCGTCTCGTTCTCGACGACGTCGATCGAGGGACGCTCGTTGCTCGAGATCATCTTGCGGCCGTGCTCGACCGCGATCTGCGGCATGGCGCCGTTCATGAAGGCCAGCAGCGTCTGCTTGACGATGATGTAGGGCCGGCACTTCTTCTCGCGCGTCATCTTGATCTTGATCGCGAAGGGCGAAATGATGCCGTAGGACAGGAAGATGCCGGCGAAGGTGCCGACCAGGGCCGCACCGATGAAGCCGCCGAGCAGCTTCGGCGACTGGTCGAGCGCGCCCATTGCCTTGATGACACCGAGCACCGCGGCGACGATGCCGAGCGCCGGCAGCGCCTCGGACACCGTCACCAGCGAATGGTAGGGCGCCAGCTTGCTCTTCACGATGGTGTGGATCTCCTCGTCCATCAGCGCCTCGATCTCGTGGGTGCGCGCGTTGCCCATGATGATGAGACGAACATAATCGCAGATGAACTGGAGCAGCGACGGGTCACCAAGCACGCTCGGGAACGCCTTGAAGATCTCGGAGGACGAGGGATCGTCGATATGCGCTTCCACCTCGTTACGACCCTTGCCGCGCAACTCCCGCATCAGGGCATGCAGCGCACCGAGCAGGTCGAGATAGTAGCGCTCACTGGGCACCGCGCCGGTGACGGCCTGCACGCACGCAACCCCGGTATCCACGACCACCTTCCACGGGTTGGCCATGATGAAGGTGCCGGCCGCGGTGCCCATGATGATCACGAACTCCCACGGCTGCATCAGCACGCCCAGATGCCCGCCCATGGCGGCGAATCCGCCGAGCAGCGCCGCTACCGTGATGACGATCCCCACGAAACTGCCCAACGCGCCACTCCATCACCGATCCCATCGGGAATACCTAGTCGGCGACGCTTGCGCGAGGCTGGCTTCGGCGTCGCCAGCCCCGCGCAAGCAATTGGCGGCAGCTTGGGACGCTGTCGCAACAGCGGCTGAAGGGGCGCGTGTCATGCTATCCACGATCGCGGATTACACCAGGTTGACCAACGACATGGGCAAGTCGTTGACGCAGGTCGCGAAGCAGCCGGATGTCAGCCGCGAGACCGATTATTTCCTCAGCCACATCGGCAACGTGAAGACCATCGACGACTTCCTGAAGGATTACCGCCTTTACTCCTACGCGATGAAGGCCTATGGCCTCAGCGACATGACCTACGCCAAGGCGTTCATGCGCAAGGTGCTGACCGAGGGGGTCTCGGACAAGGATGCCTTCGCCAACAAGCTCACCGACACCCGCTACCGCGAGTTCGCTACCGCCTTCAATTTCGCCGCCCTCGGCACCAACGCGACCTCGACCACCGCAGCCACGACCGGCACGGCCAGCCAATACGTCACGCAGACGATGGAGCAGACGGCCGGCGACCAGAACGAAGGCCTGCGGCTGGCGCTCTATTTCACCCGCAAGGCGTCCACGATCACCAATGCCTACCAGATCCTCGCCGACAAGGCGCTGACGCAGGTGGTCCAGACCGCGATGGGCTGGTCGTCGACGATCAGCTCGTCCGACATCGACGCCCAGGCCAAGATGATCACGGACAAGATCGACCTCACCGATTTCCAGGACCCGACCAAGGTCACCAAATTCGTGCAGCGCTTCGCGGCAATGTGGGATGCGACCCAGGCCCAGAGCGACAGCTCGAGCAACCCCGCGCTGGTCCTGATCGGCGGTGCGGCGACGTCGGCCGGTTTGGATACCGACATGCTCACGACACTTCAGAACATCCGGTTCAACAGGTAAATCATGCAATCGGCTCTCTATGTGGGCTTGTCGGCCCAGGTCGCCCTCGAAAAGCGCCTCCAGACGATCGCCAACAACGTCGCCAACGTCAACACCGCGGCGTTCCGCACCGACGTGGTGAAGTTCGAGACCGTGCTGTCCAAGGCAGGCGCGAACCCGGTCGCATTCTCCACCCCCGGCGACAACATCATTTCGCGCGAGACCGGCAGCGTCACCGAGAGCGGCAACCCGCTCGACGTCGCCGTGGTCGGCCAGGGCTGGCTCGCCTTCGCCGGCCCGAACGGCACGGTCTATACCCGTGACGGCCGGCTCCAGATCGCCGCCAACGGCGACCTCCAGACCGTGAGCGGCTTCCCCGTCATCGATGCCGGCGGCGCGCAGATCACGCTGGACCCGAACGGCGGGCCGGTCTCGATCTCGCGCAGCGGCGCGATCACCCAGGACAACAACGAGATCGGCACCATCGGCCTGTTCAACATTCCCGCCGATGCCAGCCTCGACCGCTACGGCAATTCCGGCGTGACACCCGACCGGCCCGCGACCGCCATCTCCGATTTCAACCGGGACGGCTTCAAGCAGGGCTATGTCGAGGGCTCCGGCGCCAATCCGATGATGGAATTGACGAAGCTGATGGCGGCCTCGCGTGCCTTCGACGGCACGAATTCGATGATCGAGGGCACCGAGAGCTCGCTCCAGAACGCAATCCGGACTCTGGGCGAGCCCGGCAAGTAGACTGCGCCTCGCGCGCATTGAGGGTGGACTGTTTCCTTGAACGCTCTTCGGCAACTGGAGTGGGCGCTGCTGGAGCTTCAGCAGAGCACGCCGCTCGCTAGCGTCAGCGGCGCGATCTCCGAGATCGCGCCGACGCATTTCCGCGTCTCCGGCCTGTCGCGCTTCGTCAGGCTCGGCGAGCTCATCGGCGTCAATTCGGGCGGCAAGCCCCAGATCGGCGAGGTGGTGCGAATCGACAGCGAAGGCATCATCGCCAAGCCGTTCGACCGCCAGTTCGCCGGCGGCCTCGGCTCGGTCGCGTACCGGATGCCGCCCTTGTCCTTCGCGCCCGATCCGAGCTGGAAGGGACGTGTCATCAACGCGCTCGGCGCGCCGCTGGACGGACAGGGCCCCCTCACCCCGGGATCGCGGCCCGTCTCCGCCGAGGCGGAGGCGCCGGCGGCCATGAAGCGCGCCCGCGTCCACAAGCCGCTGCGCACCGGCGTACGCGTCATCGATCTGTTCGCGCCGATCTGCGCCGGCCAGCGCGTCGGCATCTTTGCCGGATCCGGCGTCGGCAAGTCGACGCTGCTCGCGATGCTCGCCCGCAGCGAAGGGTTCGACACCGTCGTTCTGGCTTTGGTCGGCGAACGCGGCCGCGAGGTGCGCGAATTCATCGAGGACGTGCTCGGCGCCAACCGCAGCCGCGCCATCACCATCGTATCGACGGGAGATGAAAGCCCGATGATGCGGCGGCTGGCGCCGAAGACCGCGATGGCGGTCGCCGAATATTTTCGCGACCGGGGCGAATCGGTCCTGCTCGTGGTCGATTCGATCACCCGTTTCGCCCATGCCGCCCGCGAGGTCGCCCTTGCCGCCGGCGAGCCCGCGGTCGCGCGCGGCTACGCGCCGACGGTCTTCACCGACCTGCCGCGCCTGCTCGAGCGGGCCGGGCCCGGCGAGGAGGGATCCGGGACGATCACCGGTATTTTCTCCGTGCTGGTCGACGGCGACGATCACAACGAGCCGATCGCCGACACCATCCGCAGCACACTGGATGGGCACGTCGTGCTCAGCCGGAACATCGCCGACCAGGCGCGCTATCCGGCCGTGGACGTGCTGGCCTCGGTCTCCCGCCTGGCCCATAACGTCTGGGACCCCGAAGAGCGCGAATTGGTGAGCAAGCTGCGCACCATGATCGCCAAATACGAGGACACGCGCGACCTTCGGCTGATGGGCGGATACCAGTCGGGACGCGATTCGGGTCTCGACCAGGCGGTCGACCTGGTTCCGAGGATCTACAGCGCCATGCGGCAAGACGCTTCAGCCCGGCCGAGTGCCGATCCGTTCCGCGAGCTCAGGGACATGCTCAAGGGCGACTAGCAGGATTGAGTTGGCGCGCGCGGCCGGCGCCCGTCATCGCCTCGCCCGTCGTTTCCACCGTCGCGCGCGCATCCCGACGCTGCGGGCGCGCGCATGTGGCCCTGTCACCGATTCCATCATACGCATATCACCCGTTCGCTTAAGAATCGGGCCGCCGTGGTGCAAGCGGCCGAACGGGCGATTCGCGACCACGGCCACAACAACCGCCGCGTGCAATCCCTCCGATTTCCCTCGACCATCCCGTCATGTAACGCGGAAGTTGTGGATGACGTTTTCAAGGCGCAGCTTTGTCATGCACAAGGTTCGCTCACCCTGCATCAACGACAGACATGCCTGCAATCAAACCGTCGCATAGTTGCGTGCATGCTGGGCGCTAGATGCGTATTGCGTTCACCATCATGTGTCCTGAACAGCGAGATTGTCTTGAACGTTACAATCGTCTCCAACGACATCTGGACTCCGGGAGCGTCTCTACTTGATTTTGTTGAGAAGCTCATCCATCGTTTCGATGGAAGATAAGAAACGTCTGCTTGCGACTTGAACTCAGGGGCCTCGGTTGAACAACTCCGATCCATCGTCCGGTCGTGACGGCAACTCGGGCTTCCGTTCGACGACACCGCGATTGGTACACCATCTGCGATGCGGCCTCTCGCGCCGGCTTGCGCGCCGCCCGACGCTCGGGTGCCTTGCAGGCCGTGCCTTCGAGCATGGGCAGGAGATGACGTGCACATCGCATACCTCCAGCGGTCTTGCGCCGGTCGACGGATTCGCGAGTCAGGACGGAAAGCGGCTTCGGGGCGCCGCAGACGTGTTTCCCGAGGCGAGGTAGGAATAATTCATGCCGTTGGCACGCGAAGCAGTCGAGCTGCTGGTTCAGGCGGCCAGAGCCTGGTATTTCGAGGGCGATCAACACGGATTGCGCGATCGGGAATGGATGGCGCTGCGCTTTCTCGGCCGCGCCAACCGGTTTTCGCGCACGCCGTCTGCGCTCGCCGGCTTCATCGGCGCCACCAGGGCGACCGCATCGCAGATCGTGAAGACGCTGGAGAGCAAGTCCTTCCTGGTGCGAAAGCCGTCGCACGAGGACAAGCGCTCCGTCGTGCTCCACGTCACCGCGCAGGGCGAGAAGTGCCTGAGCCAGCATGATCCGATCAATCACGTGGTGAATGCTGTCACCGCGCTCGGCACCGAGGAATGCATCAAGCTGCGCGACTCGCTGCGGGACATCCTCAATCACCTCGATGCGGCCCATCAGCGGCTCGATGCCAGCATCTGCCGGGACTGCATGTTTCTCGCCGAACGCAGCCCCGGCACGGGCAAGGGACGTGCAACCGCCGAATTCATGTGCCGGCTGTATCGCGCGCCGGTCTCGCTCCAGGAGACCGAACTGCTCTGCACGAGTTTTGAGCGCACCCGCGACCGCCCGAAGATCGAAGAGCATCTCGACCGCGCGCGCGTGGCGAGCCAGGGATGACGCGGAGCGCGGCCCGCTCAGGCTACGCGCAATTTCCAGGCGAATGTGGCGAGCCGATCTTGCGGAAAGTTTCGCGGCAGGATCTTTCTCTAAAGGCTTACCTACTGGTGCTCGATACTCCAATGTCGTCCTGGCGAAAGCCAGGACCCATAACCCCAAATGAAAATTGTTG
>NZ_JBFULU010000085.1:0-17464 GCF_054049735.1 Bradyrhizobium sp. P5_C12
CCGGCAGGTCGCACCAGTGTGCACCCGACCGCAAAACCCACAGACATCCGTTGACGAACAGACGATTATCCGCAGCCGTACGTCCCGGGTCGCCAGCTTTCCCCGGCAGCAGTGGTGAGATCCTCGCCCATTGCGCCTCGGTCAGCTCATATCGCTTCGCCGCCATCATCCGCTCCGTGTCGAATCACGGAACTCTATGAATCAGCGATCAAACCACTTGGGAATCCCGAATGTCGATCGGGCCTAGGCTAGACGTAAGTCGAGCATGCGCGGCGCCATCTTGCAGCGCACACAGCAATAATATACCCATCTCCCCCGTACCTTCTGGAACATCCGGCCTGCCCCCACCATGTCATCGGGGCCTTCCGGGTCCGGCCCGTTTCACCATACATCGGGGACTTACGATGGACGCAAAATCCACAAAAACAGCAACGCTGACCGTCGGAAACAAGAATTTCGATCTTCCGATCCTGAGCGGCAGCGTCGGGCCTGACGTCGTCGACATCGGCAAGCTTTACGGCCAGTCCGGCCTCTTCACCTATGATCCCGGCTTCACGTCGACCGCGAGCTGCCAGTCCAAGATCACCTATATCGACGGCGACGCCGGTGTCCTGGAATACCGCGGCTACCCGATCGAGCAGCTCGCCGAGAACGGCGACTTCCTCGAGACCTGCTACCTGCTGCTCTACGGGAATCTGCCGACCGCCGCGCAGAAGAAGGATTTCGACGACCGCGTGATCCATCACACGATGGTGCACGAGCAGATGGCCCGCTTCTTCCAGGGCTTCCGCCGCGACGCCCACCCGATGGCGGTGATGGTGGCTTCCGTCGGCGCGCTCGCCGCGTTCTATCACGATAGCACCGACATCAACGATCCGAAGCAGCGCATGATCGCGTCGATGCGGATGATCGCCAAGATCCCGACGCTCGCCGCCATGGCCTACAAGTACACGATCGGCCAGCCCTTCGTGTATCCGAAGAACTCGCTGAAGTTCGCCGAGAACTTCCTGCACATGTGCTTCGCGGTGCCGTGCGAGGAGTACAAGATCAATCCGGTGCTGGCCGATGCGCTGGACAAGATCTTCATCCTGCACGCCGATCACGAGCAGAACGCCTCGACCTCGACGGTGCGCATCGCCGGCTCCTCCGGCGCCAACCCGTTCGCCTGCATCGCCGCCGGCATCGCCTGCCTGTGGGGCCCGGCGCATGGCGGCGCCAACGAAGCCGCGCTCGCGATGCTTGCCGAGATCGGCACCGTGGACAAGATCCCCGAGTTCATCGCCAAGGTGAAGGACAAGAACTCTGAAGTCCGCCTGATGGGCTTCGGCCACCGCGTCTACAAGAACTACGATCCGCGCGCCAAGATCATGCAGAAGATGTGTCACGCCGTGCTCAAGGAGACCGGCCATGGCGACGATCCGATGCTGAAGGTGGCGATGGAGCTCGAGAAGATCGCGCTCAGCGACCAGTACTTCATCGACCGCAAGCTGTACCCGAACGTCGACTTCTATTCGGGCATCACGCTGAAGGCGATGGGCTTCCCGGTTTCGATGTTCACCGTGCTGTTCGCGGTCGCCCGCACCGTCGGCTGGATCAGCCAGTGGAGCGAGATGATCGAGGACCCGCAGCAGAAGATCGGCCGTCCGCGCCAGCTCTACACCGGCGTCACCCGCCGCGACTACGTCGCGATCAAGGATCGCAAGTAAGTTCGGACTTCTGTGTCCTGCGAAACGGCGCCATCGCAAGATGGCGCCGTTTTTGTTTTTGCGGAAATTGTAGGGTGGGTTAGCCGAAGGCGTAACCCACCGACTTCGTTCGGCAAATTCGGAAGCATGGTGGGTTACGCTTCGCTAACCCACCCTACGAATCCCGCTACCGCCGCCCCTTGCGCATCGTTGCCAGCACGATGTCGGCGGCGAGCACGCTCGGTGACTTGTTGCCGGTTGACATGATGCTGTCGAGCTGCGCAAACGCCTCGACCTGTTGCCGGCGCAGCGGCGAATCCGTCAGCACCTGGGCGAGCGCCGGCGCCAGCTTCTCCGGCGTGCAGTCCTCCTGCAAGAACTCCGGAATGACCTCCCTGCCGATCACCAGATTGGCGAGGATCACCGAGGAGACCTTGACCGCGCGGCGCAGGATGAAGGCTTCGATCGCGCTGACGCGATAGGCCGTCACCATCGGAATGCCCGCCAGCGCGAGCTCCAGCGTCACCGTGCCGGATTTCGCCAGCGCCGCGTGGGCGATCCGAAACGCGGCGCGCTTCTCGATTTCGCCGACCACGATCTGCGGCTTGAGCGGCCAGCTCGCCACGCCCTCGCGGATGGTGGCTTCGAGATGCGGCATGGTCGGCAGCATCAGTTCGAAGGCGCGGCCCTCGGCCTGCAATCGACCAAGCGTCGCACCGAACATTTCGAGATGATGCCGGATCTCGCTGCGGCGGCTGCCGGGCAGCACCAGCAGGACCGGCGGCTCGGCATCGCGGCGCGACTGCTCCTGCGCGTTCGGCCGCAGCGACGGCAATTGCTCGATCAGGGGATGACCGACATAGCTGCAAGGCGGCCCGCGCAGCTTGCGGTATTCCTCCGGCTCGAACGGCAGCAGGCCGAGCACGTGATCGACGTAGCCGAGCATGGCGCGCGCCCGGCCCGGCCGCCAGGCCCAGACCGAGGGCGAGACGTAATCGACGACCGGAATCGCCGGATTGCGCGCACGCACGCGACGGGCGACACGATGGGTGAAATCGGGGCTGTCGATGATGACGAGCGCATCGGGCGCGGCCTCCGTCACCGCATCCGCGGTCTGGCGGATCAGCCGCAGGATCTTCGGCAGTTGCTGCACCACCGCGGCGAAGCCGACGATCGACAATTCATCGATCGGGAACAGCGAAACCAGCCCTTCGCGCGCCATGGTGCTGCCGCCGACGCCCTCGAACTGCACGCCATCGCCGAGCCGCTGCCGCAGCACCTTCATCAGCGCGCTGCCCAGCCGGTCGCCGGATTCCTCCGTCGCGATCAGGAAGATCTTCCGCTTCGGATCGCGCCCCTGCATCACGCGGGCAGACCGATGACGAAGAGATATTTTGCGTCGGCCAGCGCAATCATCGCCTGTGGATCGGCGGCAATCGTGTTGCCGGCGATGACGGCGATGCCGGCAAGGCCGGCGCCGGCGACGTGCTCGATGGTGCGCGGGCCGATCGTCGGCAGGTCGAAGCGCAAATCCTGGCTGCTCTTCGGCGCCTTCACCAGCACGCCGCGCCCGGTCGCCGCGCGGATACGGCCCTCCTCGCGCAGGCGCGCGACGCGCGCGAGCAGCGCGTCGGTGCCCTCGATATCCTCGACCGCCACCACGTGGCCGTCGATCACCACGACGGCCTGGCCGATGTCGAACGGACCGAGCGCGCTCAGCACCGCGCGGCCGCGCTCGATATCGGTCTTGCTGGTGTCGCTCGGCCAGGCGCGGCTGATGCAGCCCTCGGGCATCAAGAGGTCGGGCGCGACGTCCTTGATCCCGACCATGCGAAAGCCGCCTTGTTCGAGAATGCGCCCAACGCCGGACAGCAGATGATCGTCGCCACCGCGAAAGGCACGGATGACATTGCCGAGCAGCCGCAATGTCGTGAAGTCGAACCGGATCTCCGAGAGCGAAGGCCGCACCAAGGTGCCGATGAAGATCAGGTCGCGGCAGCCCTCCTCGCGAAACAGCCGCATCGCGCGGCCGAGCTGGCCGACCGAGATCCAGCGATGTCGGAACTTTTCCACCTGCGCGGGATCGCAGGCGCCGCGCAGCGGAAACAGCACCGGCGTGATGCCGCGCGCGGCGAGCGAGTCGGCAACCGCGAACGGCATCGCGCCGCCGCCTGCCACCACGCCGACCGGCGATGCAATCCCTGCCGCCGCCGATGTCATGTCCGCGGCCATCCCAGGATCACTTTTCGATGGCGGGAAGACAGAGCGGGCGATGCTTGCCCTTGCCGATGAAGTCGAGGATCTCGGCGATCGCGGGATCCTCGCCGGCGAGCGGCCGCACCGCTTCGAGGCGCTCGGCGAACATGCCGGGGCCGTGGAAGAGTTTCTGGTAGAACGCGCGCACGGTCGCGAGCCGCTGCTTGGTGAACTTGCGCCGCTTCATGCCGATCAGGTTGAGGCCTTCCAGCGCCGCGTACTGGCCGTTGACCAGCCCGAACGGGATGACGTCGTCGCGCACGCCCGAGAGGCCGCCGACCATCACTTGCGGGCCGATGCGGGTGAACTGGTGCACCGCGGACAGACCACCGATGAAGACGAAGTCGCCGATCTCGCAATGACCGCCGAGCGTCGCCGAGGTCGCGAAGATYACGTCATTGCCGACATGGCAGTCATGGCCGACATGGCTGCAGTTCATGAAATAGCTGCGGTCGCCGACCTCCGTGATGCCGCCGCCGGCCACCGTCCCGGCGTTCATGGTCACGGATTCGCGGATGGTGCAGCCCGAGCCGATCGTCAGCTTCGTCAGTTCGCCACGATAGCTGAGCGACTGCGGCGGCGTGCCCAGCGATGCAAACGGATAGATCGTGCACTCGTCGCCGATCGTGGTCTGCGCGGTGATATGCACGTGTCCGATCAGCTTGCAGTTTTTGCCGATCACGACATGCGGGCCGATGATGCAATAGGGCCCGATCTCGGTACCCTCGCCGATCAATGCGCCGTCTGCCACCCGTGCGGTGGGGTCAATCTTGCTCATCAAGCAATCTTACTTATCAAGAAGGTCTGATTGTGTGTTGAAGTTGCTTCGTTTTCCGGTGGTTAGCGCGACTATGCCTGCTCTGTCCAGTGACGTATCATCTCGGGGTGTTTCAGGCGCCGGATGAGGCGGCCCTCGCAACTGATCAACGCGTTCATGCGGAGCTTCAAGTCCGATGGTCAGAGCCTTGGCAATCCTGCTCGCACAGTTGATGGGGACGCCGATCGTCTCGGAGACGGTCGAGATCGCCGGACGGCCGCCCGTCGATCTCCAGTCATTCGAGTGCCGCGACATCACCCGCAGCACGGTGCTCCAGCGCGTCTGCTACGACCGGGCGCACCAGGACCTCATCGTCGCGATCAATGGCAGCTATGACCGCTATTGCAGCGTCCCGGCCGAGACGGTCGAGCGCCTCCTGGACGCACCGTCGATGGGCCAGTTCTTCAACCGAAATATCAGGCGCGACGTTGCTGGCGACCGCTACGACTGCCGGACGCGCCAGCCTATCCAGCGAAGCTGATCCCGCTCAGTCCGTCAGCATCGCCCCGACGTCGGCTTCCGCGACGACCTGGCCGTTGACCTTGGCGTCGCCGTGAAACCACCACATGGTCTTGCGGCGGCCGATCGAGCGCATGTGGTACTCAATGGTGTCGCCGGGCATCACGGGCTTGCGGAACTTGCACTTGTCGATCGTGAGGAAATAAACCGCCCGCGGCTTCTCGGTGCCCTCGACCGACTTGATGCCGATCACGCCGGCGGTCTGCGCCATCGCCTCGATCATCATCACGCCGGGATAGACCGGGCGATCCGGGAAATGGCCCTGGAACGGCGGCTCGTTGAAGGTGACGTTCTTGATGCCGATGCCGCTGTAATCGGTGCGGATATTGATCACGCGATCGATCAGCAGCATTGGAAAGCGGTGCGGGAGCGTTTGCAGGATCATGTTGATGTCCACAAGCTCGAACCTGACCGGTGCTTCCTCCGTCACTCCCGTTCCTCCTGCTTCGGCTCGGCCTTGCTGTCGCGCGCCAGGCGTTCCACCGCCAAAATCTCCTTGAACCACTGCCGGGTCGGCTTGGCAAAAAACCCGCCCCAGCGCCCGCCCGGCGGGATGTCGTCCTTGACGCCGCTCATGGCCGTCACCTGGGCGCCATCCCCGATCTTGAGGTGGTTGTTGATGCCAACCTTCGCTCCCAGCGCCACGTTGTCGCCGATGGTCAGGCTGCCGGCCAGCCCGATCTGGGCCGCCAGCAGGCAGTGCCGGCCGATGGTCACATTGTGGCCGATCTGGACCTGATTGTCGATTTTGGTGCCCTCCCCGATCACGGTGTCGCGCAAGGACCCGCGATCGATCGTGGTGCCGGCGCCGACCTCGACGTCGTTCTGGATCAGCACCCGCCCGGTCTGCGGCACCTTCAGATGGCCCTCGGGGCCGAAGAAGATGAAGCCGTAGCCGTCCTGGCCGATCGAGCAGCCCGGATGGATCAGGACGTTGTTGCCGATCAGGGCGCACTGGATCGCGGTGCGGGCGCCGACATTGCAGTCCCGGCCGATCTTGACGCCGGGGCCGATCACGGCGCCGACGCCGATCACCGTGCCGCTGCCGATCTCGACATCCGGACCGATGACGGCAAGCGGATCCACGATCACGCCATCCTCGAGCCGCGCCGAAGGGTCGATGATCGCCGACGGTGCGATGCCGTCATTGCCGGTCCAGGATTGCGGCCTGAGCGCGTCGCCGTGCCATTCCCGCGCGATCCTGACGAAGGCGCGGAACGGCTGCGCCACCCGCAGCACCGCCACATGCGCCGGCACCTGGGCCTCGAAACGCGGGCTGACCAGGCAGGCCCCGGCCGCGGTCGCCTTGAGCTGATCGGCGTATTTCAGGTTGTCGAAGAACGTCAGATGCATCGGGCCGGCTTCGTCGAGCGAGGCCAGGCCCGTGATGACGTGGCCGCCCCGGGCGGGGTCGACCAGTTGCGCCTTGGTCAGCGCGGCAATGTCGGCCAGCGCTGAGGCCGGCGGCTTTGTGAAGAAGGTCGGCTGCGCCATTCCACCCCGTCGCGGTCCGGCTTCGGCAAGAAGCGGTCAGGCCGCATCATGCCTTATCTCATGGATTGAGCACGATCTTTTTGGAAACCGGCCCCCAGGGAAATCCAAAGGGAAACCCAAGGAGCCGGATCATGCCCTGCTGATCGAATTAGAACGAGGTGCCGCCGCCGAACCGGAATTCCTGCGTGCGATCGTACTTGCCCTTGGTGAGCGGCACGGCGTAGTCGAAGCGCAGCGGACCGAACGGCGACTGCCAGATCAGGCCGACACCGACCGACGAGCGGACGGCATTGCCGTTGTCATACACCAGGCCGGTACAAGTTCCAGCCGAGGGCGGGTTGATGGTCGACGGCGTGCAGTTCGAGTTCCTGGTCGTGGTCATTTCGTTGGTCACCGACCACGTCGTCGGGCCCTGATAGTCGAAGAGGCCGCCGGCATCGGCGTAGACCGCGCCCTTCAGACCCACTTCCTTCGGCAGGAACCAGAACGGCATCTGCAATTCGAACGAAGCTCCCCAGTACTTGGTGCCGCCGAGCGCGTCCTGCGTGCCAAAAGGATTCAAATCGCGCGGACCGATGCCGTTCGGGGCAAAGCCGCGGACGAGATTCGGGCCCATCTGGAACTGATCCAGCATGCGGATCTCGTTGTTGCCGATCTTGTTCAGGATGCCGCCCTGCAAATGGACGAGGCCGACGATGTCCGACACCAGCGGGGCATAGTACTTTCCGTCCGCCACGGTCTTCAGGTAGGAGACGTCGCCGCCGACACCGGCGAAATCCTGACGGAAGTCGACGAGCAGACCGTCGGTGGGGTTCTTGTTGTTGTCGAGCGTGTTGTAGGTCAGCGTGTAGCCGAGCGCCGAGGTCAGGGTCTTGCCGTTCGAGAGCTCCTTGCGCACCGGCAGCGAGGCTTCGCCGTCGCTGTAGCAACCAAGGCCGTTGGTCGAGCTCAGATCCGGGACGCCGCCATTGGCATTGACGAAGGCCGGGCTCGGGTTGAAGGCCGACGATCCAATGTTGTTGTTACAGTTCGCCAGGTAGAACGGCAGCGTGATTTCCTGCTGGTAGACCGAGTAGCGCAGCTGGAGCGCCAGATCTTCACGCAAGGAGAAGCCGAGGCGCGGGCTGAAGCCCAGCGTCTTGGTGCCGTAGGAGATGTAGCTGTTGGACAGCTGCTGGCGCTGATAGAGGTCGAGGCCCAGCGCGACGCGGTAGTCGAGCAGATACGGCTCGACGAACGACAGCGAATAGCCGCGCGCATACTGGCCGTAGGTCACCGACGCCTTGGCGAACAGGCCGCGGCCCAGCAGGTTGCGCTCGGAGACCGAGACTTCGGCGAGCGCACCGTCCGTGGTGGAGTAGCCGCCCGAGATCGAGAAGTCGCCGGTCGACTTCTCTTCGAGATCGACGATCAGGATCACGCGGTCGCTGGAGGAGCCCGGCTCCGTCGTGATCTTCACGGTCTTGAAGTAGTCGAGGTTCTTCAGCCGGCGCTCGGCACGGTCGACCAGCGCGCGGTTGTAGGCGTCGCCCTCGGAGATGTCGAATTCGCGGCGGATGACGTAGTCGCGGGTGCGGCTGTTGCCGCGGATGTTGATGCGCTCGATATAGGTGCGCGGGCCCTCGTCGATATTGAAGACCACGTTGACGGTGTGCGCTTCGAAGTTGCGGTCACCGCCCGGGCGGACCACGGCGAAGGCAAAGCCGCGGCGCGAGGCCTCGATCTGCATCTCCTCGACCGACTTCTCGACCGATTCGACGTTGTAGAGCGAACCGACATTGACGCGCGAATAGGCGCGCATCGACGTGGGGTCGAAGTTCGGAATGCTGGAGCGGAAGTCGACGGCGCCGACGCGGTACTGCTGGCCCTCCTCGATCTTGAAGGTGACGAGGAAGCCCTTCTTCTCCGGATCGTATTCGGTGAGCGCGGCCACGACCTGGACGTCGGCGAAGCCGTTCTTGAGATAGAAGCGCCGGATCAGGTCGCGGTCGGCCTCGACCCGATCGGGATCGTAGATGTCGCTGCTGGCGAGGAAGCTCAGCAGATTCGATTCGTGCGTCTTGATGATGTCCCGGAGCCGGTAGGACGAGAACGCATTGTTGCCGATGAACTCGATCGACTTGACGCCGGTCTTGGAGCCCTCCTCGACTGTGAAGATGAGATCGACGCGGTTGTTCGGCTGCTCGATGATCTCGGGCGTCACACGGACGTCGTAGCGGCCGGAACGGCGATAGATTTCGGCGATTCGCAGCGTGTCGGACTGCACCATGGCGCGGGAGAAGGTGCCGCGCGCCTTGGACTGGACCTCGGCGGTGAGCTGCTCGTCCTTGATCTTCTTGTTGCCCTCGAAGGCAATGCGCCCGATCACCGGGTTTTCCACCACGGAGACGATGATCTGGCCGCCGGGGCCGCGATTGATCTTCACGTCCTGGAACAGGCCGGTCTCGATCAGCGCCTTCAGGCCGTCATCGATGGCGGCCTGGTCAAGGCGGCCGCCCGGACCCGGCTTGAAATAGGAGCGGATCGTCTCCACCTCGACACGGCGGTTTCCTTCGACGGAAATCCCCTGGACGCTCTGAGCAAGCGCAGACGAAGAAGACACAAAAACAGCCCCGACCGGGGCAACCACCGGCGCGCCGAACATGATCAGGGTGGCAAGCAAGCCGCCCCGGAGTCGCAGTCCAAACTTCATGCGCAACGCGCCCTTATCATTCCGCACCAGACCCAACCCCAAGGCCAGTCTGGAGATTCCCCAAGTTCAAGCCGCTTGTAGCTAATTTCCCCGACGCCGCAAACGGCCCAGCGCGCCGCAATTTCAATTTCAATCCAAGACGTTGCTGATCAGCAACGTCACAAAAAAGCCCCTATCAGGACGCCGCCATTCGGAGGATGTCGTTGTAGGTCGCGAACACCATCAGCATCAGCACCAAACCCAGCCCGATTCGGAACCCCATCTCCTGGGTCCGCTCGGACAGCGGCCGTCCCCGCGCCACCTCTGCCGCATAGAACATAAGGTGACCGCCATCCAGCAGCGGGATCGGGAACAGATTCAGCAGGCCGATCGAGACCGACAGCACGGCACACAGGTTGATGACGAACTGGAACCCGGCGCTGGCCGCCTGCCCCGACATCTTCGCGATTCCGAGAACGCCGCTGACCTCCCCGGGATTGCCATTTCCGACGAACAGCGAGCCGAGGAACTTGAAGGTGCTGGTGATGATGAACCAGACCTGCTCGACCCCGATCTTGAGCGCCTCGCCAACGCCGACCGGCGCGGTCGAGGCCTCACCGGCCTGGGACTTGTGCTCGACCCCGAGCACGCCGAGGCGATGGCTGTTGCCGAACGGGTCCTTGCGCTCCAGCAGCGCCGGCGTCGCGGTCAGCGAAACGATCGCGCCGTCGCGCTTCACCTGGAAGGCAAGCGCCGAACCGGCGTTCATCGCAACGATTCGCTGCATGTCGGCGAAGCTCTCGATCGGCTTGCCGTCGATCTGCACGACGATGTCTCCGACCTTGAAGCCGGCCGTGGCGGCGGCGCCATCGGCGACGACGCCGTCCACGCGCGCGATCGTGCTCGGCTTGCCGTAATACAGCGCCATGCCCGCGAAGATCAGCGCGCCGAGAATGAAATTGGCGATCGGTCCGGCTGCGACGATGGCCGCGCGCGGGCCGACCTTCTTGTGGTGGAAGCTGCCGGCGCGCTCCTCGGCCGTCATGGCCGCAAGCGTCTCGGGCGATGGCGTCGAGGCCTCGCTCTCGTCGCCGAAGAACTTGACGTAGCCGCCGAGCGGGATCGCCGAGATCTTCCAGCGGGTGCCATGGCGGTCGTTGAAACCGACCAGCTCAGGTCCGAACCCGAGCGAAAAGGTTAACACCCGAACGCCCGCCCAGCGCGCGACCAGAAAATGGCCGAGTTCGTGGAAGAACACGACGATGGTCAGGACGAACAGGAAGGGGACCGCGTAGCCGAGGAGCCCATGGCTCAACGTATTGAAAATATGGACAAAAAAGTCGATCATCGATATCCCTCATCCAGCGCCGCAAGGCCCTGGCCCCGAACCATCTAGGATGCCTTTAAGGCAATTTGAGGCAATAGGGCGGCAGCTCTATTTCGCGCAACATGGTCAACAGAGATTGCATCGTCGGCGGAGGTCAAAGGCGCCTGGTTCCCGGTGCGGATCCAGTCCTCCAGCGTCGCCTCCACCAGCCGCGCAATCGCGCCGAAGCGGATCTTGCCGGCGATGAAGGCGGCCACGGCGACCTCGTTGGCGGCGTTGTAGACGGTGGTCGCCCCCTTCCCCGTCCGCAGCGAATCGTAGGCGAGGCGAAGCCCGGGGAACCGCTCGAAATCCGGCGCCTCGAAGGTCAATTGGCCAATCTTGGCCAGGTCGAGCTTGGCCGCCGGCCCCTTGATGCGGTCGGGCCAGCCGAGGCAGTGCGCGATCGGCGTGCGCATGTCGGGCGCGCCGAGCTGGGCCACCACCGAGCGATCGGAAAACTCGACCATGCCGTGGATGATCGACTGCGGATGAACCAGCACGTCGATCTCGTCGGGCGAGAGCGCGAACAGATAGGACGCCTCGATCACCTCGAGCCCCTTGTTCATCATCGAGGCGGAATCGATCGTGATCTTCTGGCCCATGCTCCAGTTCGGATGCTTCAGCGCCTGGGCGAGCGTGGCCTGCTCGATGTCGGCGCTCTTCCAGGTCCGGAACGGCCCGCCCGAGGCGGTGATGATGACGCGGACCAGCTCGTCGCGATTGCCTGAGCTGAGCGCCTGGAACAGCGCGTTGTGCTCGGAATCGGCCGGCAGGATGCAGGCCCCCGCCTTCGCTGCGCGCTGCATGAAGAAGTCGCCGGCGCAGACCAGGCACTCCTTGTTGGCCAGCGCGACATGCGCGCCGCGATCGACCGCAGCCAATGCCGGCTTCAGTCCGGCAGCGCCGCTGACCGCGGCCATCACCCAGTCGGCCGGCCGCGCCGCGGCCTCGATCACCGCGCTTTCGCCGGCGCCGCATTCGGTGCTCGTTCCCGCAAGCGCGGCCTTGAGCTCGGCGAACTTGGAGGTGTCGGCGATGGCGACGAAGCGCGCGGAAAATTCCTTGGCGAGCTTGGCCAGCGCCTCGACATTGCTGTTCGCCGTCAACGCCTCGACGCGATAGCGCTCGGGAGAAGCGCGCAGCAGATCCATCGTGCTGTCGCCGATCGAGCCGGTGGCGCCGAGGACCGTGACGCTGCGGACGCTCGACGCCGCAGCCTTGTTGTTACGCAATGGGACCGCGCTCATATCCTCACCAAACCATAAGACCGCTTCCGGCGCTATGCACACCATGGCGGAGAAAGCCGATAATCCATGCCACCAGGATGGCAGCGACAAAACCGTCCAGGCGGTCCATAAGCCCGCCATGGCCGGGAATTAAGTGACTGGAATCCTTGACTCCGAAGCGCCGCTTGACCGCGGATTCGAACAGATCGCCGAACGCCGACACCACCGACAGGATGGCGCTGACGAGGAGCAGCGGAGCCGCCTTTCCGAGCCCGCAAGCGGCAAAGCCTGCCGCAACCGCAAGGCTCGCGGCAAAGCCGCCGAACGCCCCGGCCCAGGTCTTCTTCGGGCTGACGCGCGGCCACAGCTTGGGTCCGCCAATGCCGCGGCCCGCGAAATAACCGCCGATGTCGGTCGCCCACACCACGAGCAGCACGAACATCAACGCGGCGAAGCCGTTCACGGGATCCTGCCGCACCAGGATCGAGGCCAGCAGCGCCGCCGATGCATAGGCAAAGCCCGCAGCGGCCCAGAGAAACTTGCTCCTCGCAAGCAGCGCAACGATCGCGCCGCCGATCAGGCCGGTGATGACCGCGGCCTTGAGCGCGCCGAAGGCAACGCAGAATCCCATGATGGCGAGGACCGTCGTCCCGGAGGCGGTCAGCGCCACCGACCCCGCCCCCACCACCATGAGCCATTCCGCGAACAGTCCGATCGACACCAGCGTGACGAGAAACGCCCACAGCCAGCCGCCGGCAWAAGCGAGTGCGATGGCGAGCGGCGCCAGCACGGCTGCCGCGGCCACCCGCATCACGAAATTGCTCGAGGCCGGCTGGGTGCCCGCCGGTGCTGCGTCGGGTTCGCTCACGAGGCGGTTTTCGCGACCAGGCCGCCGAAACGGCGCTCGCGTCTGGCAAATTCGGCGATCGCGCCTTCGAGTGCCGCCTTGTCGAAATCGGGCCAGTGGATCGGCACGAACACGAACTCGCTATAGGCGGCCTGCCACATCAGGAAATTGGACAGACGCTGCTCGCCCGAGGTGCGGATGATGAGGTCGGGATCGGGAATGTCGGGCGCGTCGAGATGGGCCCCCAACGTCTCGGCATCGATCGTGTCCGGATCGCGCTTGCCCTCCGCCACTTCGCGCGCGAGCTTCTGCGCCGCCTTCGCGATCTCCTGCCGCGAGCCGTAGTTGAAGGCGACGACGAGCGTGAGGCGCGTGTTGTCGCGCGTCAGTTCCTCGGCCTCGTTCAAGAGCGCGCAGATGTCGCCCTCGAGCCCGTCCCGCTCGCCGATGATGCGCACCTTGACGCCGTCGCGATGCAGGGTCGCGAGATCGTTGCGGATGAAGCGCCGAAGCAGGCCGAACAGATCGCCGATCTCGCTCGCCGGGCGCGACCAGTTTTCCGAGCTGAAGGAGAAGATGGTGAGGTAACGGATGCCGAGTTCGTGCGACGCGCGGACCACGCGGCGCAGGGCCTCCACGCCGCGGCGATGGCCTTCGGCCCGCGGCAGGCCGCGCGCGGCCGCCCAACGCCCGTTGCCATCCATGATGATGGCGACGTGCGCGGGCGCGTCGGACCGGTCGGGTCCTTCCGTGGCTGGCGCGGCGGCGTTGGACATGGAAGACGCTCTAGACGGTGAGGATTTCTTTTTCCTTGGCGGCCAGCAACTGGTCGATCTCGGCGATCGTGCTGTCGGTCGCCTTCTGCACGTCGCCGGCGAGACGCTCCTGGTCGTCCTCGGACATCTCGTGATTCTTTTCGAGCTTCTTGAGGACATCGAGGCCGTCGCGGCGGACATGGCGCGTGGCGACCTTGGCGGCTTCCGCATATTTGTGCGCGACCTTGACCAGTTCCTTGCGCCGCTCCTCGTTGAGCTCGGGAATGCGCAGCCGCAGCACCTGGCCTTCGGTCGCAGGCGACAGGCCGAGATTGGAATCGACGATCGCCTTCTCGACCGGCTTGACCATCGACTTGTCCCAGACCTGCACCGAAATCAGCCGCGGCTCCGGCACGCTGACGGTGGCGAGCTGATTGAGCGGCATATGGCTGCCATAGGCCTCGACCTGGACCGGGTCCAGCATCGATGCGGAGGCGCGCCCCGTGCGCAGGCCACCGAGCTCGTGCTTGAGGGACTGGACGGCGCCCTGCATGCGGCGCTTCACTTCGTTGATGTCGAAAGTACCCGTGGCCATCACGTTTCTCCTTCAAATCCCGGCCAAAATCCCAGCCAAAATCCCAGCGACGTCTCCGCGCCCGCTATGGCGCGACCGATGAGCCGTCAGCCCGCGACGATGGTTCCGTGGCCGCCGCCACGCAGAATTGCGCCGATCGAACCCGGCTCCGCGATCGAGAACACGATGATAGGCAGCGACGTCTCGCGGGCAAGCGCGAAGGCGGTCGCATCCATCACCTTGTAGCCCCCCTCGATGGCCTGTGAATGCGTCAGCCGGTCGAAGCGCTTGGCGGTCGGATCCTTCTTCGGGTCGGCCGAGTAGACGCCGTCGACATTGGTCGCCTTCAGGACCGCCTGGGCGCCGATCTCGGCGGCGCGCAGCACCGCGGTCGTGTCCGTGGTGAAGAACGGATTGCCGGTTCCGCCACCGAGCAGCACGATTCGGCCCTCGGCGAGATATTTGTGTGCCGCGGTGCGGGTAAACAATTCGGAAATCTCGGGCATGACGAAGGCCGACAGCGCGCGTGCCGGTGTGCCCTTGCGCTCGATCGCCGACTCCAGCGCGAGGCAGTTCATCACGGTGGCGAGCATGCCCATGGTATCGCCGGTCGGGCGCGACACGCCACGGGAGGAGACCTCGACGCCGCGCACGATATTGCCGCCGCCGATCACGACGGCAATCTCGGTGCCGAGATGACGGGCGGCGATCAGATCGTCCGCGACCCGGTCGATGGTCGGTTGATCGATGCCAAACCCCTGCTGTCCCGCGAGATATTCGCCGGACAGCTTGATCACGACGCGACGATAGACCGGATCAGACATGAGCACTTTCCTCGTCCGGGCGCCGCTTCCGGCGGCACGCCGGAAGGAACGTTCCGGCGCTTACTTCTTGCCGCTGGCGGCAGCGACTTCGGCCGCGAAGTCGCTTTCCTGCTTCTCGATTCCCTCACCGAGAGCATAGCGCACAAAGCCCGCAATTTTCACGGGGCCGCCGACCTTGCCCTCGGCCTCCTTCACCGCCTGCGCCACCGACTTGCCGGTGTCGTGGATGAAGGCCTGCTCGAGCAGGCAGACTTCCTTGTAATAGGTCTTCAGGCCGGACTCGACGATCTTCTCGATCACGTTCTCGGGCTTGCCCTGCTGGCGATATTTGTCGGCGAGCACGTCCTTCTCGCGCTTGACGGTCGCCGGATCGAGGCCGGACGGCTCGAGCGCGAGCGGGTTGGCGGCCGCGACATGCATCGCGATCTGACGGCCGAGCGCGGCGAGCTCGTCGGCCTTGCCGGGCGATTCCAGCGCCACGATCACGCCCATCTTGCCGGCGCCCTCGACGACCGCGCCATGGACGTAGCTCGACACCACGCCCTGGCCGACTTCAAGCAAAGCGGCGCGGCGCAGCGTCATGTTCTCGCCGATGGTGGCGATCGCGTCATTGATTGCGGCTTCGACCGTGACGTCGCCGACCTTGGCAGCCTTGATCTTCTCGACATCGGCGCCGACGTCGAACGCGACCTGGGCGATCATCTTGACCAGGCCCTGGAACTGGCCGTTGCGCGCCACGAAGTCGGTCTCGGAGTTGACCTCGACCACGACACCCTTGGTGCCCTTGGTGAGCGCGCCGATCAGGCCCTCGGCCGCGACGCGGCCCGACTTCTTGGCGGCCTTGGACAGGCCCTTCTTGCGCAGCCAGTCCTGCGCCGCTTCCATGTCGCCGCTGGTCTCGGTGAGCGCGGCCTTGCAGTCCATCATGCCCGCGCCGGTCGACTCGCGCAGGTCCTTGACCATCGCAGCTGTGATCGTTGCCATCGTTGAAAATCCTTTTTGCCTGCCGGTTTGCCGCGGCGTGGCATCGAGGCGCCCGCCGCGGTCCATCTCAGGAATTCGCGTCAACTGAAATGGTGGCCGGACGCCGTCCGGCCAACCCGTCTCGCTCTTTTGACTATTCCGCTTCCGCGGTCAGCGCCTTGGCCTTGGCGACCCATGCGTCCGCACGGCTCGGCAGACCGACTTCTTCGCCGATCTTGTGCGCGGTGTCGTGGTCGAGTTCGGCGAGCTGCCAGAAGTGGAAGATGCCGAGGTCGTTGAACTTCTTCTCGATCGCACCCGACACGCCCGGGAGCTTCTTGAGATCGTCGGCAGTGCCGCGCGGACCGGCAAGGCCCTGGAAGCCGCTGGTCGAGGGCGGCGGCAGATCTTCGACGACCGGACGAGCCGAGGCGCCGACATCGATGCCCGAATCGCCCTGGGCGCGCGAGATGCCGTCGATCGCCGCACGCGCGACCAGGTCGCAATAGAGCGAGATCGCACGGCCGGCGTCGTCATTGCCCGGCACCACATAGGTGATGCCCTTCGGATCCGAATTGGTGTCGACGATCGCCGCAACCGGGATGTTGAGCCGCTGGGCTTCCTGGATCGCGATGTCTTCCTTGTTGGTGTCGATCACGAAGATCAGGTCGGGCAGACCGCCCATGTCCTTGATGCCGCCGAGCGAGCGGTCGAGCTTGTCGCGCTCGCGCTGGAGCGTCAGGCGCTCCTTCTTCGTGTAGGAGTTGGCTTCGCCGCCAGCCAGAACCTCGTCGAGATGACGCAGGCGCTTGATCGAGGCGGAGATCGTCTTCCAGTTGGTCAGCGTGCCGCCGAGCCAGCGCGAATTGACGAAATACTGCGCGCAGCGCTTGGCCGCATCGGCCACGCCGTCCTGGGCCTGGCGCTTGGTGCCGACGAACAGGATGCGGCCGCCCTTGGCGACGGTGTCGCTGACCGCCTGCAAGGCCGTGTGCAGCAGCGGCACGGTCTGCGCGAGGTCGACGATGTGGATGTTGTTGCGGGCGCCGAAAATGAACGGTGCCATCTTCGGATTCCAGCGGTGGGACTGGTGACCAAAGTGCACGCCAGCTTCGAGCAGCTGACGCATAGTGAAATCGGGTAGCGCCATAGAACTAATTCTCCGGTTGGTTCCTCCGGAAACGTGTGAGCAAGACGGAGCGTTCTCGCCCCGGCTGCCACCGGACGGCCTTGTGAGCCATGTTTCCGTGTGAGATGGCGCGCTGTATAGCGCCATTTCAGCCAGAAGCAAGGAAATAAGGGCCTTTCGGGGGCATTTTCACTGCCCTGCCCCCGGCCCATTTTCCCGTGGTCCTACGCCCCCCGCCTAGCACTTCGGCTTGTCGGGCGGGCATTTCTTCGCCGCAGGCGCCGGCGCAGCCGGCCGTGGCGGCGGGGCGGCCGGACGCGGCGGCGGCGGTGGCG
>NZ_JBFULU010000086.1:0-15048 GCF_054049735.1 Bradyrhizobium sp. P5_C12
ATCATGGAGCGTCTGACCGATATGGATATCGGCATCGATAAGTATTTCAGCTTCGTTGTCCTCAAGTCGCCCATCGTGCGCTCCCACATGCCACTGACCAGCCTCTTCCCGGCTTGATGCCACCGCGCCAGCTAGTGGTGGCAATAGGTCCGCACCTGCTCTGGATCCTGCTGCAATCCATCCAGCCAGGTCGGGTCGAGTTTCGGCACTGAAGAGAACAAAAGCCGGGTATAGGGATGCTCCGGCACCTTTGACCGGACCGGCGTGATCTCCTCGACCTTCTGACCGCGATACATGACGATGATCTCGTCGCAGATCGCCTCGACGACCGACAGATCATGGCTGATGAAGATGTAGGAAAGACCGAGCTCCCGCTGCAACTCCTTCAGCAGCTCGATCACCGCGGCCGCAACAACCGTATCGAGAGCCGACGTGATCTCGTCGCACAGGATAAGCGTCGGTTCAGCAGCAAGCGCCCGAGCGAAATTGACACGCTGCTTCTGACCGCCTGAAAGTTCTCCTGGCCGTCGTTGGCGCACGGATTTGGGAAGACGGACCAGATCGAGAAGCTCGCTGATGCGCGCATCGCGCGCCTTACCCCTCGTCCCATGATAAAAGGTGAGGGGGCGTCCCAGTATGTCTTCCACGGACTTCGCTGGATTAAGCGCGGTGTCGGCATGCTGGAATACGATTTGAATCTGGCGGAGTTCGTTGCGGGTGCGGCTGCGGCCGGCTTTCCCCAATTCCCGGCCATTGAAGGTGATGCCTCCCGCGTGGGCAGGCAGGATGCCGGCAATTGCCCGGGCAAGGGTTGACTTCCCGCAGCCAGATTCGCCGATGACGCCTAGATTTCGGCCCCGGTCCAGCCTGAGGCTGATCGACTGGACAGCACTGACCAACGGTTCTCCATTGCGCAGGCGAGAGCCGTAGCCGACGGTCAGCTGGTCCACCATCAGCAAAGGCAGGTTCGTTGTCGTTTCGATGTCCGGGACGCGTTCTTGCGCCTTCGGCCTGAAAGCGGCCAGCAGTTCCTGAGTATAGGGATGGCGAGCATGTTCGAGGATCTCGCTGGTGGTGCCGGTCTCCCGGATTTCACCGTCTTTCAGCACGACTATCCTGTCGGCGATCTGGGCAACGACGGCCAGATCGTGGGAGACATAAATGCCGGCGATATTGTGCTGTCTCGTCACGGTCTTGAACGCACGCAGCACCTCCACTTGCGTGGTGACATCGAGCGCCGTCGTGGGTTCGTCGAAGATCACAACCTTCGGTTGGCCGATCAGGGCCATGGCTGCGGCGAGGCGCTGAAGTTGCCCGCCCGAGACCTGGTGAGGATAACGGTCGCCGATGGTTTCCGACTCCGGCAACGACAAGGCCCTGAACAGCGAAATGGCCTTCGCTCGCGCCTGAGCAGCCGGCATGAGCTTGTGAATTTGGGCCACCTCGACGACCTGATCCATGATGGTGATCGCCGGGTTGAAGGCGGCCGCAGCACTCTGCGGCACGTAGGCCACGGTCGTGCCGCGAATGCCGGCGCGTTCCGTTTCCGAAAGACCGACCATGTCAACGCCGCCCACACGGACTTCACCGCCTGTTATTTTGCAGCCTTGCCGGGTGTAGCCCATCAGCGTCAGGGCGATGGTCGTTTTGCCCGAGCCGCTCTCGCCGATCAGGGCGACGATCTCGCCCTCGGCGATATCGAGGCTGACGCCCTTGATGATCTCCAGCCGCCTGCCGGAGTCGGTTGTCGCCTCAACCCTGAGGTTGCGGATCTCAACGAGGTTTCCCGTCATTCGGGGCTCCGGTCGCGGATTCTGCGCGGCAGATTGTCGATCAGAAGGTTGACGCTGATGGTGAGACTTGCGATGGCGAGCGAGGGGAAGAGCACCGCCGGCGCAGCAAAGGGCAGTCCACCGATATTCTCGCGCACGAGCGCGCCCCAGTCGGCGTAGGGTGGTTGCACGCCGAGTCCCAGAAAGGACAGACCGGAGAGCAGTAGCACAACGAAGACGAAGCGGAGGCCGAGGTCGGCCAACACTGGACCCAGAATATTGGGCAGGATTTCCGAGGCGATGAGATAGGGGAGCTTTTCGCCGCGAATCCGGGCCACCACCATGAAGTCCATCGTGTTGACATTGACAGCGAGAGCCCGGGCGAACCGATAGGCTCCCGGGGTGTAGATCACCGACAGCGTCGCAATCAGCGCCGGGATCGACGAGCCGACCGCGGCGACCACGACGAGGCCGAACAGCTTGCTTGGAATCGAGTTCAGCGCATCGAGAAACCGGCTCAGCATGGTGTCGAGCCAGCCTCCGGCAACGGCTGCCGTCATGCCGAGCGCGACGCCGCTGAAACAGGCGATCGAGACGGCGGCAAGCGAAATGCCGAGCGTATAGCGCGCTCCCATCAGGATGCGCGAAAAGATATCCCGACCGAGATAGTCGGACCCGAGCCACAGGTCTCGGCTCACAGGCCCGAAATAATCCGTATCGACGATCTCGCCGACGGAATGGGGGATCATGTGCGGGGCGAAAAGGGCGACGACGACCCAGAGAAGGATCACGCCCAGAGCCGAGATGCCGACAGGATTGGCGCGATAGCCCAATCGAATGCCGCGCCGGCCGGACGAAGTCGATGTCGTCATCGGAGCCTCGGATTGGAAAGGACGGCGACGATGTCCGCAGCCGTGATCAATGCCAGGTAACCAAGGCAGAAGATCATCGCGCAGGTCTGGATCAGCGGGAGATCGCGGGTGGAAACGGCATCGACCATCAGCTTTGCGATCCCGGGATAGTTGAAGATGGTCTCCACGATGATCACGCCGCCGAGCAAGTACGATAGCGAGAGTGCGACCGCATTCACGATGGGACCAAGCGCATTCGGAAGTGCATGTCTCAGCACCACCCGGGGACGCGATGCCCCCTTGAGAAGCGCCATCTCCACGTATGGTGTGTTCAATGTCTCGACCACGGCAGCGCGCGTCATCCGGATCATCTGCGCGGACACGCCGAATGTGAGCGTCATGACCGGCATCGCGTAGGTTCGCATCAGGTCATAGTACGACTTGATCTCGTTGGTGAAGGACAGCGCCGGCAGCCATCTGAGATACACGGCGAAGAGCAGGACGGCCAGGGTTGCGATCATGAACTCCGGTACCGAGATGATACCGATCGTGGCGACGGTAACGATGCGGTCGTAAAGCGTGCCCCGCCACATCGCGGCAGTGATGCCAAGCGTCAGGGCGAATGGCACGGCGATCGCGGCCGTCAATCCTGCAAGCTTCATCGTGTTGGCAAGGCGTCCATGTATCAGATTGGCGATCGGCACGTTGTTGGCGTAGGACGTGCCGAAATCGCCCTGGAAGATGCCGGCGATCCATTTCAGGAATCGGATGATCGCGGGATCGTTGAGGTGCATCGCCTTGCGCAGACCCTCGACGGCTTCTGGCGTCGCGGACTGTCCAAGCAGGATGGTGGCTGTGTCGCCGGGCAACAGCGCGGTGGCAGAGAATACGGCAATGGAAACGATCAAGAGCGTGATCAAGGCGATCAGCAGCCGTCTCATCACGAGCGACGAAATCTGTCTTCTCACGTTCGCACTCCCACATCACCCGGCGATTTCGTCGCCCACGGTTCCGATTTCAGGACCAGGGCAGGGACCTCGCTGGAGCCCAATCAGGTGGCAAGCCAGACGTACTCGGCGAACGCATAGCCCATCATGCCGCCGAGCGGGTTGGGCTCCAGTCCCTTCAGCTTTTCGGTGACGGCGTCCACATTGGAGATGTAGGCCGGAATAATGGTGCCTGCTTCTTCCGACACCATGATCTGCATCTCGTTGTAGATTTCGCGGCGCTTTGCCTGATCGAGCGAGGCACGGGCCTCGGCCAGCATCTTGTCGAACTTCTCCGAAGTGTATCGGCTCTCATTCCATGGAGCATCCGACTTGTAGAGCAGGGAGAACAGGATGTCAGGCGTCGGGCGCGGGTTGACGTTGCCGAAGTGAATCGGCGCCTTGAGCCAGTAATTGCTCCAGTAACCGTCGGAAGGCACGCGCTTCACATCGAGCTTCATGCCGATCTGGGCGGCTGTGGCCTGGACGATCACGGCCATGTCTATCGCCGAATTGGCTGCGTCGGACGTGATGACCTCGATTGGTTGACCGAGAACGCCCGCTTTCTGGAAATGGAATTTGGCCTTTTCCGGGTCGAACGCTTTGGGCTTAAGGGCCGCGTTGTGGTAGAAACTGGCCGGGGATACCGGTTGATCGTTGCCGACTACGCCGAACCCGCGCAGTGCTGACTTGACGATCTGCTCGCGGTTGACCAGGTATTTCATGCCCTCCACGAAATCCCTGTTGTTGCCGGGCGCCATGTCCATGCGAATGTTCAGATCTGTGTAGTTACCCGAAGTCGTCTTGGACAGTGCGAAGCCATTGACGCCATCGAACAGGCGCACGGACCGCGGGTTGATCGCCGCAGCGAGATGAATGTCCCCGGAGAGAAGAGCATTGATGCGGGCGTTTTCATCCTGAATGGCGAAAAACTCGAATGAATCGACATTCGGACCTCCCTTGAAATAGTTGGGGTTTCGAACGCCGATCGAGCGCACGCCGGGTTCGAATTGCTTGCACTTGAAAGCGCCGGTGCCGTTGCCTGAGGAGAAATCGGTCGTGCCGTCGGCCACGATCATAAAGTGATGCATGGACAGGATCGTCGGCAGATCCGCGTTGGGGCTCGCCAGCGTGATCTCGACCGTATTCTTGTCGACGGCCTTGAAGCCGGTCATCTGGATGGCGATCGCCGCGACTTTGGATCCCGTTGCTTTGTCCAGATGGCGCTTCAGCGAGTAGATGACGTCATCGGAGGTCAAGTCCTTGCCGTTGTGGAAGGTAACGCCTTTCTTCAGCTTGATCGTCCAGGTCTGGGCATCGCTGCTCTCGATCGACTCGGCAAGCTCCATCTGGGGCACGCCCGCTCCGTCGAGAAATGTCAGGCGGTTGTAGAACGAGCAACAGCGCACATAGTCGGTCGATAGTGAGGCTTTGGCCGGGTCAAGCGTGTCGGCGGTCGAAGAGGACCAGCCCGCTGCTTTCAGAGCGCCTCCCTTGACAGGCGTCGCCGCTACCGCCTGCGATGCGCGGCCGAGGACCGTGCTGGCGGCTGCCATTGCCATGCCGTTGACAAGCATCAGCTTCAGAAGATCGCGGCGCGAAGTACCGCCGCGAATGGCGCGCTCGATCATCGCGTCGTCTGAACGAGACCAGTTCGTCGTCGTGTCGCTCATCTCAATCCCCTCGCTATTGGATACGGCTATGGCTCAGGTTGCGGTAAGCGGCAGATTGTTCTGCCGGGCCGTTTGTGGTGGATGCCGGCCTGGTCCCGTCATGGCGACCAAGTTGCTGCGTCCTCCAGGCTTTCATTCTTTTCCCGCGCTCGAAGTCTCGCAGGTTAGGCCGGCGGCGGTGGCCGAAAAAACCGAGGCAACGGCACAAAATTGCGAAGATGCGCCCGTTTGTAGTGTTTCGGACCTGCCATCTGCCGGCCCCTTACGCATGCCTACTTTTGTTGCAATGCGGTGCGCACATCCGCATCAGCCAGAGTCTCGTCAAGAATCACGGCCGTGCGCTCGACGATGGCTTCGATGTCGGACTCGGAGCAGCAGAGCGGCGGGGCATAGCCGAGCACGCCTGTCGGGAAGGCCCGGACGATGAGGCCGTTGTTCCAGGCGCGGTCGAAGATGCGCCGCGCCGGTTCGGCCGCGGCGGGGAGCGGCGTCTTGCGTTGTTTGTCGGTGACGAGTTCGATGGCGGCCAGCATGCCGCGGCCGCGCACGTCGCCCACCAGGGGATGATCCTTTAACGATTGAAGGCCGGCCATCAGACGTGCACCGGCTTTCGCGCCATTCGCAAGCAAGCCGCTCTCATAGAGATGCAGCACCTCCAAGGCTACCGCGGCACTGACGGGATGGGCGGAGTAGGTATATCCGTGCCCAACCGCGCTTGCACCCGCCCCATCGGCGATCGTGTCGTAGACATGATCCGACAGGAAGACTGCGCCCATTGGCACATACCCGGAGGTCAGTCCCTTGGCGACGGTCATGAGGTCCGGGACGACGTCGTCCTCGCTGCAGGCGAAAAGTGGACCCGTCCTGCCGAACCCGGTAATGACCTCGTCCGCCACGAAGAGAATGCCATAATCCCGGCACCGTGCGCGCATCGCTTTCATCCAGCCCTTGGGCGGCACGAGCACGCCACCCGATCCTTGGATCGGCTCGGCATAGAATGCGGCGACGCGATGTGGACCACCGATCTCCGCGATCTTCGCCTCGAGCGCTGCCAGCGAGGCCGCGATGATGGCATCTTCATCCTGCCCGGCAGGATTCCGATAGACATAGTGCGAGGGGATCGTGTGCTGCCAGCTGAGCGGCAGGCCGAAACCGGCATGGAAGGCGGGCAAGGCTGTCAACCCGGCGCCGACCGTTGAGGACCCATGATATCCCTGCTCGACGGAGATGAATTGGTCGCGTTGCGGTTCGCGTCGGGCGTGCCAGTAGTAGCGGATGAAACGTACCGAGCTGTCGACGGCATCCGAACCGCCCAGCGTGAAGTAGATGTGGTTCAGGTCACCGGGAGCCCGCTGTGCCAATTCCGCCGCGAGCCGGATCGCCGGCTCCGAGCCAAGGCTGAAATAGCCCGTTGCGTAGGGAAGCTCACGCATCTGCCTGGAAGCGGCCGCAACGATGCTCTCATGACCATAGCCGGCGTTGACACACCAGAGACCGGCGAAGCCGTCGACGAGTTGGTGGCCGGAGGCATCGGTCACCGTCACTCCCTTGGCTGATTTCAGCACCTTGACCCCGGCTGCCTCGTGGCCCCGATAGGAGGTGACCGGGTGGATGAGATGGGCCCGATCGAGCTCGATGAGTGAATTGCTGAGCATTGAGGTCTCCAGTTACCCGAAAGCCTGGCTGGCAAGGGCGAATGTGGTAAATGGCGCGCAGATGGACCGCGCAACTGTGGGGCGCTGCATGGCAATGCCTTCGTCGACCCGGACGAGTCCCTCGTCTGTGAGCCAGGCCCCCAATTGAGAGGCCTCGGTGGTATCCACGCGAACGAAGCGTCCTTCCCGCCCCGCCATGAAATAAGCCAGCAGGGCCTTCCCGTCGTCCGCGTTCGCGGCCACGACGGGGCCGATCACCTCGCCTCTGCCGAAGGCGCGTAACGCCGCAAATCCGCCGATGCTCTGGCCGTGATCGAGCACGGCCAGTTGGCCGACCTTCGCAAGCGCGCAAAGCAGATCTCTCCGGTCTGCGCCGTACGCGCTTTTGTCGAGTTCAAGGATCCCGAAGATGTCGTGCGACTCGGCCGGCCGGACTTTGGCGGGCGGGGCGACATGCAGCACCGGTCCTTGATGCTGGACGATGGTCCCCGTCCGGCAAAAGCCGAGCTTCTCATAGAGCGGCAGGCCCTCGCTGGTTGCAACCAGTCTCAGCGCACGCGATCCCGCCAGCGCGATGGCTGCCTCCATGAGCTCACGGCCCAATCCGCGCCCGCGGGCGGCTTCATCGACGATGACCATGTTGATGGTTGCGACATCGCGCTTGTAGGGCGTCATCAGAACCGTCCCGACGACGGTTGAAGCATTCGCCTCCAATGCGACGAATCCCGCGCTCAGATCGAGTGCCAGTTGCCAGTCCTCGAGGCGGTGCGGCCAGCCGGCATGACGCGAAAGGCGCAACGCACCTTCGAGATGCTCGGGGCGGAAGGCGCTGAGCGATATGGTGCTCGTGATCATCAACCGGTTTTCCTGTCCGGTACCAGTCTCGTATTTTGCCGATATGCAGATCGTCTGAAGCGCATGGCGCGAACGGTATCTTCCACCGCAGCCGGCGGAGAAACCGCATCTTATGCCGCGCGGCCGCTCTATCATTTGTGGCCGTGACATCGCGCAAGCGCGCCAGGATGAGGATGATGAGCCACTTTCGCCCGAAATATGTGACTTTCGACTGCTATGGCACGCTAACGAATTTCCAGATGGCAGAAGCAGCGCAAGATCTCTATGGCGCGCTTCTGGCCAAGCCGCAGATGACCGAACTTGTCAGGGACTTCGCGGCGTATCGGCTCGACGAGGTTCTCGGCGACTGGAAGCCCTACGCCGAGGTGGTCCACAACGCGCTGGAGCGCGCCTGCAAGCGCAATGGCGTCGCTTTCAAGGTCGAGCATGCGCAGACGGTCTACGAGCGCGTGCCGACTTGGGGACCGCATCCCGACGTTCCTGCAGGTCTTGCCAAAGTCGCCAAGGAGATTCCGCTCGTCATCCTCTCGAACGCCATGAATGTGCAGATCCCGTCCAACGTGGCGAAGCTTGGCGTGCCGTTCCATTCAGTGGTTACGGCCGAACAGGCCAAGTCCTACAAGCCCCGCATGAAGGGCTTCGAATACATGTTCGATGCGCTGGGCTGCGGGCCGGAAGACGTGGTGCACTGTTCCTCCTCGTTCCGCTATGATCTGATGACGGCGCATGACCTCGGCATCAAGAACAAGGTGTGGGTCAATCGTGGACATGAGCCCGCCAACCCCTATTACGGCTACGTTGAGATCAGCGACATTGCCGGCCTGCCTGGCGTATTCGGGCTTTGAGATCGCGGGTCTGCGGTGAAATACGTCTCTTATTGGCACGACACTGCACCGAGCTTCGGCGGCGGATCTGAAGGTCCCGTCGACGGTCATTACGACGTTGCAGTGATCGGCGGCGGCTTCACGGGCCTCGGAGCTGCGCGTCAGCTTGCGAAGGCGGGAACCAGTGTCGTTGTTCTCGAAGCAGACCGTGTAAGCAGCGGAGCCTCAGGCCGGAACGGCGGTCATCTCAACAATGGTCTGGCGCACAGTTATGTTGCCRCCAAGGCGGAATTGGGCAGGGAGCGAGCTATCGCACTCTACCGTGCGTTCGATGCCTCCATCGACACGCTCGAAGCGCTGATCGCGGAGGAGGGCATCGACTGCAGTTTCCGCCGCGCCGGCAAGCTGAAGCTCGCCTCCAAGCCAAAGCACTTCGATGCCATCGCGCGGAACTTCGAAGCAGTCCATCGTGAAGTGGATCCGGAGACCGCGTTGCTGTCCGCTCAGGATCTGAACTCCGAGGTCGGCTCGCCCTTCTTCGGCGCGATGCTCTCGAAGAAGAGCGCGATGATGCATATGGGGCGTTATGGCGTCGGGCTCGCCGAAGCAGCCAAGCGCCGCGGTGCTGTTATCTTCGAGAAGGCGCCGGTCACCGCGCAGGTGCGCGCAGGCTCGCGCCATCGCCTGATGACCTCGCGCGRCAGCGTCACCGCGGATCAAGTGTTGCTGGCGACAGGCGCCTATACCACACCTAATTTCCGCTACTTCCGTCGGCGCATCGTTACTGTCGGCAGCTTCATCGTCGCGACACGGCCGCTGGACGCAGGCGAAATCGCGGCCACGATGCCCGGCAACCGCACCTGCGTCAATTCGATGAACGTCGGCAATTATTTTCGCCTTGCTCCCGACAACCGATTGATTTTCGGGGGACGTGCGCGATTCTCGGCGACATCCGATCAGCGCTCCGACGCCAAGAGCGGCGCCGTGCTCGCGGATGCTCTCGCGCACATCTTTCCGCAACTTGCCGGCATCGCGATCGACTATTGCTGGGGTGGGCTCGTTGACATGACTAGCGATCGCTATCCGCGCGCCGGCTACCAGGACGGCCTTTGGTATGCGATGGGTTATTCAGGCCATGGTGCGCAGCTGTCGACCCATCTTGGCATGGTCATCGCTGATGCGATGCTTGGACGAGAAGATCAAAACCCGTTGAAGGGCCTCGACTGGCCTGCCGTCCCCGGTCATTTCGGCAAGCCGTGGTTCCTGCCGCTGGTCGGCATGTATTACAAGATGCTCGATCGCGTTCAGTAGTACGAAAGCGACAACTCTACGCTTCACTCTGGCCACGATCCGGGAGCATCGGCCGGCTGAGTACGGGGCGCGCGGTTGCCCGACGGTGCTGGAGGGCACAAGCGGCGCGCCCTCCAGCCCGCCACCGCTAGCCCAGCCCGCCGATATGGAAGGTTTTCATTTCCAGATATTCCTCGATCCCGACCTGCGCTCCCTCGCGCCCCAATCCGGATTGCTTGACGCCGCCGAAGGGGGCCACTTCCGTCGACACCATGCCCGTATTGAGACCGACCATGCCGGCCTCGAGTGCCTCCGCAACGCGCCAGGATCGCTTGAGGTCTGTGGTGTAGAAATAAGCGGCGAGGCCAAAGAGCGTTGCATTTGCGATGGCGATCGCATCCTCGTCGGTCTCGAAGCGGAACAGCGGCGCGACCGGGCCAAATGTTTCTTCGTGTGCCATCACCATCTCGGTATTTGCATTGGTGAGGACGATCGGGGCTGTGAATTGTGCACCTTCGGGCAGTGCAGCCGGTCGGGTGGCGATACGAGCGCCCTTGGACAGCGCATCGGCGACATGGCGGTTGATCTTGCTGATCGCCGCCTCGTTGATCATGGGTCCAATCGCAACACCCGGCTCTAGGCCGGGGCCCACCTTCATGCTGTTGACGCGAGCGACGAGTTTGTCCGCGAAGGCATCGTAGATGCCCGCCTGCACGAGAATCCGATTGGCGCAAACGCAGGTCTGGCCGCCGTTGCGGAATTTCGACGTGATCGCGCCCTCGACCGCGAGGTCGAGATCGGCATCGTCGAAAACGACGAAAGGCGCGTTTCCGCCGAGCTCGAGGCTGATGCGCTTGACGCTATCGGCGGCGCCGCGCATCAGCAGCGAGCCGATGCGGGTCGAACCTGTGAACGAGATCTTGCGGACGGTTTCGTTGGCCATGATCTCGGCGCCGATTTCCGTCGGCAGGCCGGTGACGACGTTGATCACGCCCGCGGGGATACCGGCGCGCTCGGCGAGAACCGCGAGAGCCAGCGCCGAGTAGGGCGTGAAATCGGAGGGCTTGATCACGACCGTGCAACCGGCCGCGAGCGCGGGCGCTACCTTGCGCGTGATCATCGCGTTCGGAAAATTCCAGGGCGTGATGATGCCGCACACGCCAATCGGCTCTTTGAGAACCACGATGCGCCGGTCGGCCGTTGGTGATGGGATCGTCGTGCCGCCAATCCGGCGGGCTTCCTCGGCAAACCATTTGACGAAGGAGGCACCGTAGCGGATCTCGCCCTTGGCCTCATCCAACGGCTTGCCCTGCTCGAGCGTCAGAACGCGCGCGAGATCGTCCAGATGCGCGATCATGAGTCCGTGCCAGGTCTCAAGAAGCGCAGCGCGCTCCGCGTTCGTTCTTGCGCGCCAGGCGGGGTAGGCCTTGCCGGCGGCCGCAATGGCGGCCCGTGTGTCATCCCGCCCCATGTCCGGCACCGTGCCAAGAACCATCTGCGTCGCGGGATCGATCACGTCGATGGTCTTGCCCGACAGCGCTCCTTGCCATTCGCCACCGATCAAGCCCTGCTGGCGGAAGAGCCCGTCGTCGCTCAGCTTCTGCATGTTCCGATCCTCGTCTGTTAAGAAATCTCTGAAAGCACTGCTGCGGTGATGGCGCCGGTCCGCTCCTTGCCTTGAACCGTACCGATGCCGCGGGAGGTGGTCGCCTCCAGCGCGGCCATGATGCGAGCCGCAGCATCGTGCTCGCCAAGATGGTCGAGCATCATTGCCCCTGACCAGATGGCTGCGATCGGGTTGGCAATGCCGAGACGGGCGATGTCGGGTGCGGAGCCATGAACGGGCTCGAACATCGAAGGGGCGCTGCGGTCCGGGTTGATGTTGGCCGAGGCGGCAAAGCCGAGTCCGCCCTGGATGGCCGCGCCGAGATCGGTCAGGATGTCGCCGAAGAGATTGGAGGCGACGACAACGTCGAGGCTCTCCGGCGCGAGGACCATGCGCGCGGCGAGCGCGTCCACGTGGTAGCTTTTGACTTCGACATCCGGGTATTCGGCGGCAATGCGCCGCGTCATCTCGTCCCAGAAGACCATCGAGAATTTTTGGGCATTCGATTTTGTGACCGAGGCGAGCTTTCCGCTTCGCTTGCGCGCCTGTTCGAATCCGAAGCGCAGGATTCGCTCCACGCCGGCGCGCGTAAAAACCGCGGTCTCGACTGCCACCTCGTCGGAGGTGCCCTGATGCACGCGTCCGCCGGCGCCCGCGTACTCGCCTTCAGTGTTTTCGCGAATGCAGAGGATGTCGAACTCGGTCGCTTTCAGCGGGCCGTTGACGCCGGCGAGCAGGCGGTGCGGCCGAACGTTGGCGTATTGGGTAAACTCCTTGCGGATCGGCAGCAAGAGCCCATGCAGCGACACGGCGTCTGGTACTTCCGCTGGCCAGCCGACAGCGCCGAGCAGGATTGCGTCGAACTTCCGAAGCATATCGAGGCCGTCGCCAGGCATCATCATGCCCGTGTCCTTGTAGAAGGCGCACGACCATGGAAATCTGGTGCCACTGAGCGCAAAGCCCGAATGCGTGGCGACAGCTTCGAGCACCGCCCATGCGGCGTCCGTCACTTCGCTGCCAATACCGTCGCCCGGAATGAGTGCAATTGCGTAGTTCTTCATGGAGCTTCTACAGGTGGATCAGCACGCTCTTCGAGCGGCGGTTTGCGTGATAGGCCTCGCGGCCGAGGTCCTTGCCGATGCCGGAGCGCTTGTAGCCGCCCGTCGGCAGGATGTGGTCGCGCGATCGGCCGTAGCCATTGACCCACACGGTGCCGGCGGAAAGTGCGCGTGTGATGCGCAAGACGCGTGAAAGATCGCGGGTGAAGACGCCGGCGGCGAGACCGTAGGTCGGGTGATCGGCGAGCGCCAATGCCTCTTCCTCGGTCGTGAATGTCTGCAGCGTCAGGACGGGTCCGAAGATTTCCTCGCTAATGGCGGGAGACGATTGCTTCACATTTGCAAGAAGCGTCGGCGCATAGAAATAGCCGTTGCCCTCCATCGGTACGCCACCCGTCAGACATTCGGCGGCTTCCGCACATGCTGCTTGCACGATCGCGTGAATTCTCGAGCGCTGCCGCTCCGAGATGATCGGAGAATAGGTCGTCGCGGCGTCCCAAGTAGGGCCTGCGCGAACGGCTTTCATGCGGGCGAGGATGGCTTCAACAAGTGGCTCGGCCACGGAGCCATGCGCGATCAGGCGCGATCCGGCGACGCAGGCCTGACCGGCGTTGGCGAGGATGCTGCCGGCAATCGCGGCGGCGGCCTGTTCGAGATCGGCGTCCGCAAACACGATCTGCGGGCTCTTGCCACCGAGTTCGAGCGTCATCGGCTTGATGCCGGAGCGCGCAACATTGGCCATGATCGCAGATCCCGCACCGGTCGATCCGGTGAAACTCACTTTGGCAATATCGGGATGTCCCGTGATGGCGGCGCCGGTCGTAGGTCCATCGCCGAGCACGACATTGATGAGTCCCGCAGGCACGCCCGCCTTGACCGCCAGTTGGGCGAGAAAAATCGATGAGAACGGCGTCATCTCGGACGGCTTCAGCACGACCGCATTCCCCGCCGCGAGGGCCGGTCCGAGCTTCCAGCCAGCCATCGAGACTGGAAAATTCCAGGGCGTGATGGCGCCGACGACCCCGAAGGGCTCGGTCATGATCATGCCGAGATGCTTGTCGTCGGTGGGCACGAGATCGCTGCCCTCCTTGTCGGCGAATTCAGCAAAGAAGCGAATTTGCTCCGCAGTGACCGCGATGTCTCCTGCACCCAGTTGACCGACCGGACGGGTCGAAGAAACCGCCTCGAGCTGAGCGAGTGCCTTGGCCTCGCTCTCCATCAGATCGGCCCATCGCCGCAGCACGTTGGCTCGCTCGCGCGGCCGCACGCCGCCCCAGTTGCTGGTCTTCAAAGCCTTCCTGGCGGTCTGGACCGCGTCGTCCACGATCTCCTCCGACGCGATGGGACATTCAGCGTAGAATGAGCCATCCGACGGGCGGCGCATCGGAAGCAGGCCGGGAGCACCCAGCAGCCGACCACCTATGAAGTGGCCGACGGGTAGCGAGATCTGCTCGGGGTCGAAGCTGAGGCTCATGACACTGTGACGTAGATCTTGCGGACGGTCTCGACGGTCTTCCACACGCCGGTAAATCCGGGCTTCATGAGGAAGCTGTCGCCAGCTCTGAAGGTCAGAGGAGCGCCGCCGTCGGGCGTGATCTCGACGACGCCCGAGATGACATGACAGAACTCGAAAGTGTCACCCTTGATGGAACGTGTCTCGCCTTGGGTCGCCTCCCAGACGCCGGTATGCACGCGTTCACCCTTGGCCACGTCCTGCGCCCAGGTCTTGTAGTTGGGGGCGCCGGCAATGAGCCGCTCCGGCAAGGGCGTCGATTCTTTCGGGGCGAAAGTCGGATTTGGATCAATCAGTTTCAGCAACATTTTGAGCTCCTCTCAGTAACCGCGAGTCCGATCCACGAGTCCGATGGGATCGAGACCCGCCTCGTGTCGCTTGATGTTGTCGATGACCGCGCGCGCAGCGGTTTCCGCCTGCGTTGCGCCTGCCACATGCGGGGTAAGCAGCACTCCGGGGTGAGTCCATAGCGGGTGATCGGCCGGTAGAGGCTCTGGTTCGGTGACATCGATCATGGCCCCGGCGAGATGACCTGTGTCCAGGGCAGCGAGCAACGCTAGCGGATCGAGCTGTGCGCCGCGCCCCGCATGGACGAGAGCTGCGCCTTTCGGCAACTGTGCAAACAGGTCGCGATCCAACATTCCGTGCGTTTCCTCCGTGAGAGGGAGCAGGCAGACGAGGATGTCGGTCTCGGCGAGCATCTGGCTGAGCCCGGCTTGACCGCAATATGTTGCAATTCCCTCGATCGTCTTGTCCGATCGGCTCCAGCCACTCAAGCCAAAGCCGAAAGGTTTCAGGCTCTCCAGCACGGCGCGGGCGAGTACGCCAAGCCCGAGCAGCCCGACCCGCCGATCGGCGGCCTGCTTCTGCGACAGCACCCGCCATTCACGTCGTCGCTGCAAATCGACATAGGCAGGAAGGTTGCGGTGGAGCGCCAACACCGCGAGCGTGACGTACTCCTGCAT
>NZ_JBFULU010000087.1:0-14505 GCF_054049735.1 Bradyrhizobium sp. P5_C12
CTTCCTGCGCAGCGCTCGCCGCCTTCTGCTCGGCTTTCGCAAGTGCGTCATAGGTGGCACGCCGATACTCCGCGGCGGTCCTCTCTTTCGTTTCCTTCAGCAAGGCGATGGCGGCGTCGGCTTCGCGGAGCCGGCTCTGCTGGAGGACCAAATCCTGCTGAAGGCCGACCAGCTCCTGATACTCGGAGAGATAGACAACCCTCGAAGCCAAGGCCTTGTCGACCAGAGTCTTGCGAATGTCGACCCGCTCCTGGAGCACCGGTATCGTCGCCTGGAGCTTCGCCACGCTCGCCGAGGTGGTCGCCCGCTCCGCCTCCTTCTGACCTTGCTGGCGCTCGATCTCCGCAAGCTTGGCGTTCTGCTCGGCGCGCTGGCTGATCAGAAACTGGCGATGCATCTCGATCTCCCCGGCACTTGCGCCCTGCGGTGATCGGAAGGCGGCAAGCGGATCATCGGTGAGCGCTGCGCGCAGCCGCGCGACGTCGAGTTCGGCCGCAACGAGATCGCTTCTCCCGCGCTCCTGATCGGCTTCCGTCATCGTTGGGTCCAGCTCGATCAGAACGTCGCCGGCCTTGACGCTCTGCCCGTCACGTACGTGGATGGCGCGGACAACGCCCGTCTCGAACGGCTGGATCAGCTTGGTACGCCCGCCAGGCACGATCTTGCCTGTCGCGGTGGCGACGATATCGACGCTGCCCAACGATGCCCACAACAGCGCGACGCAAAAGACCGCGATGATGCTCGCCCCGATCGCGCGACCGATCGGCGACGGCGGCGATTCGGTGATCTCGAGCGCCGCGGGCAGAAATGCAATCTCGTGCTCGCGCCGTCGAACCTCGGCTCTCGGAAACGGAACGATATTTCGGCTAGCGGACGTCATGGATACCGGCCTGCAGGTAGTGGAGGTTTGCGTAGCGCCCATTCGAGCGGATCAGCTCATCGTGGCTACCATCCTCGACGATGCGGCCATGCTCGAGTGTAACGATCCGGTTCGCATTGCGCACGGTCGAGAGCCGATGCGCGATGACGAACACAGTCCGGCCGGCGGCGATCCGTCTCATGTTCTGCTGGATGGCGCGCTCGCTTTCGTAATCAAGCGCGCTGGTAGCCTCGTCGAGGATGAGGATACGCGGGTTGGTGATGAGTGCGCGAGCGATCGCGACACGCTGGCGCTGCCCGCCGGATAAACTGCTGCCGCGTTCGCCGACGATGGTGTCATAGCCCTCGGGCAGCTCCAGGATGAAGTCGTGAGCGCCGGCGAGTGACGCCGCCTCGATGACGCGCTCCATGGGCATGGCCGGGTCGGCGAGCGCAATGTTCTCGCGAATCGAGCGATTGAAGAGCACGTTCTCCTGCAAAACCACGCCGATCTGACGCCGAAGCCAGGTCAGGTCGACCGTCGCGAGGTCAACGCCGTCGACCAGTACGCGTCCGCTCTCCGGCACGTAGAGACGCTGGATCAGCTTGCCGATGGTGCTCTTGCCCGAGCCCGAAGAGCCAACGATACCGACGACCTGGCCGGGCTCGACGCCGAAGGACACGTCGTGCAGCACCTCGGGGCCATCGGCGCGGTAGCGGAAGGTCGCGTGCTCGAATACGACCTTGCCGCGGATCGCCGGCAGCGCGGCGCGGGCCGAACTGAAGCTTGGCTCCGGGATGGTGTTGAGAATGTCGCCGAGACGATCGACTGACAGCCGGGCCTGATGGAAATCCTGCCACATCTGCGCGAGCCGAAGCACCGGCATGCTTACCCGCCCCGCCAGCATGTTGAACGCCACCAGCTCTCCGACGGTCAGGTCGCCGCCGATCACGAACTTGGCGCCGAAGTAGAGCGTTGCGGCCGTGACCAGCTTGTTGATCATCTGGACCGCTTGGCTCGCCGTGTTGTTCAGGCTGAGTACGCGGAAGCTCGCCCCCACGTAGCCGGCGAGTTGCTCCTCCCAGCGGCGTTGCATTTGGGGCTCAACTGCCATCGCTTTCAGCGTCTCGACGCCCGTGACGCTTTCGACCAGGAAGGCCTGGTTCTCCGAGCCGCGATTGAACTTCTCATCGAGTCGCCGGCGAAACAGCGGCGCGGCGCCGGCGGAAATTCCGATGTAGAACGGGAACGACGCCAGAACGATCCATGTCAACGCGGTCGAATAGTAGAACATGACCGCAAGGAAGACGACAGTGAACAGGAGATCGACGACAAGGGTGAGCGCCGAGCTCGTCAGGAACTGCCGGATGTTCTCAAGCTCGCGAACGCGTGCGACCGAATCGCCGACGCGGCGTGTCTGGAAATATGCGATCGGCAACGCCATCAGGTGACGAAACAGCCGGGCGCCGAGCTCGACGTCGATGCGGTTCGTCGTGTGCGCGAACAGATGGACGCGCAACGTGCCGAGAACGGTCTCGAACAAGGTCAACGCGACGAGACCCGCGACCAGGACGTCGAGCGTGCTGATGCTCCGATGCACCAGTACCTTGTCGATGACGACCTGGAAGAACAGCGGGGCGACGAGGGCAAAGACCTGAAGGAAGAACGACGCGATCAGCACCTCGCCGAGAAGCCCGCGATACTTGTGGACCGCACCGAGAAACCAGCCGATATCGAATCGCCTGGAGAGATCCGTCAGGGCCGCACGCCGGGTCATCAGGATGATGTCGCCGTCCCAGATGGCCTCGAGCTCGGCCTGCGTTATCGATTCGGGCCGGGAAGACAATGGACGCTGAACAAGAAGCTTGTCGTCGATGACCTTGCCCAGGATCAGGAAGCTGCCGTCGCGCAGCGCGGCGATTGCCGGCAACGGCGTGACGGCAAGCCTATTCCAGCTCGACCGCTGGGCCCGGGCCTTGAGGCCGAACTCCCTGGTACAGCGCAGGATTTCGGTCACACCGACCCGCGAGGTTCCCATGCGATGGCGAATTTGCTCCGGGTCGGCCGCAATGCCGTGGCAACGCAGCAATATCGCCATCGCAATGAGCCCCGACTCATCGCCTTCCGCGGGCTCGGGACCCGGCTCCTGGACGGGTATATCGCGATGACCGGCGGACCGTGCAGACGCCAGAGCATCGCCTGCGAGCGCAACCAGATCACGCCCGCGCGCAATCAGACCGGCAAAGGCATGCTGCGCCAGATCTGCGAGGCCATGAGATCCGGTCAGGATCAAGCGGCCGTCCCAGATCTCTTCAAATTCCGCACGCGGCATCAACTTCGGATGCGTCGCGGTCGGATGCAGCACAAGCGCGGCGTCCTCCTCGACCTTCCCGAGCAGCAGGAAGCCGCCATCACGCAGCGCTGCGATTCCGGGCAGACTGATGCCTGCGAGTTGTTTCCAATGTGTCGTGCGCGAACCGACCTTCAATCCGAAATCGCGGGCGCAACGCAGCATCGCACGGATGCCGATTGCGCTCTCCCCGCAACGGTCGCGGAGCTGGTCAGGCTCGGCGTTCACGCCATGAAGGCGCAGGAACAGAGCCAGGGATCGAAGCCCGAGATCTGCGGCATGGGCATTTCCATTCTGGATCGCCATTTTTTACTCAACCCTTCGCGGCTACCGGCCGCGTACGATGTTCCTTCTCATGCATTCCCAAGCAGTGACGGTGCCGCACCCAGGCGCTGAGCCTGGGTGCGGCCCGGCATTAATGTTGCGGCCGCGCCAGCAACGAGTCGTGGCCCCAACCGGTCGCTTGCGACAGAGCCGCCACGATCTGACCGGGATCCACATGGCCGGTGTGAGCGGCCAGATACTGGTTCAGCAGCGCAAAGCTCTGGCTTGCCATGGACGCCAGCGTGGAGCCGGTCGCGGCCGGATGATCTGCCGCACTGATCGGCTGCGCAGCGGTCGTTGCCAGGGTGCTGGCGGCCGGGTCAAAATGCTGCTGGAGCAGCGCAAAGCCCTGGTTCGCCAAGACCCCCGTGTGTGCGGCGGCCGTCTGCTGATGATGATCCGCAGACTCGGTCGTCTGCGAGGTCGTCGGGGTCGCGGCCGTCGTGGTGGCAACGGGCTGATGAGCCGTCGCGGTGTGGTGGTGGTGGTGCGACGAGGTTGTCGTGGTCGTGGTCGTCGCGGGTCGAGGATCCGTCACGGTGATGGTTTGCGGCGAAGCCGTCGCAACCGCACCGGTTGACGGATCCTTCGCACTTGCCGTCAGCGTAAGTGTCGCAACCGGATGACCCCCGCCCCTGTAGGTCGAGGTCAGCGTCAGTCCGCTGTCGACCTGCGCGGCCGTCAGCGTGATGTCATTTCCCCGGAACGTCCGACCATCGAGCTTGTCGGTGATCGATTCATATTTCGGCAACCCCGTGATGTGCACGGTCACGAGATCGTTCGAATCGGTCGTTGTCACCTTCGTCCCGAGATCGACGGTACCACCTCTTCCGGCCACCCAGAGCGAGTCATCCGCGATCGTGAGGACAGGCTTGGTCGCGGATGGGGTCGGCGGCGACGTTGGTGTCGTTGGCGTCGTCGGCGTCGTGGGCGTCGTGGGCGTCGTCGGCGGCGTCGATGACGTCGGGTCGACCTGCAGGCCGGAGAACGTCTTCACGGCGCCGGCAAGATTGGCAGCGACACCGCTCGCGTCCTTGATGGCCACACCGCTCGCAAGATTGACCCCGGTGATGGCGAGCGCCGAGGTGGCGGTGTTGGTCGAGGCGACCGTGGTCTTGAAGGTGAGCGTGCCCGTACCCGAACCACCGGCATAAGTGGCCGTGCCGCCGTCATTGAGCGACAGCGTGGGGGTGCCCGTCACCGTCACGGCCTCGTTGAAGCCGAGTGCCAGCGTGATCGTGTCCCCGACATGCTCGGTGCCTGTTCCCGGAGCAGCCGTGGCCTGCATCACCGCCGGCGAGATCGGATCGATCTGGAGACCGGTGAACGTCTTCACCGCACCCGACAGGTTCGCCGCGACCCCGGAGGCGTCCTTGATGCTCGCACCGCTCGCAAGATTGACCCCGGTGATGGCGAGCGCCGACGTATTCGTGTTGGTCGAGGCGACGGTGGTCTTGAAGGTGAGCGTGCCCGTGCCAGAACCACCGGCATAAGTGGCCGTACCGCCGTCATTGAGCGACAGCGTGGGCGTGCCCGTCACCGTCACGGCCTCGTTGAAGGCGAGCGACAGCGTGATGGTATCGCCGGCATGCTCGATGCCCGTTCCCGGAGAGGCCGTGGCCTGTGTCACCGCCGGCGAGATCGGATCGATCTGGAGACCGGTGAAGGTCTTCACCGCACCCGACAGGTTCGCCGCGAGACCGGAGGCGTCCTTGATGCTCGCGCCGCTCGGAAGATTGACACCGGTGATGGCGAGCGCCGAGGTATTCGTGTCGGTCGACGCAACCGTGGTGCGGAAGGTGAGCGTGCCCGTACCGGAACCACCGACATAGGTGGCGGTATTGCCGTCGTTGAGCTTCAGTGTGGGCGTGCCCGTGACGGTCACGGCCTCGCTAAAGCCGAGCGTCAATGTGATGGTATCGCCGACATGCTCGATTCCTGTCCCCGGTGAAGCGGTGGCCTGGGTCACTGTCGGCGCGACGTTTGGCGGGGTGGTTGGCGACGTGGGCGCGCCGCCCACACCCTGCCAGCCGTTTGCCGTCGACCCAGTGACCAGCGTCAAATTGCGAAAGTCGGCGGTCACGCTCTCGGTAGGACCTGAATTCCGATACAGGCCTTCTTCCCAATAGGTCGGCGAGCCATAGCCCAGCGGGCCGGAATAGTTCACGACCTGCTGGCCGTCGACCGCCAGCTTGAGATAGCCGCCGCCGCTGTTCGAGACGTTGGCCTGGATGTTGATGTCGTAATACTTCCCCGGAACAATCGGGTTCGGGTCGGTCCATAGCACCAGATTATGCAGATCGGAGGAGCCCTGGGCGGGATTCCCGCCAGGTTGGACATAGCGCGCGACAAGCTGCAGATGGTCGCCGGCGAGCTGAACTGCGAATGGCGGCGAGGTTCCAGCCACAGTGCCGCCATCATGCATTTCTGCGGTAACAAAGAACCATGCGTTGTTGACGAATGTGTTGTTTGGCCCGTTGGGCTGCACCGCAAACTGGTAGTCGATGGCGGTGGGAGTCCCCGGTTGAATATAGTTAGCCAACATTATTTCAGAGCGATCGACACCTGATCCATCGAACCAGGCGCGATCGCCAGGTTGAATTGAAAATTGTAGAGTCTGGGGGTCGAGATTGGTCATGCTGTAGCTCTTGCCCGGGGTCTGAACGTAGTAGCTGTCCCCCCCAATGCTAAGGTACGTTTTCGGCGCAGCCGAGAATGACGTGATCGTGCCGGTAGTATCCAATTTCAGACTCCTTCGAGTTACGGAAGTTGTTTCTCGTTGACGTTGACGAGGGCATTCCACTGCCGCGCATCACGATGGCGCGCAACATACCGCATGCTCGCAGCGACTGGCTTCGCGAACACATTTCAACGCATCGCAGCCTCGGACCGCGAGCGGATTTCAAAGCTTCGGGAACTTGCCCCCCCGATAGCTCGCTTGCGGGTTAATAAGCAAAAGTGGCGAAAAAACTTTCAAAGTATGATTTATACCAACGTTTAGGTCGGTCCCGCAGATCATCAAAATCTGGACTGCGCGACCCGTCACCAAAGATCCGCCTCCATCCGCTCCTTCGCGGAAAGAGGTCGTCTCCGCCGGGAAGCTTGATCACGCCGATGCGGTACGGTGATCGCGTTGGAGGCCCAAACAAAACAGGGAAGCAACGCGGCTTCACCGCTCATGAGGTCGCTCGATTATTGCTTCCTTAGGATCTGAGCCGTGGGGAGAAACTCGTCTCGAGCCGCTGATGGGTCTCTCAACCTGGGCCGGTCGAAGCGCAGGATGCGCTTCAGGCGTGCGAACAGCATCTCGATCTTCTTCCGTTCGCACCGCGACTTCATAGGAATCCGACTTGGCGATAAATCACGAGAATGCCGGGAAGCGTGGCGGCTCTGCGCCGCGCGATCCGCCGGCGCTTGATAGATATGACCCGTCGCTAGAACCTGCAAATCAGGCGGGAACGGCAGTGCTGACCTGCAGGTCCGCCCTCGCGGGAAGAGCCGGTTTGCGGATGATAAAGATGATGTCGTTGTGATCGGAGCTCAGGCGGCCGAGGGACAGGACATGAAGCGTCTTCTTGTACGCTTCCACCAGCTTGAGCTTGAGGCTGTTGTTGTTCAGGCCGTGGCTGCTAGGCATCCCGTATTCGGCGGCCAGGACCAGTCCGTTCTCTTCGCAGAACGCCCGAATGCCTTCGCGCGACACCACCTGGTCGTAGGTGACCTTGTAGGGGCCGTAGCCTGGCTTGCCGGCGTTCTTCCATCCGAGGATCAGGCGATAGAAGAGCACGTGAACCCAGTGCGGGGTCATCCTGGCGGTGAAGCCGTACGCCGAATAGGGGTCGGGGATCATGATGATGATCAGCCCGCCCGGTTTCACCCATCTGTTGAAGTTCTCCAGGACCTGCTGCGCCCCCGGTACGTGCTCCAGGACGAAGGAGTTGAAGATGACGTCGAAGGTCCGCTGACCGAAATCGGCCGTGCGCAGATCCCCGACGATGCCTTCGTGGAGGTCCTTCGTTTCGTCGCGCCGGATGCGAAGGGCTTCGGGGTCGAGGTCGATGCCGGTCAGCACATATCCGCCGCCGCCGATGTCGAGATCCCACTTCTGGCCGCAACCAGCTTCGAGGATATCAAGAACCTTGCCAGGATCCTTGATCGAGCGAATCTCGCGGGACATCACCTCCATCGCGTGATCCCAACCGTTCGTCAGCGGAATCCGGGTTCGTGCTTTCATCGACTTGGCTCCCTTGGCGCAGGCTGACTTCCCGTCCGGCCGGCCTCTCCGATGCGGCGCACTCAGCAGGGGCGTTCAGCCCTGGCGACCCGGGCAACAGTGTGCGAAAGGACCACGGTAACGTGGTTATACGCTCGTATCCTACGGTCAAATTCGCCTCAAGTGCCGGCCCTTTCGGACTACCCCGTCGGCTTCCCTTGGATTTCGCGTTATCGTCGACCCAATCGATCAGCGAAGCCGAGGCTCGTTGTGCATGATGCATCGGAATGAGCACCCAGAAGTCGGGCGCGGCGTTCAGGTTGCGGGTCTACATAGACGGCAGCGATCGCGAATTCGTTCATCACCGAGTACTCAATTGGGTGGCCACTCAGCCCCCGCCACCAGCCCTTTTGCTTACACTTGACCTGCGACCGAATATTTCCTCCAGAACGAGTTAGAGCCCGGGCCGAAGAAGCAGGGACAGATGAAGCGAGCAAGGTTCACGGGAGAGCAGATTATCGCGGTATCGAAGGAGCATGAGGGTGGGCGAAGACGACCGACCTCGCGCGCAGGCATGGGGTCTCCGAGGCGACGATCCACAAATTGGAAGGCCAAATTCGGCGGCATGGACGTTTGCAAGGCGAAGCGGCTAATGGCCTTGGAAGAGGAGAACGCGAAGCTGAAGAAGCTTCTGGCCGAGCAGAGCTCGATGCGGCTGCCCTTCGCGAGCCGCTTTCAAAAATTGGCTAGGCCCCGCCGCCAAGCGCGCAACGGCCTCTGGACGCGGCTCTGCGTGGCCGGTTGCGAGATCTCGCCAACGAGCGGCGGCGTTTCGGTTGCCGCCGGTCAGGAATCAGCAGCTTGTCGCCGAACAAATACTGGTTGTCGACCACTCCAGGAGCGTCTGAGACGTGTCCTCAGCGACGCGTCGCGATGAGCTGGATTCCGAGGATGCGGCGCAGTATCGGCAGGTTCGAAACGCGCCATCCGAGGCTCCGCGGCAGGCAGCCGACGACGGTTTCGAGCGCGATCACAACGCCCAGCGGCAGCGTCGTCTGGAAGTTGCGGATGCGCACGAAAGCCTGCACCCGCGCGAAACCCGCGGAGCGGAACAGGCTCGCTAGTTCACGATTCGTGTACTCGCGCAAGTGAAAGCCCCGCGCCACTTCATCGATGCCGCCGGAGAYGTCGTGCGGGCCGTTCATGCGGTTCGRCGTGATGCAGAAGTATTTTCCGCCGGGCTCTAGCGCGGCGAACAYGTTCGCGAGCTGGTCGCGGGCGTCATCCGGATGGAGATGCTCCATCAGCTGGTTCGAGAAGATCAGCGTCGCCTTTACTGGAATGCTGATGCCGTCGGAGAGCACGACTTCAAGGCTCGGTGCGCTCGCGCCGCGCGTCACCGTCTCGGAGACATCGATCGCGTAGGCTTTCCGCACCTGCGGCGCGACGAGCATCGTGAGCGCGCAGTCGCCAGCTCCGATCTCCGCATAGACCGTGTCAGGATTCAGGAACGGACGGAGCGTCTCGAACAGCTCCTGCAACTCGGCCCGCTTCACCGCCCCCTGGCTCTTAAGCACGAGCAGCGGGTGGTACGGCACCTCGCGAAACAGCTCTTCATACACCGAGCTGTAAAGTTGCTTGCGCTCCGCGCGCGAAGAATTGCGTAACCGATCCGCGAGCCTGATCTCCACCCTGTAGTGGTGCGCCCGCTTCGAGTCCATCAGAAGTTGGGAGGCCATTCCCCACGGTACCACCCGTCCAAGGGCCGACCAATACTCAAGATGGGGTAGCCACAACGTGGCACCGGCTGAACTCAAATCGAAGTGCGTTATTCGCAGCCTCTAGCTAAACTTGTATCGAAGTTGTGCCCTGAGCGTCGGTGTCGCCTAGGGCCGAACGGATCAATCACCACTGCGGAGCTCGCCTCAATTGAAGCGGCAGGTTAAAGACCTTGTATTTCATGCAATCGGGAGCGCCGGATTTTTTCCGGCCTTTCGCAGGATCTTCGCTGGTAGGGCGGCGATCGTAATGTTTCACGAAATTCAGCGGGATTGTCGGTCGGAATTAATGACCGGAACTTCCGTTGAAYTATTTGAATACTCCCTCAGTTGGCTCCAACAGGAAGGATGGGCGATTGTCAGCCTCGAGGAGTGCCTTGAGCGACTGGCCAGAAATGACCAATCGCGCCGCTACGCGGTCCTCACATTCGATGACGGGTACCGGGACAATGTCTCGGTGGCGCTTCCAATCCTTGAGCGTAACAACGCTCCATTCATGGTGTACGTGCCGACGGCTGCGCTAACGCGGACCATGCAGTCCTGGTGGTTAGGATTGCGCGAGCTGTTTCGCTCAAGAGATGACATCACAATCGATGCAATGGGCATTCGGTTTCATTGTCCAGACTTCGAGAGCAAGCGGTTCGCCCTGACAAGAGTCGACCAGTGGGTTCACCAGGATTACAAACGTGCCGAAATGCTTGCGCCGACCTTCAACAATGCTGGTATTTCGATATCGACGTTGAACAACCAATACTTCCTTGACGAGGGCGCGCTTCAAGAGTTATCGCGTCATCCTCTCGCATCAATTGGCGGGCACACTACCTCACACGCAGCGCTGGCGACCCTTGACGCGACCTTAGCGCGAGCCGAGATGGCCGATAACCGCAACTATCTGGAGAACTTACTTCAGTTGCCTGTCCGGCATCACGCTTATCCGTATGGGGCGTGCGGTGCGCGTGAAGAGCATCTCGCCAAAGAGGTGGGCTATTTGAGCGCCGTAACAACGCGACACGGTCAGCTGGGCAACGATCGCCTCAAACAATTCGCGCTTCCCCGCATTGGGGTGAGCAGTGCGTTTGACTCGGAAATTTCGTTCGCGGCGCGAATGAATGGGGTGCAGTTGGCAGCGCAAACGCTACTTTCGAGACGATCCCATCGGCAGCCCTTGGAAGAGATGCTTCGGGCCTTGGCCGGGCGACGGTGAGCTGAGACCACCGCAACTTTCGGGAGGCGCGCCCGTGAACTGTGGTTCGCCACCATTGAGACGATCGCCGCTGCAGACCCGCAGTAGCGGGGGGCAGTCCGCACGAAGCTACGACTCGCGGTTGCCAAAGGTCCCTTTCCAAGAAGCCAAATAGGGTCGGCGTCAGGCACGTGTCTCCGGCTCTTGTGCGGCCTTTCGCCAGATCGATACCAGTCGCTTTATGTAGGTGTTGATTTCATATCGTTCCGCATGGTCGCGGCGGGCGGCGTCGCCCAGGCGACGCCTTAACGCTCCATCTTCGAGCAATCGCTCAAGTGCATTGGCAAGCGCCTCAGCGTCCCCCACAGGCACCAGGAGCCCGTTGCGCTCGTGAGCAACGACTTCGGGAACCGCACCAACAGGTGTTGCGACCACAGCTATACCGTAAGCGAAGGCTTCGATGACCGCCATTGGCAGAGATTCGACAAAAGATGGGAGCGTGAGAATATCGGTCTGCTGGAGCAGCGCCGCGGTCTCTGAATGGCCGAGCCAGCCTGGGAAGTCCACGCGATCGGCGATTTTGAGCCGTTGAGCCTGACCGCGGGTTTGCTCTACTTCTCCGCTTCCAGCTATGGTCGCGGTCCAGTCAGTGCGGCATGCCAGTTTTCCAAGTGCATCAACGAGTTGCGGCACCCCCTTTTCTGGTTCAAGGAAGCCGAGAAAGGTAATGCGAATTTGCCCGCATTCCGATCGGCCCAGGTTTGGTTGGCTCGGGGACGTGCTTGCGTTCGGAAGAATCATTATTTTATCGCGAAGGCTGGGAAGCCGATCGAGAATGACGCGCGCACCATAGTCGCCTAGCACGATGATCGCCGCACTATCCACGAACAATCGGTTGATGCTTCGACGCAAATATGTCCCGGCTCCTGCCCAGAACTGATCAAACTGGCCGGCGTGAAGGTGCACGACATAGGGCACCCCAAAATAGCGCGCTATAGCCGCGATGATCAGCTTGCGGTACGCGCTCCCGCGCCATGCAAGCTGAAAATGAACCAGGTCAACCTTCCCGCGTCCTGCTGCGACACCGAATTGAATCAGTGCCCGGGCAAAGACCACCACTCCCCAATACCTGCTCTTCTGTCCCCTGGTTACCAGTCGCTCGGCCTTGACGCCAAGATCTCCGCGTTGATCGATTGTATCGATGATGAGATCCGTAAGGCGATCAATTCCTCCTCGGCCATGCAGGCCGTAGGGCGTGGCTACGATCAACCGAAGGGTATTCTGGGTCGTACTCATCAAATACACCGAAAATCTGTCAACACGCTACGGCGGCGCCATGCCAATGCCCGTCAACAGTGCGAACCTTAACGGGAAGATCAATCCGACGCTCTTCCGAGAACACTGCGCACCGACGCGGGATAGTTTCCGTGGTGCCCTGCTAGCTGAAGATCATAAGACGAGACAATCTCTAGCAGCTTCTTAATCCAATCTCGACTGCCAAATGAAAGACGTTGCTGCTCAATCGGGCTACGCGGGCTGGACAGACCGCAGCCCGCTATAGCGACAGTCCGACAGCACACGATTGCGAAGCGTTCCAGCGGTTGGCCCGGACGTTCGCCCGACTCGCCCCACTGAACATTCCTAGCCGCCTTTTGCGAAATTCGTACTGCCTGGCTACCTCAACGCCACGGCGACCGACCAGTGCCACCGACCTACACGCCACACCAGCCAGCCGCCTGGAGGCTTGCGAGCTTTCGCAGCGATCGCGGCTGTGTTCGGGCTCCGCTCTCACGTAGCAGGATCAGGTGGACGGCAACGACCGAGACTCTGTTCAACACGGACTTACTCACAATTGGGTAGCCATTCAGCCCCAGGGTACCAACCCTTCTGCTTGCACTTGCTCAGCACGCCCTAAGCTATCGTCGCTTTGACGAAGATTGAGGTTCAGACCTGGCTGCGCCTGCACGGCGGTAAGCGGAGGATGGCGATGCGTGCGTCATTTCTAGGGTGCCCCATTGATGTCCTTACGATGGCTGATACGGTCGAGCTCGCACGCACGGCGATGCGTAGCCAGCAGCGTTTGCAACATGTTGCGCTCAACGTTGCCAAGTTAGTCAGCATGCGCTTTGACCCGATGCTTGCTGCCGATGTCGTTAGCAGTGATGTGATCAGCATTGATGGCATGGGCATAGTGTGGGGGGCGCGGGCACTCGGCCTGCCGGTCCAGTCGCGCGTGACCGGCATCGATCTGCTTACCGAGATTCTAGCACTATGTGAAAAGGACGGCTTCAAACCGTATTTTCTCGGAGCGACTGCTGGCGTGTTGCAACAGGCCGCGCGGCGAGTCCTCGACAAGCATCCCTCGATCGCGTTCGCCGGCCTCAGGGACGGCTACTTCACACGCGAGCAGGAGGCCCAAGTGGTCCGTGAAATTCGGTCTAGTCGCGCCGACTGCCTCTTTATCGGCATGCCTTCGCCGCGCAAGGAGCGCTTTCTTGCGTCCTATCGCGATGTGCTCGGCGTGCCTTTCATCATGGGTGTCGGCGGCTCGTTCGATATTCTTGCCGGCGCGGTACAGCGGGCGCCTGTTCGCATGCAGCACCTCGGGCTTGAATGGCTCTACCGCGTCTATCAGGAGCCAGGACGCATGTGGTGGCGATATGCCAAGACCAATACATTGTTCGCCGGCATTCTGGCCCAAGCCATTGTACGCCAGAGGTTAGGCATAGCACCGCGAGCGAACAGCGGGTTGCCGCCTGGCGCGGGTGAGGTAGGCCATTCAGTCTAACGTATTCACCAAGCTGCCCTAAGGTGTTCACCAAGCCGCGAGCGACAGACTGCCATACTTTAATTTGAGTCGACGCCGCGAGCGCGCGCTGATGCGAGCGATCTCATCTTGGGTAACCGCGTTTTCAGCCTTCTGACCTTCAGTTGATTGATAGCTCAAATCGGAGCGGTAGCCAGAAACGAGCATATGGCGTGACGAGTATCATCCAACTATCGTCCAGATAAGGCATTTAACAATGTGTGGGATATTCGGATGGGTTCTTGGTCCCGCCAAGTATCAGGATCGCGAAACTCTCATCAAGCTTACCGATTTGATGTTACATCGGGGGCCAGACGGCTCGGGCTACCGGCTTTACGAAACGGCGGATGAGCGATTTCAAATCGGCTTCGGTCACCGCCGGCTTTCGATTATCGACATTGGTGGCGGCGCGCAGCCGATGTCGAGTGAGGATGGCCGCTTCACCTTAATCTTCAACGGCGAAATCTATAACTACGTTGAACTGCGACAGGAACTTGTTGGACTTGGCCATCGGTTTCGCACGAACTCAGACAGCGAGGTGCTCATAGAGGCGTATCGTGCTTGGCAACTTGACGCGATACGTAGATTTCGTGGCATGTTCGGCTTTGCGTTGTGGGATGAAACGGAGCAGCGGCTAATACTTGCCCGCGATGCCTTCGGCAAAAAGCCATTGTTTGTCGGCGAGCTGGAAGGTGGTTTTGTCTTCGGCTCGGAGATCGAATCGCTCATTCAGTTTCCGGGGTTTAGACGAGACTTCGATTCCGAAGCACTAGGCCACTATCTTCTCAATCGATACGTTCCGGGGCCTTCCACGTTTTTTCGTAAGCTGAAGAAGCTGCCGCCAGGTCACTATGCCACGTGGCAGAGCGGAACGCTGACGACGACACGTTATTTCTCGCCGCCGGTTTCGACGTCACTACCGGATGTCAAATCATTCCAGGACGCGATTTCCTTGTTCAAGCAGGCATTCGATGAGGCCGTTCGAATTCGTA
>NZ_JBFULU010000088.1:0-13118 GCF_054049735.1 Bradyrhizobium sp. P5_C12
GCGGTGGTGAGGTCGAAACCGGATGTTCGGCCGATCGTTGCCGAGCATCCGTCCGTGCGAGCCAGGCATAAGAGGTCCAGGGCAATTCCGTCGATTCGTGTGGCAAGAGTTCGCAGTCCCAATGAGCTCCAGAGACCGGCCGAGGGGTGCTGCTGGTTCGAGTCGATGGACAGGCGGGCACCATCGAGACCTGCCTCGCGCAATCGCGTCGCGCGTCGTGACTCATGGACAGGATGGCATTTTCCGGAGGCAAATTGAAAGTCGGGGTTGTTCCGCCGGCCTCGTCCCTTGTCTTTCTGTTGATCTCACATCCAACATGCGCACGAATGTACAATACCGGCAGTCTTGGGCCGTTATGCTCGGAGCGATCACGTCGAAATGCCGGGGCGGGCTCTGGACGTCGTAAACGGAGGCGCTGCGCAGGCGGGTCGTCGGCGGAAGAGATGCCGCGTGTTCGAGCTTCGGTGCATTGACGATGAAGATTCTCGCGACGCTCCCGACCAAAGGCCGAGATCTCCGGCTGGACCTGTTCCGAGGTGTCGCCAATTGGGGAATCTTCCTCGATCATATCCCCAACAACATCGTGAACTGGGTGACAACGCGGAATTACGGCTTCAGCGACGCTGCGGATCTCTTCATCTTCATTTCCGGCTACACTGTTGCCTTCGTCTTCGCGCGGATGATGCTCGAACGCGGGTTTATCATCGGCGCAACGAGGCTTCTGAAGCGGGTCTGGCAGATCTACGTCGCGCACGTCTTCCTTTTCGTGCTCTATCTCGCCGAAATCGGATATGTCGCGCAGAGCTATGGTGATTCCGGCTTCACCGATGACTTCAACATACGCGGCTTCCTCGAACATCCCGCGCAGTTCCTGTTCGAGGGGCTGATACTTCGCTTCAAGCCGGTGAACATGGACGTGCTGCCGCTTTACATCGTGCTGATGGGCGTCTTCCCGCCGATACTCTGGCTGATGCTGCGCAGACCCAACATGACCCTGGCCGCTTCGACCTTGCTCTATTTGGCGGCCAGGCACTTCGGCTGGAACGTTTCGGCCTATCCAGCCGGCGTCTGGTATTTCAATCCGTTCGCATGGCAGTTTCTGTTCACGTTCGGGGCCTGGTTTGCGCTCGGCGGATCGGCGCAGGCGATGCCGTTCATCCGGTCACGTGCCGCGCTGGTGCTCGGCATCGGCTATCTTCTGTTCGCCCTGGTGATGACAATGGCGGCCCGGTTTGACGAACTGCGGTCGTTGATTCCGCCGGAGATCTACGGCGCCTTCAATCCGAACGACAAGACCAACCTCGCGCCCTATCGCCTCCTGCACTTCGTCGTGTTCGCGTTCTTCGTCGTTCGTCTGCTGCCGCGCGACTGGCCGGGGCTGGAATGGGCGATCTTTCGGCCCGCGATCAAATGCGGTCAGCAGTCGCTCGAAGTGTTCTGCGCCGGTATATTCCTGTCCTTCGCCGCACACGTCGTGCTGGTCGAGATCTCCGGCGCGATCTGGATGCAGATCGTGGTCAGCATTGCCGGCATCCTGATGATGACCGCGCTGGCGTACTACAGGTCCTGGTCCAAGAACGCCGACAAGGCACCGAAGGCCAAGCCGGTCGTCGCAGTGGCAGGTTGACCCCGATCGACAATGACCATGGCAATGAGAACCGGCGCACCACGAGCAGCCGATCCAAATCCTTGCAGGTACGATCTTCCTTGTCGCCCCAGGTTCGCGGCGGCAGGAATTCGCGTCGCCAGCTCGGAAATGATGCCAAACAACCCCACTGCCGCTGCTGTGGGATCCGTTAGTGCTCCCAGTCAGCGTGATCCAAGGCGTTGGAAAGCTGGTGTAGAAGTTGCGACAATTGTTGTTTGTCGGCGGTCGGGAAATCCTTGAATAGCCGAGCCTCTCGCTTGCGCGAGGCTATCGCGTGCACAGGGACCATTGCTGCGATGCTGTTGCTCACCACGAGGTAGGCAACAGCATCGGCGGAAGTGCGCGGCATGCGGTCAGACGGGGACGAGGCAGAGGTCCGCGATGGGCCGCGAGCAGATGCAGCCGCGGTTGATTACCGCGTCAGGCGAACCACATCCTGCCTGAGCAGATAGAAGGAGACTGCGAGCAGCACGACGTCCTTCATCAGGAAGGGCACGTTGCCCGTCATCGCAGGGAAGCCTCCCGCGGCGAGGTCCCAGCCTTCCGGCATGAAGGGAATGATGGTCACGGTTGCGATGAAGGTGCCGGTCGAGCCGAGAGCGCCGAGCACGCCAAGCCGGTGGCTCCAGAAGCCCGCGAGCAGCAGCGCGCCAAAGGTCCATTCAGAAACGCCGAGGAAATAGCTGGCGCCGGCGTGGCCGAACACGGGATAGAGCCACCAGATCAACGGGCCGTTGCTGATGAACGGGACCAGCCGTTCGAATTCGTACGGAAACCACTTCTGGTAACCGAAGAAGAAGAACATGATCACCATCGAGGCGCGAATGAGATGGTAGTCGAGATCTTCCGCGAGCAGGCCGGATCCCTGCAGGGCGCGAACGAGAGGATTTTGGGCAGTGCGGGTGTTGGCAAGCATGGTCATGGTCGTGATCCCTGATGTGAGATGATTGACGTGGCCGCGGTCGCGTCAGGCGACCGCCGGGAAGTCGATCTCGGTGTCGTTGATGCGGTTGAAGACGTTGGTGAACACGGTGGTGGCAAAGGCGAGGCTGATCTCGACGAGCTGGGCGTCGCTGTAGCCTGCGGCCTTGATCGCGGCGAAATCCTTGTCGCTGACGGTGCCGCTGGTGCGCGCAAGCTTGTCGACGAAAGCGACCAGCGCATCGCGCTGGGCATCACCGGTGGGCTGGCCATCGCGGATTTGCTTCAGCACTTCCGGCGCCAGGCCGGCGAGCTTTCCGAGATGGCTGTGGGCGGCGACACAATAGTCACAGCCGGCGGCCTCGCTGATGACGAGCTTGATGATCTCCTTGTCGGACTTGGTCAGTCCGCCGGACGCGAGCACAGCGTCGGCAGCGAGCATGGCCTTGAGCGCAGCGGGGCCATGGGCCGCGATGGCCGCAAAGGTGTTCGGCACGCTGCCGATGGCCTTCTTGATCTGGGCATAGACCTGGCCGGAGGGGCCGGCGTCAGTTTCGAGGTTCGGGACGGAAAGACGGGACATGATGGCACTCCTTGGTTCGGGTGGTGAACGATCGCGGAGTGACAATATGGTCGCGATATGAGATGTTGAATGCCTGATATGCTTGTATATATGCCCAATCGTCTCATGTTGCACATCGAGAGGGGAACACGATGGATTGGCTGAGCCGGCTGTTCGAGATGATGCCGGTGCGCGGCCGTCTGGACCTGCGCTGCTCCTACGGCGCCCCCTGGCGGATCGAGCAGGGGCCGGGCGAGGCCAACGAAATCCCGTACCACGCGGTGCTTGCAGGCTCGGCGATGCTGGACGATCCGGCGGGAGGCCGGCCGCTGCCACTCGAGGCCGGCGACATTCTGCTGCTGCCGCGCAATCCCCGGCACGTCATGCACGACGGCAGCGGAGCTGCGCCGTTGAAGGCCCGCAACCGCGCGTCACTCAACTTCACGATCAGCGAGAATCCCGGCTCGGACGCCCGGCTCGATCTGCTGTGCGGACATTTTTCGATCGCCCCGCCGCACGACCGGTTGCTTCGCGACTATCTGCCGCCGGTGCTGATCGTAAAGGCCGGCGCGCAGGCCGGAGAGCGGGACACGGCGGCGCAGCTTGCAGGCCTCGTGGCCTTGATGCGCGGCGAGACCGCGGACGATCAGCTGGGTGGCCGCGCGATGCTGAACGCGTTGTCGACGGCGATGTTCGCGCTCGTGCTGCGCCTCGCCAGCGAGACCGGGGACGCGCCGCGCGGACTGCTCGCGCTCGCAGGTCACCCGCGCCTCGCGCCGGTCGTCGCGGCCATGTTCAATGCGCCCGCGCGCGCATGGACGCTGCCCGAACTCGCGCAGCTCGCCAACATGTCGCGTGCGACGCTCGCCCGTCAATTCCAGGAGAAGGTCGGACGTTCGCCGAGCGAACTGCTGACCGACATCCGCATGACGCTGGCAACGAACGAACTGAGGAAATCCTCGCTCTCGACCGGAGCGGTGGCCGAAGCGGTCGGATATCTGTCCGAGGCGGCGTTCCAGCGGGCGTTCAAGAGCCACATGGGCATCACCCCCGCGCAATGGCGAAAGGCTGCACAGACGCCTGCGACGATTGACGAACTGGAGGCGGCGAAGCGCGCAGAGGCGACATCGGGTGGCGAGAAGGCCTAGGCAGGCGAGCGTGAGGTGACCGGGCTACCTCAGCATCCGCGGCAGATGATGAGCTTGCGATCCAGCATCTGATCGCGCTGCTGCTGCTCACGCTCCCAGGATACATGATCCAGCCTGACGGAACGATCGCTTTCGCGACGGCCCATTTCACGGCGGGACCGGACAAGGCGGTCAGAGAATTCCTGTCGTTCAGGGTGCACGCAATGCCTGCAGCCTGCGTCGCGATGCGCCGATAGCCGCAGCGATATGCGCTTCAATTCTTTCACCGATTCATCGGCGAAAGAGGTGCATCAAGCGCCAAAGCGTCGCGGGGCCAGCTCGGCTACGGCCGAGTGCTCGGGACGCGCCGTCGCGCGTCGATCGAACTCCGGCCGGCCGGCGAATGGTTAACGGGGGAGAGGGGTACCCCCTTTGATCCGCAGCACAACTCTACGGAGCACGCGAAACCTTCGGGCGGGCCATTATAAATGAGCCTAGTTGGCGCAGGGGTTTTTTCGTCAACAAGCGTTCCGATGTCTGTCACCTCAAGAGAAGGGATTTCTCCGATGCTGCATTATTTCATCATGACCACGGAAGCCATGAAGCGTCTGCGCAAGGACCAGGACGGCGTGGTGTCGTTCGAGTACATCATCGTCGCGGCCTGCATCATCGGCGCGGTGACTGCTGCGTTCGGTACCGGAGCCGGTGGAGCTATCGCGACGGCTCTGTCTGGCGGGATCAGCGCTATCACCACGGCTTTCACTGCGGCCGTGTAATACGGGCATCTTGCCCCAGAGGGGGGCATCGGAATCTGCCCCCCGCTTTCTGTGGCATGCATTCATGAATTGGATTGCTGCCACAGCCTCGGCCCAAATAAGGATTTCTCTCCCATGCTGCGGTATCGCGCTAAGTCCACGGACGCGTTGAAGCGTCTGCGCACGGACAGGGATGGCGTGGTGTCGTTCGAGTACGTGATGGTGGCGGCTTGTATCGTCGGTTCAGTGAGTGCTGCTTTCGGTACAGGCGCTGGTGGAGCTGTCGCGACGGTGCTGACGAGCGGGGTCAACACGATCAGCGCCGCTATCAGCGCTGCCGTCGGAAGCTAACACAGCCGTCTGGGCCCATGGAGGCACGGGAGATCTGTCACTACATTGTTTAAGGCGTGCATTTGATGAGTTGGATCGTTCCCATAACCTCGTTTCTCGAACTCCTGTTGTTGCTCTATGTCGTGACGACCGACATCGCGGCGCGATTGATCCGAAATGAGATTTGTCTAGCTCTGGCGATCCTCGGGATCGCGGGTCAATTGGCGAACCCAATGCAGCTTACCCAGTCGCTGATCGTGGCTGCGATCCTGTTCCTGCTGCTGTTCGGCATCTACCAACTCGGCAAAATTGGCGGCGGCGACGTCAAGTTGCTGGTTGCTTTGGCGATTGGTCTCCCGCTGACAGGCGTGATTCAGTTGTTGACCGTCACCGCTCTGGCCGGTGGCGTTCTTGCTTTGGTGCATCTGATGATGCGCCTCCTTCCATATCCCAGGCTGGCACCCGCCGGATCGTCGCTCGTACGCCGCGTCTACGCGGTCGAGCGTTGGCGCCATTTGCGACACGCACCGCTACCTTACGGGGTTGCCATAGCGTGCGGTGGTATCTGGACCGTTTTCAGCAAAGGACTTTGACATGTCATCCGCTTTGCGCCTCTCGATCATCATGGTGTTCATGCTCGCGACCGTCGCGCTCGGGCTCATCGCCTACAGCATGAACTTGCCGAAAGCGCAGGTCCCGGTCGCACAGGTCACGGAGAGCATTCCGGCGCCTCCCACTGTCGGGTACTTTGTCGCGGCACACCCGCTACCGAGAGGGACACTGGCGCGCGACGAGGATTTCGAGGTACGCTCGTCGCCGCCGGGTAGTGTTCCGACAGAGGCGATCCGTGATACCCCCGACGCGAAGATCGGACTTCGCGGATCTCTGGTTCGCAACTTCCTCGACACTGGCAGTCCCGTCACGTCCAAAGACATTTTGCGCCCGCGCGAACGCGGCTTTCTCGCCAGCGTCTTGGAGCCGGATACCCGTGCCATCAGCATCAACGTCGACGCCGCGTCTGGTGTCTCGGGCCTGATCTGGCCGGGTGACTATGTGGACGTCGTGTTGACCCAGGAGTCGACGACGGTGGCCGAGAAGCCAAATCCAGACTACCAGCATGGCACGCTGAGCGAAACCGTTGCTCACAATGTTCGAATTGTCGCGGTTGACCAGGAGATCGTGCAAGGTGGCTCGGCCAGCAACGCCACGGCCGGCAAGGTAGCGCGTACCGTATCGTTGCAGCTCGCGCCAGAGCAGGTCAAGAAAGTCACGGTCGCAGCACAGCTTGGAAAGCTCTCCCTGGCCGTACGGTCAGCGGTCGATCGACAGGACATGGGGGACACGGCCGCGACGGTGGTGGTTTATGCACGCAACAGCGGCACGAAATACTCAGTCAGAAGAGACGAAGCGGGGAACATGCGCACGCTGTTGAGCGGCGACGTGTTGCCGGCAATTGGCTCGTCGGCGCCGGTCGCTTCGGCCGTTTCGTCACGTCGGTAAGGGGAGGCAGTGGTGAGCGTAAACACGGCAGTAGTTAGTCCGGCTGAAGTATCTCCATCTGTTGCAGCGCGCAACCAAATCGTCTGTTTCGTAAATGACGAGCTTAGCGCGGCGGCTCTGCGCAAAGGCCTCGAGGGTAGCAACTTATCGATCAGGCGTGGCACGATCCGTCATGCCATACGGATGCTCGAAACCGACACCGAGCTATCCGCGTTGGTGGCGGACATCAGTGGAATCGATGATCCATTTTCCGAACTGGAAAGGTTGGCCGCCGTCTGCCCACCCGATGTCCGGGTGGCTCTGATCGGTGAGAGCAGGGAGATCACCTTCTACCGCGAGCTCATGGAAATCGGCTTGAGCGAGTACCTTCCGAGGCCGCTCACGCGCGATCTGGTGCTGCACCAACTGCGTCCGAAACTGCTTGGCGACGTGGCGCCCGGTGCGGCCGATCGTGGCGGGCATGTGATCTCGATCTGCGGCGCTCAGGGGGGCGCCGGCGCAACCAGTATCGCTATCAATCTCGCGCTGCAACTGGCCGAGACCACAAAGGCCAAGGTCGCGCTGCTCGACCTTCATCTACAAAACGGCGAAACAGCCGTGATGCTGGGTCTTCGGCCTGGGCCAGGGCTGCGCATCGCTCTGGAAAACCCGATGCGGGCGGATACGTTGTTCCTCGAACGCGCGGCAATCGATATCAACGAGCGAGTCTGCCTGATTTCCGCCGATGAGGATTTGGATGCGCAGCTCGACATCACTGAAGCGGGCGTGAGACATGTCCTCGGTCTGCTCCGTCAACGGTTCAACTACATCGTTGTCGACATACCAGTCCCGTTTCCGCCATCCATCCATCCGGTGATCACTCTTTCCCGGCACGTGCTGGTGCTGCTGGAAGCGGAGGTGACCGGACTTCGCAATGCCCATGCATTGCGGGCCGCCGTGACCAACATCGCCGGCAAGGATCGCGTGTTCACCTTGCTCAATCGTGCCGATCGTCCCGGCGGCCTTCCCAGGGCTACGATTGTCAAGGCCCTGGGCGCAGAGCCCGACATGGTGATTCCCGATCTCGGGAAGGGGATGACCCAGGCGGTCAATCTCGGAATTCCGGCTCTAAAGCACGTACGAGGATTGCGACGTCACCTCGCCCCAATTGTCCGGGAGATCGCAGGCGYCGGTGCCGAACGAAAGGGATGGTTGAGGAGGCTGCTCGGGTGACGAAAAAATTTGGTAGGCGCGAAGACGATACGCCAGCTCGTTTGCCTGCATTGCCACCAAGCTTGCCTGCATTGGCGGCGAGCCTGCCGGCGCCGAGCTCGCCTGCAGCTACGCCAAGGCGCGACGAACCTTCTACCCAGCGGCCGGTGATGCCGGCTCTGCTGCGTGAGCGGGTCATCGAGCAGATTGAGCCATCGGTGGCCGCAACGGTTTCGCGAGATGTTCTTCGGCGGCAGATTGAGGAAATCATCCATGGAATCGCCAACGAGGATCGGCTCGAACTGTCAGGTCGCGAGCAGTTTCAGCTAGCGGACGAGATTGCGGACGACATGACCGGCTATGGGCCGCTCCGTCCGCTTCTGCTGGATCAATCGATCAACGATATCATGGTCAACGGACCGAGTAACGTTTACGTCGAGCGACACGGCAAGCTGGAACGGATCGCGGTACGATTCCGCGACAATGATCACATCGCATCCGTAGCACAGAAGATTGCAGCGCAAGTCGGCCGGCGCATCGACGAATCCAGTCCGATGGTGGATTGCCGCCTGCCGGACGGCAGCCGCGTCAACATCATCTTCCCGCCGCTGGCGATCCACAGCCCCTGCATCTCCATCCGAAAATTTCCAAGTCGCCGTTTAGACATGGCCGGGATGATCCAGAACGGCTCAATCACCTCGGCCATGGGACAATTGCTGGAGATTGCCGCCCGGTCCCGGCTCAATATTCTGGTCTCTGGCGGTACCGGTTCCGGCAAGACGACGCTGTTGAACGCCATGAGCCAGTTCATTGATCACAGCGAACGCGTTGTCACCATTGAGGATGCGGCTGAGTTGCAGCTTCAACAGCCGCACGTGATCAGCCTGGAGACGCGGCCTCCCAGCCTAGAAGGCACAGGGCAGGTGACACAACGCGATCTGGTTTGGAATGCTCTGCGCATGCGTCCTGATCGGATCGTCGTCGGCGAGGTGCGCGGCGCCGAAGCGTTTGACATGCTGCAAGCGATGAACACCGGCCATGATGGTTCGATCTCCACGGTGCATGCCAACTCTGCCCGCGACGCAATGACCCGTATTGAAAACATGGTGCAGATGGGGCAGCCGAACCTGCCGCTGCGGGCGATCAGATCTCAGATCGTCGCTGCGCTGGATCTCATCGTGCAGGTAGAGCGCATGCGGGATGGACAGCGTCGCGTTATCCAGATCAGCGAGGTGATCGGGCTGGAAGGCGAGGTGATCACCACCAATGACATCGCGTTGTTCGAGTACGAACAAGAGGATGTTCACGGGCGGATATCGGGCACCTACAGGTCCACCCACGCGGTCCCAAAATTCAAGAGTCGTCTTTCCTATTATGGGCTTGATCGAGCCTGGACTGAGGCTATGAGGCAGCTGTAATGCCGGAATTCTTGACCACGATTGACCTGGTGCTCCTGCTATGCGCAGCAGCCATCACGTTGTGGCTCGACGCTCGACAGCGACGCATCGATCGTCAGCTAGCGGTAGCTCTGCCGGTTTCAGAGTTGGYGAACCTGCCCTCCATTCGTCGGTTAGAGGCCGGGTCCCGCTGGCAGCCTCTCTTCCGCATAGTCAGTTACAAGGCTGGGATAGCTTACGCTTGGCACCCCGCGTATGTGCTGTTTGCCGGTGTGGTCGCAGCGGCTGCAATCCTTTATGCCAATAGCGTGCTCAAATTTTCCGATCTCTACGCGTACCCGGCGGCTGCAATTGTCGCGATCATGGTGGTGCGAGGTCTGTTTGGATGGCAGCGAAATCGTCTCGCCAATCAACTTTTCCGACAGCTGCCCGACACGATCCAGCTGGTGACAAGTACTGTTCGATCCGGGCTACCCGTGACCGAAGCATTTCGCACCATCGCCCGCGAGATGCCGCAACCGACAGCTGGGCAGTTTGCCATCGTATGCAGCGAAGTGAGTATGGGGAGACCCCCAGAGGAGGCTGTCGAAGCTGTCTATCGGCGAACGCAAGTAGCGGAGTATGGGATCTTTGCGGTCACGCTTGCAGTCCAACTGAAGGCAGGTGGCAGTTTGACCGAAACCTTACAAACACTGGGAGATACTGTCAGGCAGCGGGTTGCGCTCGCTGCTCGCGCGAAGGCCCTGGCCGGAGAGGTGATCTTTTCCTCACGAGCGCTTTCATTGTCGCCCATAATTGTCGGTGGGCTGCTCTACACGATCAATCCGGTAACAGTCGATCTGCTGATCTATGATCCGACGGGAAACAGGCTCCTGGCTTACGCAGCAGCCTCGGTGATTATCGGGTCCCTAGTGATACGTTGGATGGTCAGAAGGGAAACAGAACTATGACCTTTGGTCTCAGTTTGGCGGCCCTGGCCATAGTACTTGCGACTGCGACCTTCGTGTTGATCATCCACGAGCTACACATTCGTGCGTTGGACCTGCGGGTGTCAAACGCGGTGCTGGGTGTTCCTGGCCGGTCAGCGCCCCTCCAGGACATGACCGGTTGGCTTTCGTCGCTCGGCATGCGGTATCGACGCTTCTACTCTGCGGAAAATCTGGACCAGCTCCGAACCATCGTTCAATCGTCAGGTTTGAATCCTCATCGAGCCTTGTCGATCTGGATCGGTCTCAAGACCGTCAGCATGTTCCTGTTCCCGGTCATCGCCTTGTTTGTTGCGCAGATTCTCGGGAAGCCGCTCATCGATGTGCTGGTCTTCAGTCTCATTGGCGTGGTGATCGGAATCATGGGGCCGCGGTTGATCCTGCTGGTGCTGAGACGGCGGTTTAATGCCGGCATTCGGCTGGGCACGCCGGATATGATCGACTTGCTGGTTGTGTGCAGCGAAGCGGGAATGGGTCTGGAAAGCGCGCTGGAACGAGTAGCGGAAGAAATGAAACAGACCAATCCTGCCATGTCCCGGGTTTTGTACAGCCTTCTTGATGATCTCCGGATATTGCCAAATCGCAGCGAGGCATTCGAGAAATTGGCATCTACGTCGGAAGGGCTCCGCCGGTTCGGCACCATGGTCAGCCAAAGCCTGCAATACGGAACGCCACTGAGCATGGCTCTGCGCAGTATCGCTATCGACCTCCGGCGAGAACGTATTACCGACCTCGAGGAGAGGGCGCACAAGTTGGGCGCCAAGCTGACTATTCCGATGGTGTTGTTCCTGCTTCCAGCCATGTTCGTCATTCTGGGGGGCAGTCCGTTTCTGCATCTCGTCCGTACATTCTCCAGCATCGGGGTGAAGTGAGCCATGAGCACGGTTGCCCTGTCGAAAAACCGGTCTTACGAGTGGATAATGCAGCTGCTCGGCAGCATGTGGTTCATGTTGCTGGCACTTTGCGTTGCCATCAGAATTGGGTCACTTATCGATCCGTGGCCATCGCTTCTGTCGAGTTTTTGCCTTGCCATCTTCTACATGCTCCTGGCGGTGTTGATCATGACCAGGTCGCCGGCAAAGGCGCATGCGGATGGGCTGCTGCCTAGAGTCGCTGCGTTCGTCGGCTCCTATTTACCGTGGACGATTTCGTTCTTCGGCAAAACCGAGCAAGCGTTGCCAAACTTGCTGTCCACCGCTTGCGTGCTGATCGGCATCATCATGATGCTTGTTACCATCCGACATTTGGGGCGGTCGTTCAGCTTGGTGCCACAGGCGCGTTCGGTTGTGCAAACCGGCCCCTATCGATGGATCAAGCACCCGCTCTATTTCGCGGAAGAGATCGTGATTGTGGGCGTGGTGCTGCAATATCTGACGCCGCTCACGGTGATCGTTTTGGTCCTTCACATCGGCGTCCAAGTATGCCGAATTCTCTACGAAGAAGACCTGCTTCGGCGCACTTGCCCGGAGTATTCCAGTTACGAAGCATCGCGTTGGAGATTGGTCCCTTATGTTTGGTGAGTAGCTATGCGTGGCCGAATTGTCGTGGACATCGTTCAAATTGCTCGTGCTCGGGGTCGGCATCCGGACGTGGTAAGTGTCCGTCGAGGCAGACGCGCGTGCCGTAAAAAGTCCTTCATCGCGGATCAGCGCGGCGCCGCCGCGCTTGAGATGATGTTCGTTTACATTATCCTGGTGTCGACCCTGCTGATGCCGCTTGCCGACGTTGCCGCCGCTGGTTTTCGGTTTGTATCCGCGTGGGAAGCATTGCGCGCCTTCGGGCAAAAGATCCAGTACAGCCCGCCGCCCGACGTGACCGCTTGGGCAGGCTGGAAGTCGGCGCTCCCCACTTCGGTGTCGGGTTATCCCATCAACAATCTCCAGGTCGTTTGCAGCGATAGCATGGCTGCCTGCTCCGCAGGCAACTCTGGTTCGCCCAAGCACTATACGTACACGACGACCGTCACCGTGGCACCCATCGTGCTGAGATCGGTGATCTGTCGAAGTGGCAACGCCAATCCTTGTTCGTTCACACTGGCTTACGCTGAACGGTTTCAATAGGAGTGTTCCATGCGTGGCTTGCTTCGCTCTCGTCGTGGTGCCGCCGCCTTCGCAACCGTTATCGCCCTGGTGCCGCTGATAGGCGTGGTCGCACTCGGGGGCGAGGCGGGATCGTGGTACGTCACCAGGCAACACGCGCAGAATGCCGCAGATTCGGCGGCCTATTCGGGGGCCGCGCAGCAATTGTGCTTGTCGAATCCACCCTGCGCGGTTTCACAAACAGTGGACTACCGCGCCAAGCAGGCCGCGGCACAGAACGCGTTCTGTAACGTGGGCTCCACCTCCTATCCCGGCTCCCAGTGTGTCGGTAGCAATCCGGCGGGAATCTCTCAGACCGTCCAGGTCGCCTCGCTCACGTCATGGAAGGGGACGGCCGGAACTTACGTTCAGGCCACTGTTAGCCAGCAACAGCCGGCATACCTCGCGAGAGTGCTTGGTCTGTCCACTGTCAATATTCCCGCGACAGCCGTGGCCACAGTAAAAAGTGTGCTGTTTCCGCCCTGCGTCCTGTCATTGACAGGCTCGATCGGCTTTCAGGGGAGCCCGAACATCAATGCGCCCAATTGCGGCATGGCCTCGAACAGTACGGCCAACAATGCAATCAACTTTACCGGCGGCGGGATGACCATGAATCTCGGCTC
>NZ_JBFULU010000089.1:0-12790 GCF_054049735.1 Bradyrhizobium sp. P5_C12
CTGCAGCGATTGGCCGGGCTCCAGCAGGATTGCGGCCGCGACCTCATCCTCTCCCAATTCCGACGGCAGCGGATAGACCGCGCAGGCGGCGACCGCCGAATGAGACTGGATGGTCTGCTCGACCTCCCATGAGGACACGTTCTCGCCGCGCCTGCGGATCGAATCCTTCATGCGGTCGATGAAGCGATAATGCCCGTCCGCATCCCGGACGACGCGGTCACCCGAGTGGAACCACAGGTTCCGCCACGCCTCGACCGTCTTCTCCGGCATGCCGAAATAACCGGTCGCGAACGCAAAGGGCTCGAGGGCTCGCAGCACCAGCTCACCCGCCTGCCCGTCAGGAAGCGCTGCATCATCCGCATCGACGATCCTCGCCTCGACGCCGTCAGCCAGATATCCCATCGTCCCCGGACGATCCGACGGGATCGGTCCGGCGAACACGAAATTGGTCTCGGTCGACCCGTAGCCATCGACCAGCGGCACGCCAAACCGCTCGAGGAACGGCCGGTGGATCTGCGGCGGCACACCGCCGCCGAGCGCGACGCGAAGCTGATGCGCTGAATCATCCGCGCTCCCCGGCTGCGCCAAAAGCATCGATGCCATGGCGCCAAGCAGATAGCCCACGGTCGCATTGTGTCGACGCGCCGTCGCCCAGAAGCCCGACGCCGAAAATTTCGGCTCCAGCACATAGGTGCAGCCGTTCAGGACGGCCTGATAGAACGCATTCAGCGCGTTGGTGTGGAACAGCGGCAGCGTGGTGAACAGCACGTCGCCATCGCGGATGCCCAGCGCCCGCGCCGAGTAGACGCCCCACCAGAACAATTGCGCCTGCGGACAGCACACGCCCTTGGCCGGTCCGGTGGTGCCGGACGTGTAGAGGATCGCGACGGTGTCGCCGGGGCGCACGGCTCCGGCCGGGGCTTTGGCTGCAAGGTCCGGCAACGGCACCGACGAGACCTTCACCTCACTCGTTTCGGCGACAGGCCCGATGGTCCACGTCCGGGACGGCAGCTCGACGTCCCCGTCGACCGTCCCGATCGCGGCGAGAAGCGCGGCCTCGATGACGAGGAGCGCTGGACGCGAATTGCGGAAGATATGGGACAGCTGGAATCCGCGCAGCGCCGTGTTGATCGGCACCACGATCGCGCCGAGCCAGGCGCAACCGAGATAGACCTGAAGAAACTCCGGTCGGTTGGAGCACATCAGCGCGACCCGGTCGCCGGGCCCGATCCCGGCGTCGGCAAGCGTTTGTGCAGACGCCGCCGCGATCGCCGCGGTCTGCGCGTAGGTCCAGCGCGTCTCGCCCGACGCGAGCAGGACGCGATCACCGTAGCGCATGGCCTGCCGTCTGAGGATGGTCGAGAGAATCCGGTCCGGCGACGGAAACAGCTCGACCGCCCGCGCCCAGGCCGGCGCCACGCCGCCCTCCCCGACTACGACACCGGCCTTTGCCTGCACGTTGCGCTCCGTCACATCCGCCTCGCTCAGGGCAGCAGCTTGTATTTTCCGTCCTCGATCTGGACCATGATGCGCGAACGACCATCGACGCCGTGCCGATCCGCCGATGTGTAGGTATAGACGCCTTGCGTCCCGACGACTTCTTTGGTCGTGAACAGCGCCTCGCGCAGCGCGGTGCGGAATTCCGGCGAACCAGGCTTGGCGCCGGTCGCCATCGCGCGCTTGGCCGCATCGACGAAGACCAGCCAGCCGTCGAAGGAATAGGACGAGAACGAATCCGTCGGCGTCTCGCCGTTCGCCTTCTCGAAGGCTGTCCGAAAATCCAGGGCGACCTTCTGGATCGGATTGCTGGCCGGAAGCTGCTCGGCCGCGGTCACCGGCCCGGTCGGGCAGATGATGCCATTGGCGGCCTTGCCGGCAAGACGGAGGAAATCGGCGCTGATCAGCCCGTGATTGCCGTACAGCGGTCCCTTGTATCCGCGCTCGGACAAGGCGATGACCGGCAGCGCGCCGGGCGTTCCGGTGCCGCCGAGCATGATGGCGTCGGGGCGTGCGGCGAGCGCGCGCAACACCTGGGCCGTCACCGACGAATCGGATCGTGCGTATCGTTCGTTCGCAATGACCTTGATGTCGGCCGTCTTCGCACTTTGCTCGAGCGAGTTGTACATGAGGTCGCCGAACGCGTCGGAGAAGCCGATGAACGCGACAGTCTTCAGGCCCCGCGCCTTCATGTGATCGACGATGCCCTGCACGAGAAGCGGCGTCGGCTGCGGCGTCTGCACCACCCAGGGCCCGCCATCGCCGGCCGGCACCGGCGCGATCGGGGACACCGCGATCATCGGAATCTTCATCTCGATCGCGGCGGTCGCCATCGCCAGCGTCTGTGGCGCACCGGAGGTACCGATGAGAACATCGACCTTCTCCTGCTCGACGAGCTTGCGGGCGTTGCGCGCCGACGCCGTCGGATCGGAGCCGTCGTCAAGCTGGATGACCCGCAGCTTCTCGCCGCCGATCTCTCCGAGATAGGCCTGGCCCGCCGCGATCCCCTTCGCGTTCGGAATTCCGATCGACGACACCGGCCCGCTGAGGCCGGTGACGAATCCGACCAGGATTTCCGCCTGCGCATTGTTCGATACGGCAACGAGCAACGCGGTGGAGGCCAGCAGGCTCTTGATCAAGTTCATGGCACCTGTCTTTCGTGAGGATTTCTTGTTCTGATGGGCAAGCGCCATGCGTTCGTTCAGGTTGACGAGACCAGCGCGATGACACGAAGCGGACTGCCGGAACCGTTCTGGATCTTCAGTGGCGAAGCCACGATGATGGCTCCGGTGGCGGGAAGCTGATCCAGATTGCAAAGACATTGCAGGCCGTAGCGGCCGGCGCCGTGCAGGAAGTGATGCGCCGGATAAGGCGGCTCGAAATGCCCGGCCTGCCCCGCATCGGTGCCGATGGTCTCGGTGCCGAAGCCAATGATGCCGCGCTCTTCGACCAGCCATTTCATGACGGCTGGGTTCGGGCCCGGCGTATGCGCGCCGTCGTCCCTGAGATTGGAATAGTCGCGCCAGCCCTTCTTCGACCAGTCGGTCCGCAACAGGACCCAGGTCCGCTCGGGAATCCGGCCGTGCTTCGCTTCCCAGGCTTCGACCAGCGGGACCGTCAGCAGGAAGTCGGGATCCTGCGCCGCCTGCGTCGAACAGTCGATCACGCAGGCCGGCGCGATCATGTCCTTGGCCGGCATGGTGTCGACGGCATTGTTGGGCAGGTTCTTGCCGGTGAACCAGTGAATCGGCGCATCGAAATGCGTGCCGGTGTGTTCCCCGAACGTGACATTGTTCCAGTACCAGGCGGGGCCGCGACTGTCATATCGCGAGATTTCCTGGATGCGGACCGGGGCCGCCTGGCCGAATTCCGGCGGCAGCACGATGACCGGAAAATCCGGACTGAGCGTAAAGGTCAGATCGACGACGCGCACCGCGCCGGAAGAAATCGCACCCGCCAGTTCCAGGAGATTCTTGCTTTGCATCGTCACGTCCTCCGGCTTGGTTGAAATCCACGTTTCACCTGTCGAGCTCACGCTCGAGCGCTTTCGGATTGGCCGCGAGACGCTGCCGGATTTCCTCGGCGACATCTCCGACATACATCTCTTCGAGCCCGCCCCTCAGCCCCGACACGATCGCCTGGGCGATGGCGCGCGGCGCCACTTTCGGCGGCGGCACGGTCTGGAACCACTCGGTGTCAACGGGCCCGGTGAACAGGTTCATCACCTTGACGCCGCCGGGGCGCAGTTCGGCGCGAAGACAGTGCGACAATGACAGGCACGCGGCCTGCGAGGCCGAGTAAGCGCCGAAGGCGGGCCAGTTTGCGAGCGCATAGACCGACAGGACGTTGACCCATGCGACGCTGTTGTTGATGCCGTCGGCGCCGCGCATCCGCATGGCGGGCCCAAAGGCCTGCGCGAGATTGATGAAGCCGAGGTAGGCCTGATCGATCTCGTCCCGCGCGATGCTCGTGCCCCTGCGGTCGAGCAGGCCGCCCGGCCGCACATATTCGCTGCTGTTCACCAGGATATCCACCTTGCCGCCGATGTCGGCGGCGAGATCGGCGGCCGATTTTTCATCGGCGGCGTCGAGAGTCACGACCTCGATGCCCTCCTGCCCGCGCAGCAGCTCTTCGCCGGCAAATGGCCTCCACGGCTCGGATACCCCGACGAAGACGATTTTCGCGCCGGCGGCCTTCAACGCGGCGACGGCTTCCTGGCCGACCACGCTACGGCCGTTGGTGACGAGCGCCCGCCTGAACTTCGGATCGGCCGTCATTTCCCGCCACTGCCTGTCGTCTGCCATATTGGGAGTCTCCTCCTCAGGTCGGGCAAAGGCCACCGCCTGACCGCTCTTGTCGAGTTGAAACGACATGCTGACCGCTCCGCCCTCGACGCAATCGGCGTGCAGATGCGTCACGATCGTCGGGCCGCAATCCATCTTGACGAGACCGATGCGCCACGGTGCGCGTTCGCGAAAATAGACATCGCTCGGCACCCGCGCCGTCGTCTCGGCGAGAAGCGTGCCCCGCCGCGGCGCGTCGACGAATGCGAGCCCCGATGACAGGCAGGACGGACAAGCCTCCCGCGCCGGATAAGCGAAGGTGCCGCAGGCTTCGCAGCGCTGCAGCACGAAGCGGCCCTCGGCGGCCGCCCGTGTAAACCCGTGTGACGTTCGGCTCCGCGGCCTCGGCGGCGACGCGGGAAGCCGCGTCCGCAGCAGCGGGTTCTTGCGCCGGGGCGGCTTGATCGGCTCGATCATCGCGAAGGCCCTGCAAAGATCGCGGCGCCCGAGGCGAGACCGCGGTCATAATTGATCATACCGAAGCCCGAGGCCAAACCGAGGCTCGCGTTCTTCACCTGGGTCGGACCCGCGGTTCCCAGGACCTGCCGCAGCCCCTCGACAAGACCGAGATAGGCACCGGCGGCGCCGGCCTGTCCGACCGAGAGCTGTCCGCCCGACGTGTTGTGCGGAAAGTCGCCGTCAATCGTCAGATCGTGCTGGCGCACGAATTCCGCGCCCTCACCCTTCTTGCAGAAGCCGAGATCCTCGAACTGCATCATCGTGATCACGGGATAGTCGTCATAGGTCTGCACGATGTCGAGATCGTCAGGCTTCACGCCGGCCATCGCATAGAGCTCGCCGATATCCATCGCCCAGCCGCCGCGCACCTGCATGGGGTCGTCGGCAAAGGCATTGTGCCGCTCGATCGTGGACAGCAGCCTCGCCGCCGGCAAGCCGAGCGACGCCGCGGTCTCGTCGCGCATCACCAGGAAAGCTTCCGCGCCGGCACAGGGCATCACGCAGTCGAACAGGTGGATCGGGTCGGAAATCGGCCGGGCCGCGAGATACTGCTCGAGCGTCAACGGCGTCTTCATCAGGGCGTGCGGATTGCGCAGCGCGTTGGTGCGCTGGGCGACCGCGATCCTGCCGACATCCTCGCGCGTGACGCCGAAGGTCCGCATATAGTTGCGGGCAATCAGCGCGAAACTCGAATTGGCTCCGCCCGCACCGTAGGGATAAACGGCGTCCTGGTTGAACCGCGAAAAATTTTCGAGCGTCAGGCGAAAGGAATCGACGTGGTTGGTATCGCCGGCCACGCAGGCGACGATGTCGGCGTCATGGGCCTGAACCGCGCGCGCCGCCTTGCGCAAGGCCGCGACGGCGCTGGCGCCGCCGAGCGGGATCGTGTCGAGCCACCGGACACAGAGCCCGAAATGCTGCGTCAGTCCGATGCCGCTGTCGGTCCCCATGGTGAAGCTGGAGACGCAGAGACCGTCGATGTCGGCGGCCTTGATGCCGGTCTGCGCGACCAGCGCACTGAGTGCGCGGCCAATCCACCACTGCGCACTCTCGACGGAGTAGCGCACATAGGGAATCGTGACGGGAGCTGCCATCACGACGCCGTCGTACGGTGTGCGCTGGGAATTCTTCACTGGTCGGCCACCTCAGATCACCGTCAGCTTGACTTCGATATTGCCACGCGTCGCGTTCGAATAGGGACAACGCTCGTGCGCACCGGCAACCACCTCCTCCGCAACCGACGTCTCGATCCCGGGCAGGCTGACCTTCAGTTCGACAGCGAGCGCATATCCGACGGGAACCGGCCCCATGGCAACCTTCGCGGTCACGGAGGGTTCGGCGGACGGCACGACCTTCCGGGTCCGCGCCACGAGCTTGAGCGCACCAAGGAAGCACGCAGCATAGCCCGCCGCAAAGAGCTGCTCCGGATTGGTCCCCTCGCCGCCGGGGCCGCCCATCGATTTCGGCAAGGACAGCGACACCGACAGCAGGCCGTCGGCGCTTGCCGCCTTGCCGTCCCGGCCTCCCGTCGCGGTCACTTCGGTCTCATAGAGGATCTTCTCGGGCGTCATCATCTCTCGCTCTCCAGACTGGTCACGCGGCCCGCCCTAACGCTTGTTGCGGGCGAGCAGCGCGCGGAAATCGCTGCGCGCCAGTTCGCTGGCGCGCTTGAAGCTCGGCCCACGGCTGGGCTCGGTGCCGTTCAGCCGCCTGAGCTGAACCCACATCTCGGCATTCTTCAGCGCGACGGCCGCGCAATTGATCACGGGCGCATGCCCGACCTTCAGACCGTGCTCCCGCCCAATCAGGAGGCCGGGCAGAACACCGGCAGGGATCACGACATCGGCGCCGTGCTCAACGAGCGGCAGTGCGCAGGCGACAAAATCCTTGATCATACGGGCCTGCGCGGCCTGATCGCCTGCGAATGCACTCGCGAAATCCTCGGGCTTGCAGCCGAGACCCGTCACGTGAACGACGCGATCGCCGAGGCCGTACCGCTCGGCCTGCTCGTAGTGCCAGACCTCGAAAACCGGGTCGAGCGTCACGAGACCGAGGCGCCGGCCAAGCTGCGATGCGGCAAGCAAGGTTGCCTCGCCGGTCCCGATCACGGGAATATCGAGCGTCGAGCGAAGCTCGTAGAGACCAGGATCCTGGAAGTGCCCCATCACGAAGGCGTCGTACCCGCTCTCCTCGGCCGCGATGCCGTTGTCGATGGCCTGCACCGCGCAGCGGAGTTCGGCGAGCCGGCCGAACTCGCGGTCCGGCGGCGAAATGCCCTCGACATGAACCGTCGTGCCAGGCGCCGCGATAGTGTTGAGGTACTCGGACAGGAGCGCCATGTAGGGCGCGTTCACGCTCGCATCGACGAAGCTCTGCCAGAAGATGCGCATCGTCCTGCTCCTCGAACGGGCATGGGAGGATCGGTCGTCGGCGGCCGACCAATATATTTCAACCATAAACTAATTCACCCGTCAAATGGGCGCGGCGGCTGCAGCAAAGAGCGTCACCGGACGATTGCGGGCGCCCCCATTCCTGGGAGCAAATGGGTCCCGGAAATCCGTAAGACTGACGGAATTGTATGCAACGACATTTTTTCTGACAGCCCCATGACACGTGTTGACGGCTCCACCGAAAATACTTTAGGCTTTAAATAATCCTCCACCGGCCCGAGCCGATGGCCAAGACAATGATGTTGCAGGACGCCGATTTTGAGAGACTCGATCGCGTGGACATTCGTCGGGCTTGGACAGCCGGCAGCAGCATCGCCGGTCGCGCATCGCGACCGCGCCAACGACCTTTCATCCCTGCAAGAGACGGCCTCCGGCATCCGCCGAACAGCCCGGCATTCGAGCGGTCAGCGTCGCCATGGCTGCTGACGCCCGGCCCAGCCAATCCGTCGTCATCGCGCCCGGGTCGGGCGCCGCAGCTTCGCTTTCGATCGGTTCGTTCGCAACGGGACGCCCTTGTCCCAGCATCCACGCCCTGCTCCCAAGGAGGAAAACGCACATGCGCAAGACTCTGAGCTTACTCGCCCTTACCGCCAGCATTCTGGCGGCGCCGGCTGCGCGAGCCGACATTACCATCGGCTTCGTGACGTCGCTCAGCGGCAACGGCTCGTCGATCGGCATTCCCTATGGGCGGGGCATCAACGCGGCCTATGAATACAAGAAGACCATCAACGGCGAGACCATCCGCCTGATCCAGCTCGACGACGGCTCCGATCCGTCGGCCGCGACGCGCAACGCGCGCAAGCTGGTGGAAGAGGAGAAGGTCGACCTCCTGATCGGCACCGCGACGGCGCCCTCGACCATTGCCATGGCGGCGGTCGCGAGCGAGCTCAAGGTGCCGATGATCGCGGTCTCGCCGATCGGCAAGCTCCCGGAATCGCCGGAGCAGTGGGCCGTCTCGGTGCCGCAGCCGGCCTCTCTCCTCGTCAAGATCGTCGCCGACCGCATGAAGCGCGACGGTATGAAGAACATCGGCTATATCGGCTTCTCCGATGCCTGGGGCGACCTCGTCTATAACGGCGCCAAGGCTGCCGAGCCCATCGACGACATCAAGGTGCAGACCAACGAGCGCTACGCCCGCACTGACACGTCGGTGACCGCACAGATCCTTAAAGTGATGGCCGCGCGTCCCGACGCGGTGCTGATCGGCGGCTCGGGCACCCAGGGCGCGCTGCCTCTCCTCACCCTCTCCGAGCGCGGGTTCAAGGGAAACACCTACGGCACGGTGGCGCTGGTCAATCCGGACTTCGTCAACGTCGGCGGCAAATCGGCCGATGGAATTCAGGTCTCCGCGGGTCCCGTGATCGTCGCCGAACAGCTTCCCGACGAGCACTTCGCCAAGAAGCTCGCGCTGGATTTTCGCAGCGTCTACCAGAAGACCCACAACATTCCGACCACCGACGGTTTCTCGGCCTATTCCTTCGACGCCTGGCTGATCTTCGCCAACGCCGCCGAGCGCGCCCTGAAGACCGCAAAGCCCGGCACAGCCGAATTCCGCACGGCGCTCAGGGACGCCATCCTCAGCACCAAGGAGCTGCCCGGCGTGCACGCCGTCTACAACTTCAAGCCAGGCGCGGTGACCGGGGTCGACGAGCGCTCGCTCGTCGTCGTGCGCCTGACCGGCGGCGCCTGGAAGTACGCGCCGTAGCCGGGAAGCGACGGGCTGGCAGTCAGAACGGGGGAACGGCGTCTCAATGACGAGCGACATCGCAGCCATCCTTGCGATCGACGGGATCGCCACCGGCGCAGTCTATGCGCTGGTGGCGATCGGGACCGTCCTCATCTTCACGGTGACGCGGGTCATCTTCATTCCATTTGGCGACATCGCCGCGTTCACGGCACTGACGCTCGCAGCCCTCGATGCGAAGCGGTTTCCCGGGACCGGCTCGCTGGTCGTGGTGCTGGCCTGCCTCGCCACCCTGATCGAGATCCTCTCGCTCATCCGCGCCGGCGAACTGCGGCTGCTGCCGCGTGCACTTCTCTTCTATCTCGTGCTTCCACTGGCCGTGGTTGGCGCCGCCTGGCTGACGATGCGCATCGAGCCGCCCCTCGCGGTCAGGCTCGTGCTCGCGCTGATGCTGATCACGCCCATTTCCCCGCTGCTGGATCGGATCGTCTTCCGCCCGATTGCCGACGGATCGGTGCTGCTGCTCCTGACGGTCTCGGTCGCACTGCATTTCGCGCTGGTTGGTCTCGGCCTGCTGTTTTTCGGTCCGGAAGGCGTCCGAACCGAGCCGCTGACATCGTTCTCGACGGAACTCGCCGGCGTCCTGATCTCGGGCCAGACCATGCTGATCGTGATCGCCGCGCTCGTCTTCAGCGGCCTGCTCTATCTCTTCTTCGACTTCACGCTGGTCGGCAAATCGCTGCGCGCCACCGCCGTCAACCGGACCGGATCGCGGCTGATGGGGATCCGGCCGGCGCGCGCCGGCACGATCGCTTATCTCCTCGGGTCGCTGATGGCAGGCGTGTCGGGAATCCTGATCGCGCCGGTCAACACCGTATTCTACGATTCCGGCTTCCTGATCGGCCTCAAGGCCTTCGTCGGCGCCATCGTCGGCGGCATGACCAGCTATCCCGGCGCCGCGATCGGCGCCGTGGGCGTCGGCATCCTCGAAAGCTTCGCATCCTTCGAGAGCAGTGCACTGAAGGACGTCATCGTGTTCTCGCTTCTGATCCCGATCCTGATCTGGCGGTCGCTCGCCTCGCTGCATTCCGAGGAGGAGATCGAGGAATGACGCGCTTCCATGTTCAGCTTGCCGCGATCGCCGCGGTGGTGTGCCTCGCGCTCGCGCCCTTCGTCCTCAGCCCGTTCAGCATCACGCTGATGAACTACATCGGCATCTATTCGCTCGTCGCCATCGGGCTGGCGCTGCTCACCGGCGTCGGCGGCATCGTGTCGTTCGGACAGGCGGCCTTCGTCGGCATCGCCGCCTATGCGACCGCCTGGGTCTCCGCCCTGAACGGGCATTCGCCCTGGCTCGGCCTCGTGCTCGGAGTGGCGCTGACCTGCGCCGTCGCGGCCATCCTCGGCGTCGTCACCTTGCGGCTTCAGGGCCATTTCCTCTCGCTTTCCACCGTCGCCTGGGGCCTCGCGATCGGCTTCCTGTTCGGCAATGTCGAGGGGCTCGGCCGCTTCAACGGCATCTCGTCGATTCCGCCGATCAGCTTCGGCTCGCTCGCGCTGATCTCCAGCTCCCAGATCTATTTCCTGATCTGGGGAATCGTCGCCGCCGTGCTCCTGCTCGGCTACAACCTGCTGGACTCCCGGCTCGGCCGCGCCATGCGCGCGCTGCGCGGCGGCAACACGCTGGTCGAAAGCCTCGGCATCAATGCTTTCCGGATCAAGCTCGTGACCTTCGTGATCGCGGCCTTCCTGGCCTCGCTCTCAGGGTGGCTCTACGCGCATATGAGCCGCTTCATCAGCCCGGGCCCGTTCGATGCCGGCATGGGCATCGAATATCTGATGATGTCGATGGTCGGCGGCGCCGGCAGCCTTCTCGGCGGTGTCGTCGGCGCCGCGGTCGTCACGCTGCTCAAGAACAGTGTGCAGGACTATCTGCCGCTGATCGCCAAGGGCGCCTCCGGGCAGCTCGAGATCGTCGCCTTCTCCGCGCTGTTCATCCTGTTCCTGCAATGGGCGCGGCAGGGCATTGTGCCGTTTGTTGCGCGCTATCTGCCGAAGATACGGCGCGAGCGCCCGCAACCGGCGCCGCCCCTGCCCCGCCGCGCGCAACCGGCGCCGGGCGAGCTGCTTCTGAAGGTCGAAGGCGCCGAGCGCCGGTTCGGCGGCCTGGTCGCCGTCAACAATGTCAGCTTCGAGGTGCGGTCCGGCGAGATCCTTGCCGTGATCGGCCCGAATGGTGCCGGCAAGAGCACGATGTTCAACTGCCTGACCGGCGCGCTCCGGGTCAACAAGGGCGAGATCGTCTTTGCGGGACGCCCCATCACGCGTGACGCGCAGTCCCGCATCGCCAAGGCCGGGATCGCCCGGACCTTCCAGCACGTCAAGCTCAGACCGCGCATGAACCTGCTTGAGAACGTCATGCTCGGCACCTACGCCCGCACCAGCACGGGGCTATTTGCCGGCGCCCTCCGTCTCAACCGGCACGAGGAAGCCAGCACGCGGCACGAGGCGCTGATGCAGCTCGAGCGCGTCGGGCTCGGCGACAAGCCGTTCGAGCTCGCCGGCAATTTGCCGCTCGGCAATCAACGCATCCTGGAGATCGCGCGTGCGCTGGCCGCGGACCCGACCCTGCTCGTGCTCGACGAGCCGGCGGCGGGCCTGCGCCGCCAGGAGAAGCTGCGGCTTGCGGAACTGCTGCGGGCGCTGCGGTCCGACAATTTGACCATCCTGATCGTCGAGCACGACATGGAGTTCGTGATGTCGCTGGTCAACCGTATCGTGGTGCTCGATTTCGGATCCAAGCTCTGCGAGGGCGCGCCAGCTGCGATCCGCAGCGACGAGCGGGTTCAAGAGGCTTATCTGGGAGGCGTCGCATGACCTCGATGTTCTCCATGACCGACGTGACCGTCTGCTACGACAATGTCGAGGCGGTCCGCAACGTGTCGCTGTCGGTCGAGGAAGGCCAGATCGTGACCGTGATCGGCCCGAACGGCGCCGGCAAGACCACGCTGCTGATGGCCGCCATCGGGCTGCTCGCGTCGCGCGGCCGCATGGTGTTTCAGGGCAACGACATCGGGAAGATTTCCGTCGAGGACCGCGTCGAGCGCAGGCTGTGCCTGGTCCCGGAAAAGCGCGAGCTGTTCTCCGACATGTCGGTGGCCGACAACCTGCTGCTCGGCTCCTACAGCCTGCGCGACCGCTCCGGCGTGCAGAAGACGCTCGACGAGGTCTATGATCGCTTTCCCCGCCTGAAGGAGCGGCAGCGCCAGGCCGCAGGCACCCTCTCCGGCGGCGAGCGCCAGATGCTCGCGCTTGGACGCGCGCTGATGGCCAAGCCGAAGCTGCTCATGCTGGACGAACCCAGCCTCGGCCTCGCGCCGCTGATCGTGCGCGAGATCTTTCGCACCATCGCGTCGCTGCGCGATCTCGGCGTCTCGATCCTGCTGGTCGAGCAGAACGCCCGCGCCGCGCTGGAGACGGCCGATTACGGCTATGTGCTCGAGACCGGCGAGGTGGTGCAGTCAGGCCCCGCCAAGGATCTCATCCACGACCCCAGGCTGATCACGGCCTATCTTGGCGGCCACTAAGACCGGCTTGGATCAGGCGCGGCGAGCCTCACAACAAAAAAATCGACAAACAACCCCATGCACAGTAGCCGGTGAACAGCGATATCAATGGCTTAGCACCCGGCAATTGCGGATTTTACGAAATAAACTTGATCCGTCGGGCAAAACAGTGGCACAATGCCATCATCGCCGCTTTGAATTCGGATCGCCTGACCGCTCGCAACTCTTCCGTCAGACGGAGGTGACGCCGCACTTCATCTCAAGTACATGAAGGCAGTTGCGCGCATTACC
>NZ_JBFULU010000090.1:0-12624 GCF_054049735.1 Bradyrhizobium sp. P5_C12
TGCATGCCGGCCCGGGCTTCGGCGGCTCCTGCTTCCCGAAGGACACCAAGGCGCTGATCAAGATCGCGCAGGATTACGACGTGTCCTTGCGCATCGTCGAATCCGTGCTCGCGGTCAACGAGAACCGCAAGCGCGCGATGGCGCGGAAAGTCAGCCAGGCGCTCGGCGGCTCGCTGCGCGGCAAGACCATCGCCGTGCTTGGCCTCACCTTCAAGCCCGACACCGACGACATGCGTGATGCGCCGTCGATCCCGCTGGTCACCGGCCTGCTCGACATGGGCGCCAAGGTGCGGGCGTTCGATCCCGTCGGCATGGAGCAGGCCAAGGGCGAGCTTCCCAGCATCACCTATTGCGAGGACGCCTATTCCTGCGCGCAGGGCGCCGACGCGATCGTCATCGTCACCGAATGGGTGCAGTTCCGTGCGCTCGACCTCGACCGGCTGAAGGCGACCATGACGCAGCCCGTCGTCGTCGACCTCCGCAACATCTACCGCCCGGAAGAGATGGCCGCGGCCGGCTTCACCTACGAGAGCATCGGGCGGCCGTCCCAGGCCTAGCGCGACGCTGAGCTCCAAGACGTCGCGCTCGCCCGGTCTCGAGGCGAGCGCAGCATTTTCCAATGCGCTATGGTCCGTTCGAACAGGGCTGCGGCGCTTTGCGCCGCCAGCCTCGCTGCCGCCATGGGGATGGTCATGACCGACGACACGCACACGATCCGGAGTGGCGGGCTCACCGCGACCATCAAGGCGCAAGGCGCCGAGCTGTGCTCGCTGAAGAATGCTGCCGGTGTCGAATTCATCTGGCAGGCCGGGCCGGCCTGGCCGCGCCATGCGCCGCTGCTGTTTCCGATCGTCGGGCGTCTCGTCAATGACGAGATGCGGCACCGGGGCAAAACCTACCGGATGACCCAGCACGGCTTTGCGCGCGACAACCGCTTTGCCTGGGCGGAACGTGGCGAGAGCCGCTGCGCGCTGGTGCTGGAAGACAGCGAGGCGACGCGCGCGCTCTACCCGTTCGCGTTCCGTCTGGTTGTGACCTACACGCTCGACGAAGCCGGCCTCGATGTGGCGCTGAAGATCGTCAACACCGGTGAGGAGACCTTGCCGGCGTCGCTCGGCGGTCATCCCGCCTTCAACTGGCCGCTTCAGCCCGACTTGCCCAAGGAGAGCTACGCGCTGACGTTCGCGAACGAGGAGTCATCTCCGGTTCGCCGTGTCGATGGCGGACTGCTGCTCGCGGCAACGGATCCGAGCCCCGTCCGAGGCACTGTGCTTCCACTGTCGGAATCCCTGTTCACAGTCGACGCCGTCATCTTCGATCGCATCAACAGCGATGCGGTCCGCTATGCGGCCGGGCAGGGCGCCGGGCCTTGGCTCAAAATGTCGTGGCGCGGCTTTCGCGAGCTCGGCGTCTGGTCAAAACCGTCGGGCGCGCCGTTCCTCTGCATCGAGCCCTGGCGCGGTTATGCGAGCCCTAAAGGCTTCGACGGTGAGTTCAGCGACAAGCCGGGCCTGATGCACATCGCAGCTGGCGCGGACGAAGAGCTGTCGTACCGGATCGAGGTCGGATCGTCCTGAGGCGGCAGGTCAAGCGCCGGCACCGCGGCTGTTCAGACGACACCTGCCGCGGCCACGGCGTCCGCGCGCGGCGTGGTCTTGGCCGCTGAAGAGGTCAGGCGATGCGCGAGATCCTGCGCGCGCCGCTCGATCAGATGCCATGTCGCGCGCGCGACGACATAGCTGAGCGCCGCGGTGGCGACATAGGCAATCAGCAGCGAGACCAGCCCGTTCGCGAGCGGCCAGACCTGGCGCAGGCCGTAGATCACCGCGAAGTGCGACAGGTACATCGAATAGGAATTGCGGCCGAGCGCCTCGAGCGGCCACCAGCGGATCGCAAGGCTGATGCAGCCGACCACGAGCGCGCCGAGGACGAGGTTGATCATCAGATAGTTGAATTCATGCGAGCCGGTCGCGCGGTCTGCGGCGAAGGACAGCGCAATGAAGGCGGCGAAGATCGCCGCGTCCGATTTCGCAAAGCCGTCGCGCAGCGAGAAGAACAGCGCGCAGCCGACCAGGAAGATCGGGAGCTGGTTCAGGAAGCTGATGTGCAGCGCGTTCCAGACGAAGGCCTCGTTGCCGGGGCCGTAATAGGCCGAGAACAGCGCGAAGGCGAACGGCTTGAACAGGCAGACATTGACGAGATGCAGCGCGATCGCGAGCGCCAGATAAAGATGGCGGCGCGATCCGAAGGCGGTGATCACGAACGGAAAGACGAGATAGAACGTCATCTCCGCGGCGATCGACCAGTCGCCCGGCACGACGCTGTTGACGCTGTCCGGCCAGAAGCCATGCAGGAACGTCGCGGTCAGGATCACCTGGAGCGGCCCGATGCCGTTGGGCGCGTTGTAGCTCGGCCCCGTGCCGTTGACGACGAGATAGAGCGGGATCGCGAGCCAGAACAGCGGCGCGATGCGCAAAAATCTGCGGATGTAGAATTTGCGGGTCGGGTTCGTTTCCGAGGCGCGCTGCGTCCACATCAGGCACATCGTCATGGCGCTGACGAAGTAGAAGATGTTGACGCCGACCCAGCCGCACATGAAGGTGAAATCGATCGCCCGGATGCCGGACGGAAACGACTGCGAGACGTGGATGGCCATCACGCCGGCGATGCCAAGACCGCGCAGGACGTCGAGGGAGTGCGAACGGCCGAAGGGCGTTGCGCCGCCATCGGTCCGACCGGCAGCCAACCGGGCCTGCCCCTGCATCAAATTGCTCCGTGGTTTCGCAACCGCCTCGCCCTGYGAGGCAGGACCATAAAGACGCAGGCGCCGATTCCGAAGCCGAAGACTCCGTTTACGTTAACCAGCGGTTGAACCTCGGCCTGGATAGCCGGATCCCGACATGTCCCCGGCGGGTTCCCTGGGGACGATGCGCAAAATGAGAAGTGTGGGGCAATTCATACTTAATACTTCAATATCGTGACCAATATTGTTTGGGCATCACAACGCGCCTATTATTCTGGCGGGCAATTTCGGGGGCTCGAATACGCCGTGAATGTACGTTCACAGGACAGCGCATCGCTGGGCGACCTGAAGTTCCAGGTCGGATCACAAGCACACAGGACATCCAAGACCGTGGCTGACTCCGCATTTCAGGAAATGCGGCCGCTCGGCCGCGAGCGCCTGATCGTCGTCGAGGACGATCCGGTGACGCGGACGATGCTGGTCGGCTATTTCAGCGAGAACAATTTCGACGTGGTCGGCGCCGGCTCCTGCGCGGAATGCCGCCAGGCGTTGCGGGCGCGCACCGATCTCGTCTTCCTCGACGTGCAATTGCCAGACGGCGACGGTTTCGAGCTCGCCAAGGAAATCCAGGCGACCAGCAACGCGGGCATCATCTTCGTGACCCGCCGCGACACCGACGTCGACCGCATCCTCGGCCTCGAGATAGCCGGCGACCACTACGTCACCAAGCCGATCAATCTGCGCGACCTGCTCGCGCGTGCGCGCAGCGTGCTGCGGCGGCGCTCGATCGACCGCAAGGCGGCGCGCAACCACAATTCGATCGCCTTCGGCGACTGGATCATCGACCTGACGCGGCGCGAGCTGCTCGGCAGCGACGGCAAGCCCGTATCGTTGACGCGCGCCGAATTCGACCTGCTCGCGGCCCTCGTCGGTGCCGACGGAAGGCCGCTCAGCCGCGACTATCTGATCGAGGTCGTCAGCAACCGCCAGGCCGAGGTCGACATCCGTACGGTCGATGCGCTGGTGGCGCGGCTGCGCCGCAAGCTCGTCGGCAGCGGCACGCCGGTCATCGCCACCGTCACCGGCGTCGGCTACAAGCTCGCGCTGAGCGAGCGCCTCTAGCGTCACCTGTCGAGAGGTTCGATTCACCCCGGCCGCCTATCGCGCGCGGGCGCTCCGGTCGGTGGGTTGCGCAGCCCCGGCCAGCCGGTCGTCGACCGCATAGAGCGTGCAGCTGGGCGACCATTTCATGCAGGCCGCGAGCGAATCGCGCTGGGCGTCGTCGATCGTCGTGCGTCCCGAACGCCAGCCGTAACCGCCATTGGGCGACACGGCAAAGGCCTTGTGCGGCATCGTGCTGGCGAGATAGCGCGCGAACTCGGCGCGCGCGGCCGCATTGAGCTGGCTCGGCGGCGGCAGCGGATCGGGCGGGCTCAGGATGTCGCGGCTGCCGAGCGCGTGCTCGCGCAGGAAGGCGTCGACGAACGGCGTCCATTGCGGGCGGCCCACCACCGAATAGAGATAGTGGCCGTCCTCGCCGTAAGGCGGTGCCGCGATGAATTTCGCGTTGCCGCCGCTTGCGCGAAATCCGTCATGGAGCCGGCGCGCGAGATCGGGACCGAAGAACGAATCGTTGGTCGCATAGACCCACAGCATCGGCACCCGCGAGGTCCTGCCGAAAGTGGCGAAGGCCTGCACCAGCCCATCCGGATTGCAGACATCGTCATCGTCGCGCGAGCCGCGGCCGCCGGCGAAGCTGATCGCGGCCACCAGCCCGGGCGGCGCCTGTGCGGTCAGTGCGACGGTGGCGAGCCCGCCGGCGGAATGGCCGGCCGCGATCATGCCTGTCGTCGTGACGTCGGCTCTACGCGCCATCGCATCGATCGCGGCGCGCAAATCCGCGACCGCGACCGCCGCTGCCGGCAGATAGGCGGCGTTGGCGCAGGCACCGACGCTGTCGACGCGGCCGCCCGGCGAGGTGCCGTAGCCGCGGCGCATCACGATCAGCGCGGCAAAGCCGCGCCGGGCATATTCGAGCGCGATGCCGAAATATTTATGCGCCGACATCGTCGCGCGGTTGTCGAAACTGCGCGGCGAGCCGTGGCTGAGCAGCGCGAGCGGATAGCGTTTTGGCCCCGCCGGGCGGACCAGGAAGGCCTCCAGCCCCTGCGGCCCGGCCTCCGCCATCGGGATGCGGAGATCCTCGGTGTAGAACTCCGCGGCGCGCGCGGGCGCGCCGGCCACAACGAGGCTGGCGATCAGCAGGAGCAGCTTGCCCGAGAGCATCATGGGACGATTCGAAGAGCCTCGAAAGTGCGGAGCATAACGGATTCTGAGTTCGGACGTGAGCACGCAACAATCTTGGTGTCGTCCCGGCGAAGGCCGGGACCCATACGCCGCAGCAATAGTTTTGCGGAAACTCGGAGTTGCCAGCTCGCTCCCGCAACCACTCCCTGTGGCTATGGGTCCCGGCCTTCGCCGGGACGACAGCGGAGGATGAGGCGCCGCCTCATCATCGCCCAAGGAACGCCTCCCCATCGCGCGGGTTGTGCCCTTGGCGGGGGCCCGGCCGATGCTATGGTGGCCCGCAATCTCTGCACGATCAGGACGAGGGTATCTCCAGTGGCTGAAGTTCATCCCGCGGCGGGCAAATTGGTCTCGCCGGACGCGCTCACCAACATTCCGCGGCTGGTGACGGCCTATTTCGCCAACAAGCCGGATGTTGCGGATTCCGCGCAGCGGGTGGCGTTCGGCACCTCCGGCCATCGCGGCACCTCGCTCAAGAACACTTTCAACGAGGGTCACATCCTGGCGACCACGCAGGCGATTTGCGACTACCGAAAGGAAAAGGGGCTGACCGGCCCTCTCTTCATCGGCATCGACACCCACGCGCTGGCCGAGCCGGCGCTGGTCAGCGCCGTCGAGGTGTTCGCGGCCAACGGCGTCGATATCATGATCGACAAGGACGGCGGCTACACGCCGACGCCGGTGATCTCGCACGCGATCCTGACCTACAATAAGGGGCGCACGTCCGGTCTTGCCGACGGCGTCGTCGTCACGCCGTCACACAATCCGCCGGAGGACGGCGGCTACAAATACAATCCGCCGCATGGCGGGCCGGCCGACACCGACGTCACCGGCGTCGTCGAGAAGCGCGCCAACGCCTATCTCGCCGACGGGCTCAAGGGCGTCGCGCGCATGGACTATGCCAAGGCGAAGAAATCCGCGCACGTCCACGCCTACGACTTCATCACGCCCTACGTTGCCGATCTCGGCAACGTCGTCGCTCTCGACCTGGTCAGATCCGCCGGCATCAATATCGGCATCGATCCGCTCGGCGGCGCCGCCGTGCATTACTGGCATCCGATCATCGAACGCTACGGCCTGAAGGCCACCGTCGTGAACGAGGCGATCGACCCGACCTTCCGCTTCATGACGGTGGACTGGGACGGCAAGATCCGCATGGACTGCTCGTCGCCCTACGCGATGGCGAGCCTGATCGCGATGCGCGACCGCTTCGACGTCGCCTTCGCCAACGACACCGACGCCGACCGTCACGGCATCGTGACGCGCACCGGCGGCCTGATGAATCCGAACCATTATCTTGCGACCGCGATTTCCTACCTGTTCTCGCACCGCCCGAACTGGGGCGGGAGTGCTGCGATCGGCAAGACCGTGGTGTCGAGCTCGATCATCGATCGCGTCGCCAAAAAACTCGGCCGCAAGCTGGTCGAGACGCCCGTGGGCTTCAAATGGTTCGTCGACGGCCTCGTCGGCGGCTCGTTCGGCTTCGGCGGCGAGGAGAGTGCAGGCGCCTCGTTCCTGCGCCGCGACGGCACGGTGTGGACCACCGACAAGGACGGCATCATCCTCGGCCTGCTCGCCGCCGAGATCATGGCCAGGACCGGCCGCGATCCGAGCCAGCTGTTCGGCGATCTCACCGCCGAACTCGGCGTGCCCCATTACGCGCGCATCGACGTCGCCGCCACCGCGCCGCAGAAGAATATTTTGAAGTCCGTCACGCCCGAGCAGCTCGGCCTCAAGGACCTCGCCGGCGATCCGGTCCGGGCAACGCTCAGCAAGGCGCCCGGCAACGGCCAGCCCTTCGGCGGCATCAAGGTCGAAACCGATTTCGGCTGGTTCGCGGCGAGGCCGTCGGGCACCGAGGATGTCTACAAGATCTACGCGGAAAGCTTCCGCAGCACCGAGCACCTGAAGCGGATTCAGGAAGAGGCTCAGGCCGGGCTCAAGAAGGTGTTCGGGGCGTAACTGCCGACGCAGCCGCCTTCTTACCCTCCAGGGGGGGTGTTCCGTATCGCGCGCTGTCATCACCCGCGAAAGCGGGTGATCCAGTACGCCGCGACGCCAGTTGTGCGACAACGACCGCCGCGGAGTACTGGATTCCCCGCCTTCGCGGGGAATGACTTGCGGTTAAGTCTGTATACATAGCCTCGCATTTAGGTATTACAGTACGCCATATTCGGTCTTGAATCATTCCATCCCTCCGCTATTGTATACATAACGTATTCATAAGCCTTGGGAGTGAGACCGGTGACAAAACCCTTCCCGATGAATGCCTGGTACGCCGCCGCCTGGGACGCCGACGTCAAGCCGGCGCTGCTGCCGCGCACGATCTGCGGCAAGCATGTCGTGATGTACCGCAAGGCCGATGGCTCGGTGACCGCGCTGGAGGACGCCTGCTGGCACCGCCTGGTGCCGCTGTCCAAGGGCCGGCTCGAAGGCGACACCGTCGTCTGCGGCTATCACGGCCTGAAATACAATGCGCAGGGCCGCTGCACCTTCATGCCCTCGCAGGAGACCATCAACCCGTCGGCCTGCGTCCGCGCCTATCCCGTGGTCGAGCGGCACCGCTACATCTGGCTCTGGATGGGCGATCCCGCGCTCGCCGATCCGGCGCTGGTGCCCGACATGCACTGGAACCACGATCCGGCCTGGGCCGGCGACGGCAAGACCATCCGCGTCAATTGCGACTATCGCCTCGTGCTCGACAATCTCATGGACCTCACCCACGAGACTTTTGTGCACGGCTCTTCGATCGGAAATGACGCTGTTGCGGAAGCTCCGTTCGACGTCACCCATGGCGAGAAGACGGTGACCGTGACGCGCTGGATGCGCGGCATCGAGGCGCCGCCGTTCTGGGCCAAGCAGCTCGGCAAGCCCGGCCTCGTCGATCGCTGGCAGATCATCCGCTTCGAGGCGCCGTGCACCATTGCGATCGACGTCGGCGTGGCGCCGACCGGGACCGGCGCGCCGGAAGGCGACCGCTCGCAGGGCGTCAACGGCTTCGTGCTCAACACCATTACGCCGGAGACCGAGAAGACCTGCCATTACTTCTGGTCCTTCGTCCGCAACTATCGCCTCGGCGAGCAGCGCATCACCACGGAGATCCGCGAAGGCGTCTCCGGCATCTTCCACGAGGACGAGCTGATCCTCGAAGCGCAGCAGCGCGCGATGGACGAGAACCCGGATCGCGTCTTCTACAACCTCAACATCGATGCGGGTGCGATGTGGACGCGCAAGCTGATCGACAAGATGGTCGCGAAGGAAAACCCGCCGCAGCACCTCCAGGCCGCGGAGTAGCTGACATGGCCGAGCGCGAGGTCGACCGCTCCGTCTCGCAGACCGTGAAGGCGCAGCTCGCGTTGCGCGACCAGATCCTGTCGGGGTCTCTGCGTCCCGGCGAGCGCATCTCCGAGCTCCAGGCGGTGGAGACCACCGGCGCCTCGCGCACGCCCGTGCGCATGGCGCTGGTGCGGCTGGAGGAGGAGGGCCTGTTGGAGGCGATCCCCTCCGGCGGCTTCATGGTGAAGGCGTTCTCCGAGCGCGACATCTCCGATTCCATCGAGCTGCGCGGCACGCTGGAAGGCCTCGCCGCGCGCTTCGCGGCCGAGCGCGGCGTCTCCGCGCGCGAGCTCGAGCCGCTGAAGGAGTGTCTCGCCGCGATCGACGAGTTGCTGCGCCAGGTGCCGATCTCGGTCGATGCGTTCTCGTCCTACGTCACGCTGAACGCGCGCTTCCACGCGCTGCTCACCGAATTGTCGCGCAGCCCGCCGCTGATCCGCCAGATCGACCGCGCCTCGGCGCTGCCGTTCGCGTCCCCCAGCGGTTTCGTGATGGCGCAGTCGGCGCTGCCCGAGGCGCAGCAGATTTTGATCATCGGGCAGGAGCATCATCGCGTCGTGATCGACGCCATCGAGAACCGCGAAGGCGCGCGCGCCGAAGCGGTGATGCGCGAGCATGCGCGGCTTGCCGTGCGCAATTTGCGGCTCGCGCTGCGCAACCGGACCCATCTCGACCTCTTGCCGGCGCTCGCGCTGATCAAGACCGCAACCGATTGAGGGCAGTCACCATGCGCTTCATCGAAACCTGGACCCCGGCCACGCTGGTGTCGACCCGCGATCTTTCGCCCGGCATCCGCGAATTCCTGATCCTGCCCGATCAGTTCGACGGTGCCGCCTATCCGGTCGGCAGCCACATCAATGTCAGCGTCAGCATCGACGGCCTGCCCGAGACGCGATCCTATTCGCTGGTCGGCGAGGCCTCGTCCCGCGGCTTCCGGATCGCGGTGCGCCGCGCAGAGGATTCCCGCGGCGGCTCGCGCTACATGTGGCAGCTCGCACCGGGCGCGCGGCTCGACATCACCCAGCCCGCCTCGCTGGTCGCGGTCGACTGGGCGCGTGAAAGCTATTGTCTGATCGCCGGCGGCATCGGCATCACCCCGATCGTTGGCGCGGCGCAGGCGCTGGCGCGGCGCGGGGCGAATGTCAGGCTGCACTATGCCGTGCGTTCGCGCGATGAGGCCGCCTATCTCGACGATCTCGCTGCCGTGCTCGGCGACCGCCTCGTCGTTCATGCCGGCAACGAAGGCCGCCGGCTCGACCTCGAAGCGCTGTTCGCGTCATTGCCGCAAGGCGCGATGGCTCTCTTCTGCGGCCCGATGCGGATGCTGGATGCCGCACGCCACGCCTGGATCGGGGCAGGGCATCCGCTCGCCGATCTCCGCTATGAGACCTTCGGTTCCAGCGGCACGCTGCCGACCGAGACGTTTCGCGTGCGCCTGAAGGCGTCCGGCGTCGAGCTTGAAATCCCGCGCGAGCGCTCGATGCTGGACGTGCTCAATGCGAACGGCCACGAGGTGATGTACGACTGCAAGCGCGGCGAATGCGGCCTCTGCGCCATCGACGTCGTCGAGGTCGACGGCGAGATCGACCATCGCGACGTCTTCTTCAGCGACCATCAGAAGCAAAGCAATCAGAAGATCTGCGCCTGCGTCTCGCGCGCCCGCGGCACCATCACCGTGGACACGCTGCTGCGCGCGGATGCGGTCTGAGGGGGCTTAGAGCCTATCCGCGTGCGATCAGCCGGCGAAGGAGGCCTTGTCCGCTCTGCCCTCGGGAGCGGACAGGTTCGGTTCATTCTACCGGTTCAGCCAGGGGCCAACAGCGGAAGTGCGATCCTACCCCGCAACGATGACGCAAGCCGTGGCCATCATCGGCGCGTGCCGCGCGATTGAGGACCTGAGCTTGTTGGCGGCGCGGATGGCGAAGCCCAGGGGGTGCGGATTGTTCAGGCGAAGGAAGGCGACTTTCTTCACGTAGCCCTCGACATGCCATTTGGCGTGCGCACCGCGATGAAAAACGATCACGTCACCGACCCCAAAGCGTTTTGGCGGCATGCCTTTGCTCTCGAGCACAATTGATCCTTCGAGGATCACGATGGTTTCGTCGAGATCGTAGTACCAATTGAACTTGCCCTCAGTGCAGGACCACACCATGGTCTTGGCGGTGCCACATGCACTGGTCGACAGCACGCGCGAGCGCGCTTCCGGATTTCCTTCAATGATCCAGGATGGCTCGACCGGCGAGGGCGTGAGGTCCACGTCGCAATGTCCGGCTTCAATCAGCGCAAGCTGCATGGGTCTTCTCCAAGACTGATCGGACCGATCGAGAAAAGGTCGATCGCGAGCAATTGCCGAGCTTCTTCTTCGGCACTCACACAATCAACTTTTCGCAAGAGTGGGAAGCCGCCACTTTGCCGCAAGCGGCCGTCGCCGGGCGGCTAATGCGGGTTACCTCCAAGGCGTATTCTCATGCCGGGTCAAAGCGGGAAATTGTCGGAATTGCCTGTGCAAGTTGCGCCGCCGCCGGAAGCGGACGTCCCACTTTTGCGAGTGCACGCCTCACGCCGCGTAGATCGCCCGTTGCTTCTTCGGGTCGAGCAGCGCCAGAACCTGCTTGGCCGACACCGGCCGGCCGATCAGATAGCCCTGGACTTCGTCGCAACTGAACTGGCGCAGATATTCGAGCTGGTCGGCGGTCTCGACGCCTTCGGCGACCACGCCGATGCGCAGGTCGCGCGCCAGCGAGATCACCGACTTCACGATCGCGGCGCAGTCCGGCTGCACCAGCATGTCGCGGATGAAGGATTGGTCGATCTTGATGCGGCTGAACGGCAGCTTGCGCAAATAGGTGAGCGAGGAGAAGCCCGTCCCGAAATCGTCGAGCGCCACCGTGACGCCGAGTTGCAGCAGCGCATTGAGGACCGAGGCGGCGGAGCCGTATTTCGACAGCAGCATCGATTCCGTGATCTCGATCTCGAGGCGGTGTGGAGCGATCTTCGCGTCCGCAAGCGCCTGCACGATGATCTGGAGGAGGCCGTTGTTGTGGAACTGGGCGGCCGAGAAATTCACCGCGACCCTGATCTCCTCCGGCCAGTCCGCGAGCGTCGCGCAGGCGCGCCGGATCACCCATTCGCCGATCTCGTGGATCAGCCCGGTCTCCTCGGCGATCGGAATGAATTCGCTCGGCGGCACCAGTCCTCGCTGTGGATGCTGCCAGCGCAGCAGCGCCTCGAAACCGGTGATCCGGTTGTCGGCGAGATCGAGGAATGGCTGGAACACCAGGAACAGCTCGTCCCTGGCGATCGCGCCCGCCAGATCCGATTGCAGCGCCTTGCGGTCGCGCGACGCCCTGTCGTCGGCTTCCTCGAAGAAGCAGACCGTGCCGGGTCCCGCCTTCTTGGCGCGATAGAGCGCGCTGTCGGCATTTTTCATGACGTCGAGCGGCGTGTTGCCGTCGCGCGGCGCCAGCACGATGCCGACGCTGGTCGCGCCGACGATCTCGCGGCCCTCGATCAGGAACGGTTCCGCAAAGGCCGCGACGAAGCGCTCGGCAATCTCGAGCGCATCTTCCGGCCGCGCCAGATTGGCCATCACCAGCGCGAACTCGTCGCCGCCGATGCGCGCGACATGTTCGGCCGCCCGCGTGCAGCGTTGCAGGCGGTTTGCGACCTGGACCAGGAATTCGTCGCCGGCTGGGTGGCCGAACTTGTCGTTGACCTCCTTGAAACGATCGAGGTCGAGCAGGAGCACCGCGAATTCCTCGCCGGACAGGGCCAGCCGCTTGAGGGCGCCATCGAGCGTTTCATTGAAGGCGAAGCGGTTGGGCAGCAGGGTCAGAGGATCCTGCCGCACGGTGCGTTCCGCCTCGATCTGCCGCATGACGCGGCGCGCGAACGAGATGGAATTGACGAACACGCTGCGCAGCAGCACCGATCCGTACACCACCACCAGGAAGGCGATCAGCAGGAAAGCCAGATCGCCGTTTCTGCCGAGGCAGATGGCGATGCCGAGGAAGATGGGGGCCGTGAACGCGATCGCCGCGATCGGGATCGTGGCGAAGGCGAGCGCACCGCCCGCCAGCATCCCCGAACACAGGCAGGTGATGACGAGCTGGCCGCCGGCGGAGGCGTTGGCGAAGAATGCGACCGGAACGATGCCCCAGGCGGCGCCGAGTATGAAGGCATTGCGCACCAGCCGATGCATCGCCCGGCGCGAGACGAATTGCGGCTTGGTGATGCGG
>NZ_JBFULU010000091.1:0-12309 GCF_054049735.1 Bradyrhizobium sp. P5_C12
GAGCTGTACCTCGACCCGAACCCAGTTGCGCCCCCAATGGAGGCTGATCCTCATCCGCGAGAGGAGTGGGAGGTTTCGACAAGGTCCGGAGGCCTGCCGCGCAGCGGGACGAGCAAGCCAGAGCGGCGCATCGCCCCGCCAATATTCTTTCCGTTCTAGGGTCGCCCCTCTCGATTTTCTCGGCGTACCGACCACCCAATCAAACTGGATTTGCGACAGGAGAGCGCACCATGAGCGAAGACGACAGGAATTTCATTGAACGCGCCGAGTCCATAACCGGAAATCTCTACGGCGAACCCATGTCAGCGGAGCGGATCGCGGAGAACTTTGCGCTCTACGGACTGAAGAAGCGCGTAGCCGCGCTCGAGAAATTCGATGCCGAGCTGGGTGGCGAAATCGATTCGAGTCCTCATAATTTGCGAAGACGCGTCCAGCTCATCGATTTGCGTCGGCGCATGGGTAGTCTCCACGAGGCGCTGCGCAAAGCGAAGCGATGACCCACCCGCTGTTGACGGCACTCGCGCGGGCACGGCTTCGCGACGCGCCGATGTTCGCCAAATGGTGTGAGCTGAACAATTTGAGTGCCTGTCCGGCAAGACCGGAGTCGGTGGCGCGCTTCGTGACCGATTGTGCATCCATCGGCATGAGCCGGCTCTGGCCCGCCGTGCAGGGCATCTCGCGCATGCACGTGTCGCTCGGCCTGGCCGATCCCACGCTTGGCGGCGTAGCGGCAAGCGCGATGAGCGCAATTGCGGCCGTCCCGCCGCCGCGATCCTGGCCGGGGCGGTTCAAGCAGCGGTTCGATGCGCTGCCCTACGACATCCAGGTTCATCTCGCCTCGCACGAATCTCAGCGGGAGCGCGCGCTTCGGCGCGCGCAGAACGACGCAGCCTCAGCGCGCCAGAAGCTGGCGGCCCTCGAATCTCAAATGAAGGACGAAAAGACCAATGGCAATGAAGCAGCAGCGCGCGACAAGGCTTGAGGAGCGGATCGAGGATCTGCGTACCGAAATCGACGGCATCCTCGATGAGCGCGTGGCCAGGATCGCAAGCGAGAGCCCTGGCGTACCCGCGGGCGTGATCCGCAACCTCCTTACGGCCCGGGCGCCGTCCTGTCGTTGCGCACAGTATATCGAGCTGTGCAAGGGCGAGGCGAACAAGCCGGACTGACTGCGTGCGGGAATGACACCCTCGAACACACGATGGCGCCCCACGGCGCCGCCTCTTCAAATCAAGGATGCAGGATGACTCTCTACAAATGGTCTCAAACGGCGTCCGCCGACGCAACGGCGGATTCCACGATCAACTGGGCAGAAGGGCAATCCCCCTCCAGCGTCAACGACTCGGCGCGCGGGATGATGGCGGCGATTGCAAAGTATCGAGACGACGTCGCGGGTGCGATCGTGACGAGCGGGACAAGCACCGCCTATACGGTTAATACCTATCAGGTGTTTCAGTCGTTGTCGCAGATGAATGGTCAAGTCATCGCGTTCACGCCGCATGCGACGAATGGCGCGACCGTGACCATCAATGTCGACGGTCTCGGTGCGAAGCCGCTGCGTTCGGCGCCAGGTACTGAATTGCCAGTTGGAACTATAATTCAAGGTACTCCCTATGTTGCCCTCTACAGCAATACGGACGGGATATTCTACCTTCATGGATTATACGGGAATCCATACAATATCCCGATCGGCGCGGGCTTCGACTATTGGGGGACGACAGCTCCAAACAGCTCGTTTGTGTTTGCGTATGGTCAAGCGATTTCGCGTCTGACCTATAGTGCTTTGTTTGCGCTGTTTGGCACAACATACGGCGCGGGCGATGCATCGAGTACGTTTAATATCCCTGATCTCCGCGGTCGCGTAACGGCGAAGAAAGACGATATGGGCGGAATAGCAGCGGGGCGATTGACGTCGTCGTATTTTGGCGCGACGGCCACTAGCCTAGGTGCCGCGGGGGGGCTGGAGAGCCAGAATCTGACGATTGCTCAGATGCCCGCTCATAATCACGGCGTCACCGATCCCGGTCATACGCACACTCCAACTGGGGTCTCTGGCGGACTATGGGGAGACAACATTAGCGGTAGTGCCGCTGATGGAGGAAATGCCTTTCAGATGACGCATGCGAGCATTCCAATCGCCACCACAGGAATATCTATCCAAAACGCAGGCAGCGGTAGCGCGCATAATAACGTGCAGCCTACAATCATCTGCAACTATGTCATTCGAATCATTTAGCGGAGAGGACTTCTCGGTGTGCGCCACTTGGCGATACGCTCTACGCCAGAAGCTCTATCCGATGAGTATCTGCAGGCGGAAATGCTCAAGCAATCGTTCAGTCAATGCCAACAAGTTGGATCAGAATCGCTTAGACGGTGATTAGCGGCATAGCTTTCACTGACGCCCATTGTTGGTCATGACTCATTCCTGAGTGACGCGCACGAAATGAGTTTGGCCTCCATTCTCTTGCAGGGTCTAGTGTTCCGGTCGTTGTGAAAATGGCGTTCATACCTCCGGAGGATACGGCCGCCAGTCCATATCCATGTTTGGCGCAAAGAGAAGCAAGCGCAGTAATGGAGGCGCCATGGTACCAGCCTAGTGGGTGATATTTGTGGCGGTCAAAGCCGGAGTGGTAAGGAATAGTTACTGGTTCAAGTCCAAAACTTGAGTTGTATTCGACGCAAATGACGGTCGGTCTCGTGTCTAGAAGACGCTCCAGAAACCAGTAGTCGTTGCCGTCGACATCTATGGAGAGTACCCCGAGTCGAGGAAAGATCTCCTTTATAAAGTCGATGTTATCGAGCGTGATGAAGCGTCGAAGAGCCTGCACGCTCTTTGGTAGCAAGCGCGTTGCATCTGCGACTTGGTCTGCATCTCCGTCAATCAGCACACCTTGCCAACCGTCCGCCTTGACCAGCGGCAGGCAATTGAACTCGACGGGATGGAAACCAAATTCGACGAAGGTCTTGGGGGCCTGGACGGCTAGACTTTCGATGATTGAACCCTCGTTAGACTGCGAAGAAGCTCTCTGCATCCGAGCCCAATAGATTGCTCGTCGCAGTGTAGCATTCTGTTTCAAAATATTTCTCATGGTGGCTTGATACCACCCTAACCCCCAATCGAGTCAACCCATGGTAGACCTGAACGCCCTCTCTGCGGCGAATGCGAAGCGCTGGGCGAGTGCTAAGCCAACCCGGAAATCCGAGGCCGCTAATGTTGCTTCGCGCCTCCACAAGGCCAAGCAGCGTTATCAGGCCGTCGAGCGGGAAACGGGCGTCCCCTGGCCGGTCATTGCAGTCATTCATGAACGGGAATCATCCCAGGACTGGAGGGCCTCTCTGGCCCAGGGGGATCCCTGGAACCGGGTCTCGGTTCACGTACCGGCCGGGCGCGGCCCGTTCGGCTCGTGGGAGGCCGCCGCGATCGATGCTCTGGTCAAGTGTCCGCCCTTCCTCGCGCGTCACAAGGACTGGTCCATCGCCGGAACGTTGACCGCACTCGAAACCTACAACGGCATCGGCTACGCGGCCCGCAGCGTGCCTTCGCCTTACCTCTGGTCCGGCACCAACCAGTACCGCGCGGGGAAGTACGTGCGCGACGGTGTTTACGACCCGGGCAAGGTCGACCCGCAACTCGGGTGCGCAGTTCTCCTGATTGTCCTGATGGAGCTCGATCCGGACATCAGCTTTGGGGGACCAAGGATCGCAAAGAATCCGGCGGCGGGCGATTCCGCGAGGCCTTCACTGACGAACCCGTCGAAAGGCTCGATCGGCGCGTTCGTGATCAACCTGGTCAGAGCCATCTTGGGAAAGAAATGAACATGACGACAACTCTCGACATCATCCTTTTCGCCGCCGGCTTTGGCGCCTGCTGGCTCTGCAAGGATTCGCTCCTCCGGCTCGTGACCGGTACCGACGCCTTGATCAAGACGCTCGAGGCCAGGCTCGCTGCGCTGCGGGCCAAGCCGTGATGCTGGCAAAGATCAAGGCAGTCTGCCTGCACTCCATGACCGTCGCCTGGAGCTATTGCGTCGCGCTTGCCGGTGCCTTGGCTTCGATCATCGACGATCTTGCCGACGCGCTGGGCGATCCCGGCGTCAAGGATCAGATCAGCGCTGCCATCGGCGACGTCAAAGCGACGGGGCGCATCCTGCTTGCGATCTCGGTCGTGACGATCCTCGCGCGTCTGCGAACACTTCGGAGGAAAGACCAATGTGGATGACGATCATCTCGTTTCTCGGTGGCCCCGTCGTCAAAGCGCTGATCGATGCCTACAGCGCGAAACTCAAGGCTGAAAATGTCGACGCCAAGATCGCAGCAGATCTCGCAGCCGGCGAGATCGCGGCGCAGACGGCCGAAATCAAAGCCGTCATGCAGTATCGCATCGCTGAAATCGGACACTGGCACGAGCCGGACAAGCTGATGGGCTACTGCGTCGCGCTTTACTTCGCAAAACTGCTGGTCTGGGACAAGGTCCTCGGCTTCGGCTCCACAGACGCCCTGGCGGGATTTGCGGCGATCACGGCCAATCTCGTGGTCTCCTTCTATTTCGCCAAGCGTGGTTTTGAGAATGTCGCAAGGATCATCAAGCGGTGAACATGCCAGACGACGAAATCAGGGCGATCGTCGCCGAGACGCTGGCCGAGCACCACAGGCTCCAGCAGGAGAGCATCGATACCATCGTGTTGAAAGCCGTAGCCACCGTGCTGGCGTCGTTTGGAATCGAAGACGATGATCGGAAGGAACTGAGGGCGGACTTCCAGCACTTGCGGCGCTGGCGGAAGAGCGTGGAGCAGGCGCAGAGCTACACATTCAAGGCGGTGATCACCGTGATTGCCACCGGTCTGATGGGTGCCGTCTGGCTGGGCGTCAAGGTTGTATTGGCCAAATAGACCTGCACGGCGGCGAGGCTGCCATCGCTCGCGCTCAGGAGCAGCCAGTCGCATTGGGCATCCGGTGTATGGGGCATTCGATGTACAGAATTCGTATCGTTGATGCAGAGGACGATGAGATTGCCGAGACCCTCGGAGATCTGCATCGGCTGACGTTTTTCAATGGCGCCGCCCTGCCGCAGTTCGAGTTGGGAGCGTGGTGGCTTGCCTATCACGATCGTGATGCTGTCGCCTTCGCCGGCGTGCTGCCGTCGACGCATGCGCGAAACAGCGGCTACTTCTCCAGGGTCGGTGTCCTGCATCGGCATTGGGGGCGGGGGCTTCAACTCAGGCTGATGCGAGCTATCGAGGCGAGAGGGCGGCGTATCGGATGGGACAGCATCGTCTCGGATACGACCGACAATCCGGTGTCTGCCAACAACTTCATTCAGGCTGGTTACCGACTTTACGAACCAGAGGTGCCCTGGGCATGGTCTCATACGCTTTACTGGCGAAAGCAGCTGCGATGAAGCGTTGAAGCAAGGTTTCCCGTCACGCGGAACGTGACTTTTGAAACGCCCGCACCAGCGTAGCGCAAATCGGTGCGTCCAAATGTTAAGGGCCCGGCAGCTTGACCGCTGCCGGGCCCTTTTTGCGTTCTCAGGGGAGGTGAGCGAACCACTTGCGAAGTCGGTGGCGTCAGGCTTTAAGTTTGCTCATGCAGGAAATTCGGCGGCCACAAGCCGATGTAAAGGAGCGCCATCGATGTCCACCAAGCCTCAATTGCCGGAACGTTCGCCGAGGGGGACGGGAGGGCCAACTGCACTTGATGATCTGCTGATCGTCGATTTCACGCGTGTGGTAGCCGGTCCGGCCTGCACGCAGACACTTGCCGATTTCGGTGCGCGCGTCATCAAGATCGAGAATCCGGATGGCGGCGACGACACGCGTGCCTATGAGCACGCCGAAATCGGTGGCGAGAGCGCAGCCTATCTCAGCCTGAACCGCAATAAGCAGGGCATCGCGCTCGATCTGAGCGTGCCAGAGGCACGCGACGTCGCGTTGGATCTGATCCGCAAGGCGGATGTGGTTGTGGAGAATTTTTCGAGCGGGGTCATGAAGAAGTTCGGCCTCGACTACGAGGCGGTCGTGCCGCTCAATCCGCGGCTGGTCTATTGCTCGATCTCAGCCTACGGACGCACCGGACCTTTCGCCTCCCGTCCCGGTTTTGATCCCATCACGCAGGCGGAAAGCGGCTTCATGTCGCTGAATGGTTTTGCCGATGGCCCGGCGGTTCGCACCGGTCCCCCCATCGTGGACATGGCGACGGGCATGACCGCCTGCAATGCCATTCTGCTGGCCCTGCTGGCGCGGGATCGGCTCGGCCGCGGACAGCATGTCGAAGTCGCCCTGTTCGACATCGCCATGGCGATGACCGGGTTCTACGGCATGGCCTACCTGATCAATGGTCAGAATCCCGGCCGGTTCGGCAACTCGCCGAGCGGGTCTCCCACCGTCGGCGTCTACGAGGCGTCCGACGGGCCGCTCTACATGGCCTGTGCCAACGACCGGCTTTATCGCCGGCTGGTGGTCGAGGTGTTGAAACGGCCTGATCTGATCACCGATCCGCAGTTCGCCACGCGAAAAGCGCGGTCCGAGAACAAGGAGCTGCTACGCGCGGCTATCGCAGAGGTCTTTGCAGGCGACAGCCTCGAGAACTGGATGGCCAGGATGAAGCTGGCCAATATTCCGGTAGGCTATCTCCGCACCGTCGAGGAGGGGTTCAACGCGCCTGAAGCTCGCGAGCGGCATCGCCTGAGCCGGATTCCGCATCGAACGGCGCAATGGGTGCCCAACATCGAGTCGCCGATTACCATGAGCTTGACTGGCGCGATCGACCCCGTCGCCGCACCTCTGCTGGGCGAGCATACGGAGGACGTCTTGCGTGATATGCTTGGCTACGACGAGGGTCGGATCACGGAGTTCGCTCAAAAGGGTGTCTTTGGATCAGGCAAGCCATCGACGTCGGTTTGAGCCCGAGCGGGCGGCGGCACTGGCTTGCGAACCAGCCCGGCTGAGCTGGGCGGTTCATCCTTAAGTGGAGGGATTGACGATGAACATCCGGCTCTACGGTTTCTGGCGATCGATCGCATCGTTCCGCGTGCGCGTTGCGCTGAAGCTCAAGGGGCTGCCGTTCGAGGAAATTCCGGTCGACATCCTGTCCGGGGAGCAGTTCCATCCGGACTATGACGCAGTCAACACTGAACGCGTCGTTCCCACCCTGGTGCATGGCGACCACCGCGTATTTCAATCGCTGGCGATCATCGAGTATCTCAATGACCTCATGCCGCAGCCGAGGTTGCTGCCGGCGGATCCCGCCGACCGTGCCTATGCGCGATCCCTGGCCTTGATCACGATCGCGGATGCGCATCCGTTGGTGACTCCGCGTGTGCGCAACCACCTTGTCAAGGTGCTCGGCGCGGACGCCAATGCCGTCGAGAATTGGGCGAAGCATTGGACCATTGAGGGATTGGCGACTTATGAGAGGCTGTTGGAGCGGCGGCCGCCGGCGCCGTTCGCGCTTGGTCAAGAGGCGAGCGTCGCGGACATCTGCATCGCCGGCCAGATCGTCGGAGCCCACTTTCTGAAGCTCGACTTGGCGTCGTTTCCCAGGGTAGCGCGGCTCGCCGATCACTGTTTTGCGATCCCCGCCTTTGCGACCTCGCATCCTTTCGAGCAGCCCGGATACAGGGCGACCGCATCGCGCTAGCCATGCGTCGGCTTGATTTGGCGACGTTCCCGCCGCATAACTGTCGGAAAGCGAGGGACACGAATGTCGCTTGGTCAAGAGCCGAGCACGGGCCAGCCCGCCGGACTGGAAGCTGGCGAACGCGTCTATGCGACGATGATCGCACGGGCTCGGGCGCTCCAGCCGCAACTGCGTGAGCGGGCGCCGCGGACCGAAGTGCTGCGGCACCTGCCGCCGGAGACCGAGCGCGATCTGCACGACGCAGGTCTTTTCCGAATGCTCCAGCCGAAGCGCGTTGGCGGGGCCGAGCTCGACTATATCGCCTTGATCGATTGCGCCGACCTGCTCGGGCAGGCCGACGCGTCGGTTGGCTGGAATCTCGCCAATCTGGCCAGCCACCACTGGATGCTCGGGATGTTCGAGCAGAAGGCGCAGGACTTGATCTGGGGCAGGGATCCAGACGCGCTGATTGCATCGTCGTTCATCTTTCCCGCCGGGCGTGCCACGAGGGTCGAGGGTGGATACCGGCTGCACGGAAGCTGGCCGTTCTCCTCGGGGGTCGCCTCCTGCGAGTGGAACATGCTTGCAAGCGTCGTCTCTTCTGACGATGAGGCGGACGGCATCGAGTACCGGATTTTTCTTCTCCCCAGGAGCGATTACAAGATACTCGACACCTGGAATGTCACCGGTTTGCGAGGCACCGGCTCGTCTGATGTGGAAGTCAGGGACGCCTTCGTTCCCGACCATATGACGATGGCAGTGGGTGATCTTGCCGGCGGCTCGACGCCAGGCAGCAAGATCAATCCCAATCCACTGTACGCGCTGCCGGTGTTCTCCTTGTTTCCCTACGTCTTGTCCGGCGTCGCCCTCGGGAATGCGCAGGCATGCCTCGACGACTATGTTGAGGTCGCGCGTCATCGCATATCGACTTACAATCGTGCCAAGCTCAGCGACTTTCAAAGCACGCAGATCAAGATCGCGGAGGCCTCGGCCAAGATCGACGCTGCCCGTCTTATCATGCGTTCGGCCTGTATTGATGCCATGGAGGCCGCGCGGCGTGGTCGTGTTCCGGATATGGCGACCAAGACCAGGTATCGGCGCGATGGAGCTTTCTCGGTCAATCTATGCACCGATGCAGTGTCGATGCTGTTCGCGGCGAGCGGAGCACGCGGCCTGTTCACGACGGGGGTGTTGCAGCGGCAATTCCGAGATGCGCATGCGATCAACTCGCACCTCGCATTCAATTTCGACGCGGCCGGGACCAATTATGGACGTGTGGCGCTCGGCCTGCCGTCCGAGAATCTCACGCTGTGAGGCCGGCCGATGAATGATCTGCCGAAGCAGCCGGCCATCCCCGACCCCGCCAACGAACTCGCGAGCGACAGTTCGTCGATCGATCCCCGCGATTTTCGCAGCGCGCTCGGTTCCTACGCCACCGGCGTTACAATCATCACGGCCGCGGCGCCTGATGGGAAGCCCTATGGTCTGACGTGCAATTCGTTCGCCTCGGTCTCCCTGAATCCCCCTTTGGTCCTGTGGAGCCTCGTTGTCTATTCTTCGAGCCTGACCGTGTTCCAGAACGCCAGCCATTTCACGGTGAACGTGCTCGGCGCCTCGCAACAGGCCCTCGCGAATAAGTTCGCCAAATCGTCCGATGACAAGTTTACCGGTGTCGATTGGACACCAGGGCTTGGGAACGCTCCGGTACTCGCCGGAGGCGTCGCCAATTTTCAATGCCGCTCCGTCAACCGCTACTATGGCGGCGACCACGTGATCTTCCTCGGCGCGGTCGAGGCCTACGCCTACAATGCCAAGGAGCCGCTGCTGTTTGCGCAGGGGGCATATGGCCGGTTCTTGGTAGATGACGACCGCAAGAAGTCGCCGTGAACGGCCCGGTTCGCGCTCAGCGCTCCGCCGCTGAAAGCTTGTAAATCTCCAGTGCGTCTGCATCGGCCCCGCGCGCGGCCTTTGCCAGCCTGAAGATTTGACCCGCAAGTGAGGCCATCGGTATGGGCGTTGACGTCGCCTGGGCAACATCGGCGACCGTGTCGAGGTCCTTGAGCATCGTTGCGATGTGGCCGAGCGGAGGCGAGTGAATGCCTTGAACCATCCGTGGCACGAAGAGCTGAAGTGGAATCGAATCCGCAAAGCCGCCAGCAAGCGCTTCCGGCAATCGATTGGCGTCAATGCCGGCATTGGTCGCAAGACGCGTTGCCTCGGCAAGGACGGCCATCGCGCATCCGACGATCACCTGGTTGCAGAGCTTTGTGGTCTGGCCGGCGCCGGTCGGACCCATGTGGGTGAGCCTGCGTGCCATCGCAAGGACATAGGGCCGCACTCTCTCGATGTCACCGGCTTCTCCTCCGGCCATGATGGCGAGCGTCCCTTCCTCGGCGCCCTTGGTGCCGCCGGACACGGGTGCATCGATCCAGCCTGCGCCGTTGGCGTCTTTCAACCGCGTCGCAAGGTCGCGCGCGGCATCGGGGTGGATCGACGAGAAATCGACCACGAGCTTCCCTGCGCCGGGAGCCGTTGAAAGACCTTCGGATCCGAAGATCACCTCTTCCACGGCCGCAGCATCCGTCACGCACATGAAGACGATATCCGAGTTCGCCAGGACTTCGCGAGGCGTGGCGGCGCGCTTGGCGCCGGCCTCAACGAGCGGAGTTACTTTGGCGTGCGAGCGATTCCAGATGGTGACGTGATGGCTGGCCTTGAGCAGGCGCCGGGTCATCGGCGTCCCCATCAGTCCAAGGCCGAGATAGCCAAGCCTCTCGACGCCTGGCGGGTTTGCCGTGCTTGCATCAGCCATAAGTTGCCTCCTTCTGTCGCAGCGTAACGGCGCGCGACCGCCGCCTTACCATACATGGCGGGTCCCATGACGAAACCGGGCCGGCTTGCATGGCTTGCTTGATTGTTTGAACCATGAAACATTTGGATCGGTCGGGTTGGGTGGCGCCGGTCGGCGCCGGAGCAACGGAGCGGGCACGATGCGAACGGTTTCGAGGTGGATGCTGGCAATAGGGGCTGTGGCGGCCATGATCGCGGGCGCAAGCCCCTCACGGGCGCAGCAGACGATCCGCGTCGGCTGGACGATCCCCGCCGAAGAATCCAAGTACTGGATGATGCGCAGGCCGGCCGAATTTCCCAATATCGGCAAGGCCTACAACATCGAATGGACCCAATTCCAGGGCACCGCGCCGATGACGCAGGCGCTGGCGGCCGGGGCGCTGGATTGCGCGACGCAGGCGCCGCTGTCGCTCTCCAATGGTGTGGTCGGGGGAAATCTCAAGGCCTACATCGTGGCACAGCACGTCTTCGAGAAGCCTGGCGGCTTCTCGGTCTACTGGGCGGTGATGGACGACTCCCCGATCAAGACGATCGCCGACCTCAAGGGTAAGACGGTCGGGATTTCCGTGATCGGCGGCGGGACGCAGGGGCCGTTCAATTTGCTCCTGAAGCAAAATGGCGTGGACCCGGCCAAGGATATCAAGCTCGTTGAGGTTGGCTTTGCCGTCTCGGAAGACGCTCTGCGCCAAGGCCGCGTCGACGCGGTCAATATGAATCAGCCGTTTGCCGCGCGCGCGGAGGCGAAAGGTGGCACCCGGAAGCTGTTCTCGCTGTCGCAGGCCATGCCGAACATCGTGCACATCCTGGAAGCCTGTCGTGCCGACTTCGTCGACAAGAATCCGGAGCTGGTCAAGGCCTATGTCCGCGACATCACCTCGGGCATGAAGAAGGCGCTGGCGAACCGCGAAGAGACTTTGAAGGTCGTGTCGGAGGTGCTGAAGGCGCCCGTTCCGGTGCTCGAGACTTACCTGCTGAAGGACAATGACTTCGGCCGAGATCCGGGTGCGGCGCCAAATTTCCCTGCGATCCAGAAGATGCTGGATATCTACGCGGAGACGGGAATGCTGCCGAAGCTGGATGTCGCGCAATTCAAGCATCCGACGATCGTCGCGCCGTTGCAATAGGCGATCGGGCCACTTCGGGACAAGGAGATCGCGACGCCCGATCGCCCCGGGCGTCGCAAGAAGATGATGAACGCATGAAGAAATTGCGATCTCGGGTCACGACTGACGGCCTCGACCGGGCTCCACATCGCGCGTTCATGCGTGCGATGGGCCTGGACGACGCAGCGATTGCCAAGCCGATGGTGGGCGTCGTCAGCATGAAGGGCGAGCAGACGCCCTGCAACATGACGCACGACTTCCAGGTGGATGCGGCCAGGGCGGGGATCGAGGAGGCCGGTGGCACGCCGCGGGAGTTCTCAACCGTCTCGGTGTCTGACGGCATCAGCATGAATCACGAGGGAATGAAGTTTTCCCTGTTTTCGCGCGAGCTGATCGCCGACTCGATCGAGGCCGTCGTTCATGGCCTGGCCTACGATGCGCTGATCGGGTACGGCGGATGCGACAAGACGCTTCCCGGCGTGATGATGGGAATGGTCCGCTGCAACGTGCCATCCATCTTCATCTATGGCGGCAGCGCGCTGCCGGGCCGCGTCGATGGGCGGACTCTAACGGTGCTCGATTCCTATGAGGCCGTCGGCAGCTTCATGACCGGAGAGATCGATGGGGCCACGCTCGAACGCATCGAGCGTGCGTGTCTGCCGACGATCGGAGCTTGTGCCGGCCAATTCACCGCGAACACGATGGGGATGGTGTCGGAGGCGATGGGCCTCACCACTGT
>NZ_JBFULU010000092.1:0-9531 GCF_054049735.1 Bradyrhizobium sp. P5_C12
GGCAAGACCCTCGCGGCACGCGGCGACGAAGGCGGCCTTGTCCTGCACCACGTGGTCGGCGGCGAGCGCCAGCACGATCGCCTCAGCGGCGCGGTTCTGCGCGAACACGGCGCCGGCGGCGATCGCAGGTCCGGAGTCGCGCCGCATCGGCTCGAGGATCACGTCGGCCTCGATGCCGATCTCGGCGAGCTGCTCCAGCACCATGAAGCGGTAGGACGCATTGGTGATGACGATCGGACGCTCGAACAGCGCGCTGTCCGAGACGCGCAGCAGCGTGTCCTGGAAGGTCGAGCGGGTACCGAACAGCGGCAGGAACTGCTTCGGCCGCACCTCGCGCGAGGCCGGCCACAACCGCGTGCCGGCACCGCCGCACATGATCAGGGGGATAATTTTTTGAGACACGTGCGAGCTACTCATCTGAGGGGTTGTTAAACACGGTGATACTGTCGATACCATTCGACAAAGCGGCCCAAGCCATCCGCCAGCGGCGTCGAGGGCGCGAAGCCGACGTCGCGTTGCAGGGCCGAAATGTCGGCACGCGTCTCCAGGACGTCGCCGGCCTGCATCGGCAGAAGCTTGCGGATCGCCGGCTTGCCGATGATCTTTTCCAGCGTCTCGACGAATTCGATCAGATTGACCGACCTGTTGTTGCCGATGTTGTAGACGCGATACGGCGCGTAACTCGTCGAGCACTCCGGCTGCTCGGCGTTCCACGCGGGGTTCGGCGCCGCAGGCCGGTCGAGCGTGCGGATCACACCTTCGACGATGTCGTCGACATAGGTGAAGTCGCGCCACATATTGCCGTTATTGAAAATCTTGATCGGCTCACTCGCAAAGATCGCACGCGTGAACAGATAGGCGGCCATGTCGGGCCGGCCCCACGGACCGTAGACGGTGAAGAAGCGGAGACCGGTTACCGGCAGCGCGTGAACATGCGCGAACGTATGCGCCATCAGTTCGTTGGCCTTCTTGCTCGCGGCATAAAGGCTGACCGGATGGTTCACCGAGTGCTCGGTCGAATACGGCAGGGTGCGGTTGGCGCCATACACCGAGCTCGACGAGGCGTAGACAAGATGCGCCACACCGTGGCGCCGCCCGGCTTCGAGCACGGTGACAAAGCCGTCGCAATTGGCGCGAATGCTGGTGATGGGATCGTCGATCGACGCACGCACCCCCGGCTGAGCCGCCAGGTGAACGACGCGATCGGGCGAGACCTCGTCGAACACACGCATCACCGCGGCAAAATCTGCGAGGTCGATCTCGTAGAAGCTGAAGCCGGGGCGGTGCTTGAGGGTTTCGAGACGCGCGCGCTTCAGCGCCGGATCGTAATATGGCGTGAATGCGTCGATGCCAACGACCTGTTCGCCGCGTGCCAACAGCCGTTCACAAACGTGCATTCCGATGAAGCCGGCGGCGCCGGTCACGATCACTGGCCGAAAAGTTGTCATCTCATTCATTCCGCGAAGCAATGCCAGACCAGGACAAGAGAGGCAAGGATATGACGATCACGACAATCATCAAACCAAGCGTATCTCTGTAAGCGCATCGAAATGTGTAGGAAACATGATGGCGTCATGCATTGTCGCATGCTATCCGCCTGCAGGGACACTCGGACCATAGCGTCACATGTGCTACACGTCCCAGATCGTATATTCGGCGCGAATGCCCAGTCTTGAGGCATCGTTCGCGCGAATGACCCGCGTAGAAAAAAGATCGGCTTTTGAAAATCTCCATCAACGGCAGGTTCCTGTCACAGTCGCTCACGGGCGTTCAGCGCTACGCCGCCGAATTGGTCAAGGCGATGGACCGCTTGCTCGCGAGCGGCGAGGCTCCGCCGCAACTCCTGGACGCAGACTGGCAGATTCTGGCGCCGCCGAACGCGCAGACGCTCGCTGGTCTTCGCCGCATGCACGTCAAGCAGATCGGAACATTGAAGGGGCACGCGTGGGACCAGATCGATCTGGCGCGTGCAGCCGCCGGCACGCGTCTCGTCAGCCTCGCCAATTCCGGCCCCGTGCTCCATCGCGATCATCTCGTCGTCCTTCACGACGCGCAGGTCTTCAGACGACCGGACTTCTTCAGCTGGCGCTACCTCGCACTGCATCGGACCCTCGGCCATCTGCTGGCGCGCACCGCAACGATTGCGACAGTTTCGGCGTTTTCGCGCAACGAACTTGCCGAGATGCTGTCGCTGCCCCCTGCATCGATACCCGTTATTCCGAACAGCGCAGAACACTTCGCAGCGGTCGATCCCGATTTCTCGATCATCGATTCACTGCGTCTTGCGCCCCATCAGTTCTTCCTCTTCGTCGGCTCGATGACGAAGAACAAGAATGTCGATACCGCCATCCGCGCGGCCGAGCGGCTCGGCCGCGCCGATTTTCCGCTGGTCGTGGTCGGGGGCGACAACAGCAAGGTCTTCGGCGGAGGCGCGACCGAATCGAAAAACGGGGTCGTCATCGCCGGCCGCCTGAAGGACGAAGAAATCGCGGCACTGTTCGCCCGGGCTGCGGCCTTCATCTTCCCCAGTCTCTACGAGGGCTTCGGCATACCGCCGCTGGAGGCGATGTACTTCGCCTGCCCGGTCATCGCGAGCTCCGCCGCGGCCGTTCGCGAGACCTGCGCCGACGCCGCCGTCTATTTCGACCCGCTCAACGTGGACGAGCTGTCCGCAAAAATGCTCGAAAGAATTGAGCTCGGCAGAATTTCGCCGGCGGAACAAAAAAGGCAACAGCAGCGATTGGCGACATATTCCTGGACGAAGTCGGCCGCGGTCATGCTCGAATTTCTGGCCAGACCGGCTCCCGAAACCGCATCCAGCGGTCCGACACGATGACGCGGCCCAAATATTGCTGCTTGGAGGCGTTAGCTTTGGCGTCTGCAAGACTTGGAAGGCAAGAAACAAGACTTGCAAGGCAAAACTTGCTTGGAAGGCGAAACTTGCTTGGAAGGAATGACCGTTGTCCAGCGGACTGAAGGTTCTGCATGTCGCCGAAACGGTGAGAGGCGGCATCGCAACCTATCTCAACGAGCTCCATCCGCACCAGAGCGCGAGCTTTGGGCAGGGAAACGTCCACTATGTCGTTCCATCCGACCATCGCAGCGATCTGGTGAACATCGAGGATGGCGCCGTCACCACTTTTCCGCGTGACGGCCGCAACGCTGTCGGCCTGTTTCGCCTGTTGTTTGCGACAATACGCGCGGTCCGGCAGCTTCGGCCCGATGTGATTCATCTCCACTCGTCCTTTGCCGGGCTGGTGGTCCGCCCGGTGCTCTGGCTGACCTCGCGGCGCTCGCGCATCGTCTACTGCCCCCATGGGTGGGCGTTCGGCCGCGAGACGGGCCGCCTCAGCCGCGAAGTGACGTTGTTCACCGAACGCATGCTGTCGAAGCTCACGCATCGCATCGTGTGCATCTCGGAAAGCGAGCGGGTGGACGCCATACGGGTCGGAATCGCGGCGAATCGCCTGGTTCTTGTGCACAACGGGATCTCCAAGCAGCGCCCGGTGCTCGACACGCGCGCAGCACCGTGGCGATCGGAGAAGACCAGGGTCCTCTTCATCGGACGCCTCGATCGCCAGAAAGGATACGATCTGCTGATCGAGGCGGCGCGCGCGCTCGGCGACAGGCTGGACGTGCGCATCATTGGTGCCTCGGTCGTCAGCAAATTCCGCAGAAGCGACCTGCCGGCCAACGTCTCGCTGCTGGGCTGGATGAACCGCAACCAGATCGAAGCCGAACTCGACCAGGCCGATATGGTCGCCATACCGTCGCGCTGGGAGGCGTTTGGCCTGGTCGCCATCGAGGCGATGCGGTCGGCCAAGCCGATTATCGCGTTCCGCATCGGCGCACTGCCGGAAATCGTCGAAGACGGCGTGACGGGCGTGCTATGTGACGAGGTCTCGGCCGAAAAGCTGGTCGAAGGCTTTCAGCGCGCAACCAGACTGGATCTGCCCGCGGTCGGCCGGGCCGGATATGAGCGCTTCACCCGCCTCTACGACATCGAGCAGACCCATCGCGTCTTGAGCCAAGTCTATGCCGACGTCCTGCACATGCGCGAGAGCGAATCCGGGCAGCAGGCGAAATTGCAGTCCGACTTCTCCAACAATCTGCGATCATAGAGACCGCCGATCAGGCCATCCGGCGCGCATCGCCCGGCGTGAGCTCGGCGTCGATCACGCGGTGATCGGAGAACGACCACGCAACGGCCGAGGCGGCAATGATCGCGCAGGTGAGAAAGCCGGCCGCGAACAGCAGTGATCCGGTTTGCAGCATCGTCTTCGCCTTCCTTGTTGTTTGACCGACCAACTAGGCGGATCAGGATTAGGAAGACCTTACGGAGTTCGGCGCGAAGCCGGCTTGCCGAGGAGAGCGTTAACGGAGGCGGAATCCGGCCGCGAAAATATCCGCGCCAGGGCCTGGCGAGACAGACCCGTCCGGCGCCACGCCCACCGCAACAACGATGAAACTACAACGCAGAGTAAGTGCAGCGCCGAATCAACACTCCAAGTTTTCCTGCCGTGATCCGTCGCGCGATCGAATGACTCGCGCCGCGCTGGAACGATCACGCACGGCCCCAATCGTGACATCGATCTGACATCTCCATGTCCACTTTGCGAGCTGCATATAAAAGAGGATCGTCCGCACAAATTTTAAACAGCGATTGCACGCGTACCGCGGTTCACAAGTTGCAATAAGGTCACAGCCATAAGTGCTTTACCATAAAGTCGAAGACGCAGCAGTGACTCGGTAGCGAGATGATTGCTACGGTGATTCCGATTTTAGATGAGTAAGGGAATATGCTGGTGGCTAAGACCGAACGATTTGATTTTGATTTCGGGATTAGCCGAATCCTGGCTGTCGCTGCGATCGGCATCTCCTTGACGGGTTGCGCGAGCTTCATTCCGTTAGACGCTCCGGATGCCGTATCCACGCAAACAAATGCCGCGCTCGTCACCGAACCGACCGCGCCGCTCGCCTATGCCCTGATGCCGGTCAACCCGGCGATCCTGCAGGCGACCAACGCGTTCACGGACTCGTCCGGACTGGTGTTCTCCCGCCTTCCCGGCGGCAATTACCGCGACGTCACGATCGGCATCGGCGACATCGTCACCGTGACCGTCTACGAAGCGCAGGCAGGCGGTCTGTTCATTCCGCGCGAAGCGGGCGTAAGGCCGGGCAACTTCGTCGAGATTCCGCGGCAGCAGGTCGACCAGTCCGGCAACATCAACATTCCCTACGCCGGATCGGTCAAGGTCGCCGGGCTGACACCGCGCGCCGTTTCGAACGTCATCCGCGAACGCCTCAAGGACCGCGCCATCGACCCGCAAGCCGTCGTGAGCGTGGCGGAGCAGCGCGGCAACCAGATCAGCGTGCTCGGCGAAGTCAACTCGCCGCAGCGCTTTCCGGTCGACCCGGGCGGCATTCGCCTGATGGGCGCGATCGCGCGCGCCGGGGGCCCGAAATATCCCTCCTATGAGAGCACGGTCACGATCAAGCGCGATGGGCGCACTTACAACGAGTCGATGTCCTCGGTCGTGCATCACCCCAACGAGGACGTGCTGCTCGCGCCCGGTGACGTGGTGTTCCTGACCCGTATTCCCAGGGTGTACATGGCGTTTGGATCGACCCCGTCGCCGGGATCGATCGGAGGCACCAACAACCGTCGTTTCACCTTCGAGAACGACAACATGTCGCTGGCCGAGGCGCTGGCCAAGGCCGGCGGTCTCGACAGCAACCGCGCCGATTCAAAGTCGATCTATGTCTATCGCTTCGAGCCCAAACCGCTGCTGGAGCGCATCGGCGTGGATGTCTCCCAGTTTCCGACCAAGGCTGTTCCGGCCGTCTACAAGTTCGACATGAGCAAGCCCGACGGTTGGTTCCAGGCGGATACCTTCAGGATGCGCGACCACGACGTGATTTCCGTCGCGGAATCGCCATCAACCGAATTCGTCAAGCTCATGAACCCGCTGAATGCGGCAAGCGTGAATGCGGATAATATCAGCTCCGTCATCGTGAATGTGAAGTAACCGCCATGTGAGCTGCCGCACATGACCTGGAGCGGCAGCTCCGCCCAATTCGAACCATAAGGGGGAGGTAGTTCGTTCGGCCAGTTGAGGGCCAATGTGGAGCACGAGAGTGACCGAATCGACCAGACCTGTCTTGCGTGGCCTACGGGTGCTCTCTGCCACGCTGGTTGCGGCAATCAGCGCAGCCTCGTCTCCCGCCGGTGCTCAGAATGCGCAGCCCCTGGACGAACGAATTCTGCTGGGAATAGGCACGCACCAGGGTCTCGGCGGGCCCATAGGCGGGCGCGGCTATGTCCCCTCCATTGCCGTAAAGCAGCTGAAGGAACTCGGCGTCACCTCGTTCCGCGACGATTTTCCCTGGTCGGATTTCGAGATTCCCGGCCATGCGTTCGGCTTCAACCCGCAGCTCGGCCGCCTCGAGGCCCAGGTCAAGTCCGGCGTCGGAAGGCCCGTGCTCATTCTCGGCTTCGGCCACCACCTTGTGCCCAATTCCGATCCGCCGACGACGGACGAAGCGCGGCGTCGGTTCGTCAACTACGCCACCGCGGCTGCGCTATCGGTGGCGCCGCAGCGGCCCATCTTCGAGATGTGGAACGAATATAATCTCGGCGCGCGCAGAAACCCGGACTTCAACGTGGAGAATTACGTTGCACTCGCCAAGGCGGTGCAACCGGCGGTGAAGCGCGCGGTCCCCACTGCCCCATTCGTGGTCGGCGTGCTCGGTGACGATCCGGGGTTCAAATGGACGGATGCATTGCTGAAGACCGATCTGCTCAAGATCGCCGACGGCATATCGATCCATATCTACAATCACTGCGCGGCGCCTGCCGGGCGCATTGCGGCTGAAGCGATCCAGCGCCTCGAGACGTTTCAGCAACGGGTGGCCCAGGCGACCGGCAATCCCAACTATCCGGTCTACCTGACTGAGACCGGCTGGCCGACCGGCGAAGCCAAGTGCAGCGTGAACGAGCAGCTTTCCGCCGACAACATGGCGCAGATGATATTGTGGTCGTCGACGGCGGGACCGTGGCTGAAGGGAATCTGGATCTACGAGCTCAAGGACAGCGGCACCAAGCTGACCGAGCTCGAGCACAATTTCGGCATCTATCATTTCGACAACTCGCCGAAGCCCGCCGTATGCTCCATTCGCGAAAGCTGGGCATTCATTCGCAAAAGCCGGACGGCGGAACGAACAAAGCCCGTTCCCGGCGTCGTGCTGATCCGCAGCCAGGGCGGGTCGGAAACAAAGGCGGCGCTCTGGTCGGAAAGTCCGACCAAGCGTTTTGAAGTGCGATTGAAGGGGGTAGAACCGAATGCCGAGGTCAGCCACGTCTGCCAGCAAGGGCCAGGACCCGCTCCCGGCGCCTGGACGGAGCTATCGACCACGCCGCTGCTCGTCACCGCGAAGGGGCAAGCCGCACTTGATTTCGAGATCAGGCCGGCTAACTGAAGCGCTCCTGACGGCTGCGGTCGGCTAATCCGAGGCAATTCTTGAGAGTACTCATCGTCAACACACTTTACCCGCCGGAAATCATCGGCGGGGCCGAAGTCTCTGTGTCACTGCTCGCCGAGGCCCTGTCCCAGCGCGGCCAGCAGGTGTCCGTCGTCTGTCTTCAAAAGGAGCAGACGCGGTCGGTCGACGACCTCAACGGCGTGCGCGTCTATCGCATGCCGCTCGACAACGACTATTGGCCCTTTGGCCGCGACGAAAAGCCGTCGTCGATGCAACGCCTTAAATGGCATTTGCAGRATACCTGGAATCGCAAGGCTGCCGAACGATTCGCCGAGATCCTCGACATCGAAAAGCCAGATGTCGTCCATACCAACAATCTCACGGGATTTTCAGTCTCGCTTTGGTCGGAAGCCAAGCGGCGCAACATCAGAATTGTGCATACCTTGCGTGACTATTCTTTGATCTGCAAACGGTCGACGCTCTTTCGCGAGGGCGCAACGTGCATGCGGCGATGCGCTGCCTGCGCCACGATGACCGCGCCGTATCGCCGCGCCTCGCGCATGGTCGACGCGGTGACGTCCAACAGCCAATTCGTGCTGGATCGGCATCTGGCGCCCGGCTATTTCACCGATATCCCGGGCCGGGTCATCTTCAACATCGCCGATACCACCAATTTGGGTGCGATGCCGGGCCCTGCCACCGAGGATGTGGTGTTCGGCTTCATCGGACGCCTGGAGCCCGAGAAGGGCATCGACGTCGTGCTCAAGGCGGTGGAATTGCTACCCGATGCCGGCTGGCAGCTCAAGATCGCCGGCAGGGGCCTCGAGACCTATGTGCGCGACCTCAAGGCCACCTGCCGCAATGACCGCGTGCAATGGCTGGGATTCACCAAATCCGCGGACTTTTACGCCGGCGTCGATGTCTGCCTGATCAGCTCCGTCTGGCCGGAGCCGCTGCCCCGGACCCTGATTGAGGGGATCGGGGCCGGCAAGGCCACAATTTGTTCCACTGCGGGTGGAATACCGGAGATATCGGAGTTTTCTAATCTGATAGGAAAGTATGAGCCGAGCGACCATCGGCGGCTCGCCGAACTGATGCAGGAGGCGACACGCGAAGCAGACCGATGGAAGAAGACCGCGCCTGCACGATCTGACTTTGCCGAGAAATTCACCCCCGAGACGATCACACGGCAATACCTGGAGATGTACACCGGCAACATCGGGACCTCTTCACAAGAATAAGGACGAAAAGCTGCAGTAGCCGATGGCACAATGGATATTGAGATACATTCTTAATGAAGGTCCTCGTCACCTCATCGCTATATCCGACGCCCGGGGCCCCCAAGGTCGTCGGCGGCGCTGAAATATTCGTCAACCGGCTGGTCGAGAGTCTCGTCGCACGTGGCGACACAATCGAGGTGGTTCGTGCCGCCTCCCTGCCCGATCAGAAAGCCGAACGGCACAACGACGTTGACGTCTACTCCGCGCCCATTCGCAACATCTATCTGCCGTTTGCCGAGCAGCGGAGCGCGCCATTGCGCGGCGTCTGGCATGCGATCGAGGACTGGCAGCGAACGGCGGATCTCGTCGGCGCACGCATCGATGCCTTCAAGCCCGACCTGCTGCATTCCAACAACCTCTCAGGCCTGACGACCGGGGTCTGGAAGGCGGCCTTCGACCGGCGCATTCCGATCGTCCATACGCTTCACGATTACTATCTGACCTGCCCTCGGTGCTCGCGCTTCTCCAAGGGCCGGGCGTGCAAGCACACCTGCTTCAGCTGTAAATTGTTAACCGTCAGCCGCCGCAATGCGACCAGGCAGCTTCGCGCCGTCGTCGGCGTGAGCCAGCGGATACTCGACATTCACACCGAGCTCGGGCTGTTCGCGAACATCCCGACGCGGAAAGTCATCCGGCACGCATCGGCGCTCAAGCCGCTCGCTCCGTCCCCCGAACCCACCTCGAACGTGTTGAGGCTGGGTTTCATCGGAAGACTGACCGAGGAAAAAGGCATCTACAATCTCGCAAAGGCCGTGGGACTATTGCCGCC
>NZ_JBFULU010000093.1:0-9496 GCF_054049735.1 Bradyrhizobium sp. P5_C12
CATTCACTTTGAGGGAGTCGATTCCTTTATTGAAATCGGGAAGCCACAAAATACAGTATTTCTGAGATGCAACATCCCCTCAATTGAACAGGTTTGGGATAAGCCCGATTTTGCGGGAGTGATACGACCTCACCTCACGCTCTATGACGGCAAAGATCGAACACAAGCAAACCTCCTCCTTCGAACAACTCGTCAGTACCGCCTAAGATTTGTCACGCGCTCCACTCCAATTATTCAGATCAAGGCTAAATCCAAAGCTGCTGAAATTGAGGAATTTACAGTACACCAAGCGATCTACGATGAAATTCTAGATCGACGAATTGACTACCAGATTCTTCAAAATAAGCTTTGGCGTGAAAGACTACCCTATTTCGAGGAAGTCGCGCGCTTCATCGAAACTTACTACGGCTGACTAAGAGCGCCTCATCAAATCACAGGCCGGAACAGCCCATGAAGCTATTCGTAAGTTGGTCGCAAGATATAAGCCGCCAAATTGCTCAGGAATTCCGAGAGTGGTTACCCCTGATCAACCAAACCATAGAGCCGTTCATGTCCGAAGAGGACACTGATAAAGGCGCTCATTGGTCAGCCACTATTCGCCGCGAATTGGAGCAGAGCACATTTGGGATCGTCGTTCTAACCACGGAGAACATTGATTCGACTTGGCTCCACTTTGAAGCTGGCGCCATCGCAAAATCTGTCGAAGAAGGCCGGATCGTTCCTATATTATTCGGCTTAAAGCATTCTGACGTGCATCAGCCTCTCTCGATGTTTCAGTCTGCGCTCTTTGAAAAGAACGATATCTTCAGAGTTGTGAAGTCAATTAATAATGCCGCAGGGGACAACGCCAGGGAGGAGCGGCATCTCGCCACCATTTTCGAATCGACTTGGCCCTCGCTTGAGAGCGCAATCAAGCCCAAGCTCACCAAGTTGCGCGCCACACTCCCTCGCCATGAGCAAAAGCAACTAGAGCACGATCGCATTCTGGAAGAGTTGCTGTTGCTTTCACGTCAGCAGAGTCGCGCCTTGTCCAATCCAGCAGGCTTGGTCGGTGACGAGATACTAGCGCTATTACTGAGGCTTACACATGAACCAGGAATTACGGTGACAGTGCACTAAATTCACTCGCTCCGTCCCGCCGATCTGCGGCTTCGGCTCGCGCTTGGTGGGCGGCGTCAATTAAGTGTACTGTCGCCGTAATCGCAGATTGGTTCCGGCTTCGATGCTCATCAATGCTCTACCGCCGAAATAGCCTTTGCGGTCGAGCCCTTCCCTCCTAAACTCCCAACCCACCGGCATGGGTTCCGACGGGCCCGGTAGAAGCGGAGTCAAGTTATGCCCAAACCGGAGAGCTTCCCGATCGAGAAGATCTTCGTTCCCACGAAGCAGAAGAAAACCATCAAGCCCGAGATCGTCGGGGAGATCGCGGAAAGTATTCTGGACATCGGACAACAGGCCCCCATTTCCGTTCGGCTCGACGGAGACCGCCTCGTTCTGGTCGAGGGACTGCATCGGCTCGAAGCCTGCAAGGCGCTCGGTGAGACAACCATTATCGGTGTCCTGGTCCCGGCCGAGCTTGCTCAACACAAGCCGCTGCTGTCCGAAGGACCCGAAGTCGAGGCAGAGCGCATCAAGATGGCGCGATTGAAAAAGCTGCGCCTCGAGAAGGAAGCCGCAGAGACATCGACTGCTGCCTTGAAGAGCGTCAACGAAATGGAATCACCGCGCGCCAGTCCGGCGAAAGGCGTCCGCGGCAATCCGACGGCATCACTGGGCCGGACTGCGAAATCGACACCGAAAACATTGTCGGATTGGATCACGCAGCAAAAGGGCAACGGCGGCCGCTATTGATTGTCGGCTCCAGAATTTCGGTGCCAGCGCGCTAAATTCGTTTGCTATCGCCGGATCGGCTGCTCCGGCTAACTTTCGCATGCAACCCCGATTAAGCTCGTAGGATGGGTTGAGCGCAGCGATACCCATCGCTCATAAATCATATCGTGCGAAGGCGATGAGCTTCGAAATACGAAAACCTACCTGCATACTTTAGTCTTTCCGCGGAAGCGATACCCATCATTTGGCGTGATGGGTTTCGCCAGGGGCCCAACCTATCCTGCGTTCGACGCGCCGTTGTGTCCCGTCAGGACTTGGACGCAAGTACTTGAACGTCAGTACTTGAACGTCAGTCCTTGGACGTCAGTACCCTCACTTCATGCCCGAGCCGGTGGTTGGCTTCGTGCTCATGCCGGTGGTCTGACCTGGAGCGTAATTCGACGCGCCGGGGCTGGTCTTCTTCGAGGCCTTCGCGTGGTGCATCGCGTGCTGCTTCTGATGTCCAGGGGCGTAGCTGGATGCGCCCGGCTGGCCTGTCTTGGAACCCGATTGCTGCATCTCCTGACCTGGCGCCTTGCTCGACACGCCCTGAGCAAACACGGCTGGTGCTGTCGCCACGAGAGCCGCAGCAGAGAGCGCAATGATCATTGTTTTCATGTCATCCTCCTCTCAACATGCCCTCCCAATGCAACGAAATGAACCAACGGCCGTTCCCCTGAACGAACGTTCATGGTGAGAACAGCCAACCCATCCGCTTTCGCCGCGGTAGCGGGATGATGGGTCTTTCGAAGCGGATCATGCCGCGCGACAAAACCGGATCACGACTGCTCTATCAGCATCGGTGAACCGAGCTCTTCGAAATGAAACAGCTGAAAGACCCGCTGGCCGTTGAAGTCGAGCACTCTCAAATCATCGGTCTCGTGCAGATTGCTTTCGACCGCGTGAAAGTGCCCGCCGTAGCGCTCTCTGGCGAGCGCCAGGGGAACCTCGAACGCGACGAACTTGCCGATGCCTTTCTGCCTGAGCACTCCAAGCAGCTTCTGGTCGTCCAGGGACTGGTGCGAGGTGAGAATGAGCAGCGGACCGCTCGCCGTGAGCAGCAGAAGCGATTTCATCGGATCCTCCTTTGCGCCCCGCCTACCTGATCTTCCCCAGGCACTCCTTCAGGCGCTCCAGCTCCGTCCGAACCTGCGCCTCCATGGCGTCTTGCAATGCGAGTATCCCCCTGCTGGCCAATTCCGCGGAGGCCTTTCTGTCCAGGTTCTGCTTCCAATCCCGGATGGCTTGCCTGGTGGCCCTTTGGGCCTCCAACGTCGTCTTACCGTACTCCTTCATGCAGGCGTCGGCCATTGAGCAGGTCTGGCACTCCTGGGCCGCGGCCGGACCTGAAAGAAGCAAGGCGAGTATCGCGGTAGGGACCCTCATGGCGCTTCCTCCCGCGATAGCATAGCACGTCGCCGGGATGCCCGGGGGAGCAGCGCCCGGCTGTTTCAGCAACCGTAGCCCGCCATAATTTCTCCTTCGCACGCGCGTTGTGTTGGACAGCGGCGAGACCTATCCTTCCAACGATCGGACTGCCTCCCATTGACGCCCGACTGGATGGAGAGCGCATCGGTGCCTGACACGAACGACCCCAAACCTGATCATCAGAAGCCTGATGACCAGAAGCCTGATGCCCCCAAGCCGAACGAGGCGCGCGGCGATGGCGGGCTGGCGCGGGCCTACGACCAGATCAAGAGTGCAGAGCAAGACCTGGCGCGGCTGGACCGGCTGGTGTCCGGAATGGAACGCGGAAGCGAAGCCCCGCGAGCCTCGCAGGCAAGCGCCGGTGCGGAGGCAGCCAAGGCCCCCAGGGACAAGGCGCCGGCGCCGGATAACAGGGGTCGCGATCAAGGCCTGAAGGGAGATCGGCCCATGCTGCGCGCTTTGGTTGGCCTCGTGCTGGCGATCGGCATTCTCGGCGCCGCCTTCGCTTCGCAATATCGCGATGAGGCCAAATCGATCATGGCGAGATGGGCTCCTCGGGCCGCGAGCGAGCCCCCGCAAGCGTCCGCGGTCGAAAGTCCGCCGCAGCCGCCGGTCGTGCGACTGGCTGCTGTGGATGAGCCGACGCCGGCGCCCGCGCCACCGCCCGGCAAGGCAACGGAAAGCGCTCCAAAACCTGACGCCTCAAGACCTGACACTCCAAGACCTGACGCTCAAAGAACTGGCGCGACAGCGCCTGACCCGTCATCGCCTGATCTCGCGCAATCGCTCAAGACCATCACCAGCGAGCTTGCGAGCATCAACGGAAAGCTCGAGCAACTGAAAAGCCGCAACGAGCAGACGCTGCGCGAGCAGGCCGACACCATTCAACAGCTCAAGGCGGCGCAGGAGAAGGATGCGGCGGACAATGCGCGCCTCGCCGCGCAGGTCCAGGCGCTGCAAACGCAACTGACGGCTTCACCCGCACCGGCATCCGCGAAACCCGCCGTGCGCAGCGTGGTCAACGAGACCGCTGCGCCTGCACGGCCGCACGTGCAAGCGGCCGCACCGCGGCGGCCGAGGCCCCCGCCGCGAGGCCCCTGGATGCCCCCGCCCTATATGGTCGACCCTTACGGCGATCCGGATTGGTGAGCTGGCGCAGGTCGAGCACGTGTAGCCCGGATGGGCGAAGCGACATCCGGGGAACAATGGGGCAAGGTCCCGGATATCGCTTCGCTCATCCGGGCTACTCGCTGCCACTGCAATTTCCGTAATTCTAGGTCTACCTGACGCCGGAGGAGCCAAGGTCTTCGGCGACACGATCGATCGGGTCCTGGATGGCAACGGGCCCAAGGCCGCCTTGCTGCGCATCCGGCGGTGGGGACCGACGCACGCCGGCTCCGAAAATGTCGTGCACGAGCCCGAGTTTGCCAAGCCCGAGAATGATCAGGCCGTTGATGTCGATCTCGTACCAGGCGTGCGACAGGTAGGCGTCGCGCGGAAACCGATGATGGTTGTTGTGCAGCCCCTCGCCGAAGGTGAGGAACGTGGTCACCAGTTCGTTGGTCGTGCCGTCATTGGTCTTGAAGCGGCGGTAGCCCCAGCGACCGTCGCTGTGGCAGACCGAGTTCACCAGCGAGGTGGCCATGGTCATGATGTAGCTGCGGAACAGGCCGGAGAACAACATGCAGCCGATCATCGTGTGCACGCCGCCGAACGCGTAGCCGATGGCGCCCGGAATGATCACGGCCGACAGCGCGTACCAGTACCAGCGCGTCCTGGTGAAGAACATGGAGATCGGGTCGGCCAGAATATCCTTGGCGTAGTATTCGCCGTCGGTGGTCGCCTGGTCCCACACCCAGCCGCCCTGCGCATGGGACATCCCCTTGGCGAAGCTGGCAAAGCGGTTGCCGGCGCCGTCATAATAAGGGCTGTGGACGTCGCCGGGCTTGTCGGAGTGGAGATGGTGGCGGCGATGATTGCTCACCCATTTCAGGATCGAGCCCTGCACCGCCAGCGTGGCGACCGCGGCCAAGATCGCCCGCATCACCGGACCGCAGCGAAAACTCCGGTGCACGAAGTAGCGATGCATGAAGCCGATCCCGACCGTGGTCAGCAAGAACATGCCGACGAAGACCGACACCTCCACCCGGCCGATGCCTTGCCAGAATGCCCAGACCAGCGCAGCGATCGAACCACCGATCATGAAGCCGAACGCGATGTAGGAATCGAGAAACTTGGCGTCGACCACCGGGCCTTCAAACAGCACGCCCGGCGGCATTTTCCGCTCCGCATTGTCGTCCGACGCCACGCCCTCAATTGCAGTCATTCCAGCCGTCCATTTACGAAAAATTAACTGTTCTGCAGCGCACCGTACAACCGAGGGTTATTTTGAGCAACAACGCGGTCGGCCGTAGGAGCACGGAACAGGGACCTGAAAAGACGCTCTCGGCGTGACGTGAAGCCGGATTTCAAAGCAATATCATCAACTCCGCCAGGTGATGGGTTTCGCAAGGGCTCAAGCCATTTACCCTGTTCCCGGAAAACCCATCTCCCAGAAGACCCATGCCAAGGAAAAGCAACAGCCTGCTCCCTCGCCATCGCAATATCCGGCGGAGCGCCCGCTGGGTGCGAAAGACCTTCGCGCGCGCACCGCGGATGGCTCGGATCGCGGGTGGCGCGGCGATCCTGCTTGGGGCCATCGCGCTGCTGAACATCGCCTATCACATCGTCCGCAAGCCGACCGAGCTGTTCGTCCTTGTCGGCAACGCGCTCGACAAGGAGCCGGCCGAGACCTGGCGGCAATACGGGGCGCTGTTCCGCAAGCATTCCACCGCGACGATCACGCCGGAATTGCTGGCCGCGCTGGCGCAGGTCGAGAGCTCGGGCAATCCGGTGGCGCGCACCTACTGGCGCTGGCGATGGAGCCTCAATCCGCTCGCGATCTACCGGCCCGCCTCCAGCGCCGTCGGCCTCTACCAGATGCTGGACGCGGCCTATGCCGACGCCGCGCGGTTCTGCGTTCGCGGCAACACGGTCACGGACACCGGCTGCGGGTCTACCTTCCTCTACATCCGCGCGATCCCGAGCCACGCCATTGAGCTCGCATCGGTGTATCTCGACCGCAATGTGGCTGACGTTCTCGCCCGCGCGGGCGACGTGAAGGCAAGCCGCGAGCAGAAGCAGGATCTGGCCGCCTTCATCCATCTCTGCGGCGGAGGTCCCGCAACAGCCTATGCGCGCCGCAAGTTTCAGATGATGCCCAGCGAGCGCTGCGGCGATCACCTTGTCGCGAGCTATGTCGCCAGGGTCAACGCGATGAAGCGGCAGTTTCTGCGCCTGGCGGCAGATGACGGCGATTGAGGACCGTAGCCCGGATGGAGCCAACGGGTCGGCGCGAAGCGCCGCCCGATGACAGGCTCCGCGAAATCCGGGGTCTTTGCGCCGAGCTGCGCTGGTCCCGGATTGCGCTGCGCTCCATCCGGGCTACGAACTGCGGCTAGCGGCGGATGACTGCAATTACTCGTAGGGTGGGTTAGCCTTGCGGATGCGCGAAGCGCAGCCCCGCAAGGCGTAACCCACCTCTTCTGCTTCCGCGGAGACACACAGTGGTGGGTTACGCCTTCGGCTAACCCACCCTACGCTTTATTCAATGCCGCGTCCGTCAGTGGCCTTCACCACCAATACGGCCACCGCCATCCCTCATAGCGCACCCATGACGACACCGGCGGCGGGGCGTACGGATCGACCCGGTCGTCTTCAGGGCGATAACGATATCGTGGAATAACATAGTAATCCCACGGTGTCGGCCTGAGCACGGGCGCCGTGACAATGAGCCTTTGCTGTGGTTCACGAACGACTTGCGCCTTCCGCGCCCGGGCTTCAGCACCGGACGTTGCAAGGCTACACAGCACCAGAGCCGTTCCGAGCGCGCACGCGGCGGTCATTTTCTTCATGCATCGGTCTCCTTGCGAAGAGAGTGCAAAAGGACTCGAAGCAAGGCAAGCTAATTCGCCAACAACCAGGATCAAATCCATGACGACCGTGCTCCGCATCGCCGCCTTCTCGGACGGCAACACAGGCGGCAATCCCGCCGGCGTCTGGATCGGCGACACCTTGCCGGATGCGCCGCAGATGCAGGCGATCGCGGCGGAGGTCGGCTTCTCCGAGACGGCCTTTGCGGCGCCCGACGGCGGCGCCTGGCGCGTCCGGTACTTCTCGCCCGCGATGGAAGTGCCGTTCTGCGGACACGCAACCATCGCCCTCGGCGCGGCGCTTGCGCACCAGCACGGCGACCGCAGCTTCGAGCTGCGTCTGAACGACGCCGTCATTTCCGTTTCGGGTCGCCGCGACGGCAACACCATCGCGGCGGCACTGCAATCGCCGCCGACGCGCAGCGCGCCACTCGAGCCGGTGCTGCGGGATGCGCTGCTCGACCTGTTCGGCTACGCAACCTCCGATCTCGACCCGAAAATACCGCCGGCGAACATTCACGGCGGAGCCGATCATGCCGTGCTTGCGCTGACGTCGCGCGAGGCGCTCGCGCGCATGGCCTATGACTTCGAACGCGGACGCGCGCTGATGGACAAGGCGGGGCTGGTCACCGTCGCGCTCGTGACCGTGGAGACGCCGCGACTGTTCCATGTCCGCAACGCGTTTGCCGCCGGAGGGGTCGTCGAGGATCCCGCAACGGGCGCCGCCGCCGCGGCGTTTGCGGGCTACTTGCGCGACATCGGCTGGCCGCATGGCGGCGCCATCGACATCGTCCAGGGCGAGGACATGGGCGCGCGGTCGCTGATCCGCGCGGAGATCGGCGCGACCAAAGGCAGCTCGATCCGGGTCTCGGGAACGGCCCGCTTCATGGCTGGGTGAATGGTGGTGCAGCTTGTCCGCCGAAGCCAAGAGCGAGCGTAGCCCGGATGGAGCGAAGCGTAATCCGGGACAGGTGCCCGCCGCGCAATTCCCGGATTGCGCGGAGCCTGTCATCGGGCGGCGCTTCGCGCCGACCCGCTGGCTCCATCCGGGCTACGGGCTCGACCCATCACCAGCTGCTCCGCAACAGTGACGGGGCTCGCAAGCTCGCAGGATGGGTTGAGCGAAACCCATCCTGCGAACGACGCTCTACGCCCGCCTCACCGTATCTCGCTGATCGTCACCTTGGCGGCGATGCCGCTCAGCTCGAGCAGCTCTTGCTCCGCAAGTTCCGGCTCGGGAGACTCGCCGACCGAGACCTCCGCCATTCTGCGCTTGACCTGTTCGCATGTCTTGCGGACATCTTCGGTGAACAGCGCGCATTCTTCGATGCGCTTGAAGATCTTCCGTCCCTCTTCACGATACCCCGCCGCGGTTTCGCGCATGTAGGCAATCGCATCATGCACCTGGACCGTCAGCGCCTCGCATTTCCGCGCGGCGTCGATCAACTCGCTGCCCATGGCCTCGATCTCTTTGGCCGCGGACTCATAGTCGCGAACGACCGCCTCTGCACTGAGCGCGCCGACGCGCGTCACCCCCTCGGTGTGCTCGACATAATCGGGTAGAGCAATGGAAGCGATCGAGCTTCCCGAGCGTACCGACGCAATGTCCGCCTCGAGCTGAACCAGGTTCACTCCATCTCGTCTGCGCAATTGTTCAACACTTGCCATGATTGACCTCCCAATACGCACCCAGAACCCCAAACGGCGTTGAGTGTATTACGGGGGTAAGAGTCATTCTAACTAGATGTGCCCTTGACGGCCTCAGCTTTGCCATTTTTTCCCAGTCGCTGACGCCGCACGCAGCGATGATGGGTGTCATAAGCGCTCAACCTCTCCTAAATGCTGAATTTTTCCTCACGAAAGGTCAGGGAATGAGCCACTTATCCCCTGCCCCATCCAAAATCTCTCCACACACCCGCCACCCCGATGACAAGGCGCAACCGCGATTCCGGCGGGAACGGAACGAAGTCTCGCGTCATAATTTATTGGGAGTGTCGTTTCATGTTGAGAACGGACGGGAACAAGCCAGTGGGCAAGCCGGGCCAGCGCAAGGGGCGGAAAAAGAGCGGGCAACGGACGAAGGCTGGCGAGCAACAGCTTGCCAGGACTGATGAAGCACGGGCGGCGGAGGTTGGCCAAGAAATCGGTCAAGAGATCGGTCAAGAGATCGTTCAAGAAATCGGTCAACCGACCAGTCCAGACATAAATGTATCGGTCGCCCCGAACCC
>NZ_JBFULU010000094.1:0-9314 GCF_054049735.1 Bradyrhizobium sp. P5_C12
GAGTTTACATTCTCCCGGTTGCCACGCAATTCGAGTGCAAGGGTTCGCGGGTTGCGTCGAATCGCTCGCTGCAATGGGGCGACCAAATCGTGAAGCCGATTTTCGAGTCGAAGGACGATCTCGAGATCATCTATCTCCTGGCGAAGAAGTTCGGTTTCGCCGACAAGATGTTCAAGAACATCAAGCTCGAAAACAATCTGCCTGAGGCTGAGGATGTGCTGCGTGAGATGAACCGCGGCAGCTGGTCGACCGGCTATTGCGGGCAATCGCCCGAGCGCCTCAAGGCGCATATGAAGAACCAGGCGAAGTTCGACATGCTGACGATGCGGGCGCCCAAGGACGATCCCGAGGTGGGCGGTGACTATTACGGCCTGCCCTGGCCGTGCTGGGGATCGCCCGAAGTCAAGCATCCCGGCACGCCGCTGCTCTACAACACCAACCTGCACGTGATGGATGGCGGCGGCACGTTCCGGCCGCGTTTCGGCGTCGAGCGCGAAGAGAAGCTGCCGGACGGCACGACGCGGAAAGTAAGCCTGCTCGCAGACGGCTCGTACTCAAAGGGTTCGGCGATCGAGGACGGTTATCCGGAATTCACTCTGGCGGTCCTGAAGAAGCTTGGCTGGGACACGGAGCTCACGGAAGCCGAGATGGCGACAATCAACAAGATCAATCCGGCCACTCCGGACACCGTGTCGTGGTCGCTCGATCTTTCGGGCGGTATCCAGCGCGTGGCGCTGGCGCATGGCTGCGTTCCCTACGGCAACGGCAAGGCGCGCATGAATGCGTTCGGCCTGCCAGATCCCATTCCAGTTCACCGCGAGCCGATCTACACGCCGCGCGTCGATCTGGTCGCCAAATACCCGACGTTGCCCGATGCCAAGCAGTTCCGAGTGCCCAATATCGGCTTCTCCGTGCAGAAGGCCGCGGTGGAGAAGGGAATTGCCAAACAGTTTCCGCTCATCCTCTCGTCCGGCCGGTTGGTCGAGTACGAAGGCGGCGGCGAGGAGACGCGGACCAATCCCTGGCTCGCCGAATTGCAGCAGGACATGTTCATCGAGATCAATCCCGCCGATGCGAGCGAGCGCGGCGTCAGGGACGGCGGCTGGGTCTGGGTCACCGGCGCGGAGAATAGTTCCCGGGCCAGGATGAAGGCGCTCGTCACCGAGCGTGTCGGCAAGGGCGTGGCCTGGATGCCCTTCCACTTCGGCGGTTGGCTCGCAGGCAAGGATCTGCGCGGCAACTACCCCAAGGGCACCGATCCGATCGTGCTCGGCGAAAGCGCCAACACGATCACCACCTATGGATACGATCCCGCGACGAACATGCAGGAGACCAAGGTTACTCTCTGCCAGATCGCGGCGGCGTAAGGAGCAACGACGATGGCACGTATGAAATTTCTCTGCGACGCCGACCGTTGCATCGAGTGCAACGCCTGCGTGACAGCCTGCAAGAACGAGCACGAGGTGCCCTGGGGCATCAACCGGCGCCGCGTCGTCACCATCAATGATGGCAAGCCTGGCGAGCGCTCGGTTTCGATGGCTTGCATGCATTGCACCGATGCACCCTGCGCCGCCGTGTGCCCGGTGAATTGCTTCTACACCACCGCCGATGGCGTGGTGCTGCACTCCAAGGATCTTTGCATCGGTTGCGGTTATTGCTTTTACGCCTGTCCGTTCGGCGCGCCGCAATATCCGAAGATCGGCAATTTCGGCTCGCGCGGAAAGATGGACAAATGCACATATTGCGCCGGAGGTCCGGAGGCCGACGGCAGCAAGGAGGAATACGAGAAATATGGCGCGAACCGGCTTGCCGAGGGCAAGCTGCCGCTCTGCGCCGAGATGTGCTCGACCAAGTCGCTGCTCGCCGGGGACGGCGAGATCATTGCTCAAATCTACAAGGAGCGCGTCATGAAACGGGGCTACGGCTCAGGCGCATGGGGCTGGAAGACGGCTTATCGCGAGACGATCGGGTCCTGAGTTGCGGCTTCGGTGAGGGCGCGCACGACCAGGGAGGAGTTATGAGCTCATTTGCGAGAGTCATTGGTCTGATAGTCGGCGCGTGCGCTTTGCTCGTGTTGCTCATGGCGGTGCCGATGCCGGCAGGCGCGCAGCAGATCAACCCGACGGCAAGCTCTGTCAATGAGCGGCAGTTGCTTCAGGAGATGGACCGGATCCAAGGCCGTGTCAGTATTCCCGACCAGCGTTCCGGTGTGCTCATGCAGCCGGCGGGGCGCGACTGGCGCGAATTCCGTAACGTCACACTGCGCTGGATCGGCGGCGTTGCCATTCTCGGCATGATTGCGGTGCTCGTGATCTTCTATTTGGCGCGCGGTATGGTCCGTCTCGAAGGCGGTCGGTCTGGTCGCACCATCGTGCGCTTCAATATCTATGAGCGGTTCGTGCACTGGATGACGGCGACCTGCTTCATCATTCTGGCGATTTCCGGCCTGAACATAACCTTCGGCCGGCCGCTGCTGCTCCCGCTCGTCGGTTTTGAAGCATTCTCCGAATGGTCCCAGTGGGCGAAATACGCGCACAACTACCTGAGCTTCCCCTTCACGATCGGCGTGGTGCTGATCTTTCTGATGTGGATCGCCGGCAACATCCCGAACAGGATGGATATTGATTGGGTCAAACGGGGAGGCGGCATCGTTGGCCATGATCATCCGCCAGCCGATCGCTTCAATGCCGGCCAGAAGGCGATCTACTGGATCGTCGTGATCGGCGGCGGACTGGTCGCCGCCAGCGGCTACATCCTCATGTTCCCGTTCTACGTCACGGGAATTGAGGGCATGCAGACGGCTCAGATCGCTCATGCCATCGTCGGGGTTCTATTCATCGCCGTGATGCTGGCGCACATTTACATCGGTACGATCGGCATGGAGGGAGCGTTCGAGGCCATGGGCTCCGGCGAGGTAGACGTCAACTGGGCGCGCGAGCACCACAGCCAGTGGTTGGACGAGGAAATGGCGCGCACGGGGCCGAACGGCAGTCAACCAAAGCCGCGCCACGCAGCCTCCGCGGCGGAGTAGGGGCGGAGACCGGCCCTTTGCGGCTCCCTAGAGACGCACGCCTGTTGTCGAAAAGGCCTGTGCGACGGGTTCCTGGATGGTGCCAAGTACCGCAGCCGAGGCTGCCGCGATCACGACGGCCGTCACGCAGGCGAGCAGGAAGGCTTTCATTCGGATCCTCTACAGAGTTGGTCTGACGAACGGGATCCCGACAGATCGTTCGCACGCCTGGCGAACGATGGAGGGATGACGGTTCACGGTCAGAGCATCCGACCACTGGCTGGTCAGCAAAACAATACCCACGAAGGCCCGGAGACGGTAATCACAAAACGCAGAACGTTCTACCGAAATGAAGAGCCAAAAGCTCGTCGACAGACATCGAATCACAATCGGTGATCTTCTTGCCCATACCGGAGCCGCCGTCCATCAATCCGACCGTGGATGGTCGATTCACGCATCAATCGCCACCACATAGTCTGCATGCAGGGTAATCGGAGCCTTCGATCCGTCGAGAACCACACGGAGACTCTTCGGATAGTATCCAACGCCAATCACCCTCCCGGTCTTTCCAGCCAAGCGAGGGCCAGCTGTGGGCTTGACCTGAATGCGCGACCCCGGTGGAAACCTGGGGTTGGTTTGGGCCGATCCTGACATGGCCGGCTTACGGTTTGACGTAGGTCCAGCCCATCTCCTGCAATTCCATCACCCGCACGACGCCCGACTTCACGACCTCCGCCTGCCGAACAATCGGTACGTCCTTGTTCTCGGCCTTCCGCATTTTCTCCTGGGTGTTGCCGCAGGCCTTGAACGAAACCTCGGGCGTGCTCAAGGCCATCTCCTCGATGCGCGCCTTTACCGGCGAGGTGTCTTCACGCAGCATGTGCAGGCCGGGCCCGAACGTGACGACCTCGATCTTCACCTTCTCGCCAGCGTCCTTGTAATATTGCGCCACATTGGTTGCGTTGTTGAGCGCGAGATTCATCGCTGCCGGGTCGTTGGTATTCACCTGCAGGATCAAATGATGTTCCCGTTTCTTCGATGCGGCCGAATCCTCCATGCGGGCAAACGCGGACTGTTTCCGCGTCGCCGTCGTCGGCTTCGCCACGTGTTGCCTCGCATGGCTCGCCTTATGCGGGACTGGTTGCCCGTCTGCCGGCGTCCAGTATTTTCCACCCTGTTCCGCCGCCGAAAACGATGCGGAAACCAGAACGGCGATCGCTGCCATCGCGACCGTTTTGGCAATATGTTGAAACCTGATCATTATCCACCTCCATCGAAGAAAATCATCTGCATACCATCAATGATTTGGTGTCGCGATCGCGCGCGGCCATTTGCACGCCGCGGCCATCTTCGCGCGCACCGCGTCCAGGCCGGCGAGGGCAAACGTTCCGTCATGGGCAGCCCCGCCCCGCGATGAGAGCAGGACAATAAAGTCCCCGCTGTCCGGAAGCGACTGCACCAGGCGAACAACATCCCCGCCGAACGCGACGCCAGGACCGAATGCCGGCACGGCCGCTGCGACCTGCATCGCCGGATTATCATTGACGCGATAGGAAATTGTATCGTCACCGCCTCCGCGGGAGATGTCGGGCCCCCCGAGGACCAGCTCGGTCCGGCCGCCGCGACAGCGAATCGATAACTGCATCACGGGCTCGCCGGCCCCACTGCGCGACGATGTCGTAGCGGTTGCGATCGGTGAGTAGTCTATCGGCGAGGTCGTCTGGCTGACGATCCAGTCGTCTTCGGGCGTCAGGCGCTGCCGAGGCGCGATGGTGCGCGTCAATTTATTCAGGCACGCCAGGCGCTCCGCGTGGTCCTTCTGAAGGCAGGAACGGAGCTGCGTCATGGGATCCTGGGCCAACGCAATGCCGCCTGTCCCCCCGAGTGCAACAAGAAGAAGGATAGCGGCGCGTTTCATTGCGATGCTTGTGTTGCGCGGGGCTGGCGATCCAGCCACGCTTGCGCCGCAGGGACGCGCGTGAGACCCGGAACCGTCGCGGCGAGGTTGATGGATTTCCACTTCGGATCGAAACCGGGCCCCTGCAACCTGTCGACCCGGGAGAACAGGTGATCGATGAAGCGCGCGACGCGCTCAGAGCGGTTCGAACTGGCCGGCCAATTGAAGGCGACCAGAGCGGTCGGCACGGCGATCGTCGAAATCCGTTCGCCCTGCTTGATCAGGTTGGGATAATCGGTCGCGTCGAGAGAGGCGGGAAGATAGTAATCCTCGAACTTGCTCTCGTACGGGACAGGCAGGAACTTGAAACCTGGCTCCCATCGGCCCCGCACGAAAGCATCCACCGGCTTCGATGTAATGAAGACGACGGCTGCCATTTCGCCTTTGCGCATCTGCTCGAGCGCCACCTGGTGCGGAATGAACGTTTTTTCCACCTCGATATTGAGGCGGCTGAAGATCAGCGGCCCTGAATAGGCCGCAGCAGTGCCCTGGTTGTTGAAGTTGACCTTCTTGCCGGCGAGGTCGTTCAAACTCTGAATTTCGGGTCGAACGAATATCTGTAGCTCGGACGGGAACAGATTCAGGATATACGCAATTCGTCGCTGGATGTCCGGCACCTGGCTCTTGTATTCCTCGAGCGCGTCGGAATTGATGATCGCCGCATCGATGCCGCGCAAATAGAGCAGGGAATTCACGTTCTCCGTGGCCCCGCGTGTGACGACCGGCAGAACATGCAGGTTGTCCCCATCGTCGACCACGCGCGCGATCTCCGCTGCCAGACGGATCGGCGCGCCCTCGAGAAGACCTCCGGCCAGGCCGACAGTCCAGGCGTTCATGGAAATCACTTCAGGCCTCGGCTGCGGCGGCTCAGGCCGTGTCAGACGAACCTTGTGAGGCCGATTGTCCTGCGGTCGCGCAGCTGCCCAGGGCTGAATGGGCAGGAGCAATGGTACGAACGCCGCGAGCAGGAGCAGCCGACGCAATCCGATAGGCCTTTTCATCGACCAACTCCTCTACACATGCTGCATCCGTGTCGGCGCCTTCGATCCTTGATGGCGCATTGCTGGCTTGGAACGTCGCCGCACAAGACTGTGCTATCGACGCAGCGCTTCGAATCGCGCCTTCGCCTCCTTGATTCCTCCAGCTTCGGCCCGCGCATAGAGAGTTCGCGCTTTAGTGAGATCGCCTTGCGTTCCATACGTTCGAAAATTTGGAAGGATCAGCGGATCGTAGGTTTCCGCGAGCGCGAAACTTGCTTGCGCGCTGCCCATCTCTACGGCGCGCTCCAGCACGATCCGCGCGGCGCCGATGTTTCCCTGTTCAAGCAGTACGCTTGCGCGCGTGATCAATCTCGCCGCTTGCACCCCGTCGTTAGGTTTGACCGGTGCATCGCCCTGGCTGCGCGCCGCTATGGCCTGGTCTTGGACCGGCTTGTCTTGGACACGCTGGCTTTGGATTGGCCGTGCCGGCGCTGACAGCGGCTCGTCGCGCGCGGGCTTGCCAGCGGCAGCCAGCGGAGACGCAGCGGGGGAAATTTTTGCCAAAAGCGCGCCCTTGTCTTGACGCGCCAATGCGAGATCCCGTTCCAGTCCCTCGGCCCGTTCGCGTTCACGCAGCAACAAGCTGCGCAGCTCGGCCGAGTCTCGCTCTCCGGCCTGCTTGATCCGTAGGACTTCCTCACTCGCCTTGGATGCTCGCTCGGTCTGCGCGTCGAGATCGCTGCTTGCTTTTGCGAGATCCCGGGCCAGCTGCTCGGTCCGCTCGCGCTCCCGTTGCTGCGATTGCCCCAAGGAGGCGGTATCGCTCGCCTCCGCCTGTTTGTGCTGTGCCGCTTCCTCATTGGCTTTGGCCGCTTGAGCTTCGTAAGCGTAGATCTTGCTGCGTGCCATCGAGAGATCCTGCGCCAGCGCATCGGCCCTCTCGTGCTCCTTCTGAAACGATCGTGTCTGCTCCGCGGCGCCGGCTTTTGCTGCCTGCGTCAGCCTGGCAACCTCGTCGTTCGCCTTTGCCGCCAGCGCGGTCCGCGCGTCGATCTCGCGTCGCGCAGCCGCAAGCGCTTGCTCCAGCTGGCCGGTCCGATCCCGCTCCTGTTGCAGGGAGTTCTGCAACACCGCGAAACCGCCTTCCGCTGCCCGCTTCAGCAGGGCGACCTCGTCACCCGCCCTTGTCGCGAGTGCTGTCTGAGTCTCGACATCCCGATGCGCGACCGCAAGCGCCTGCTCCAGCCGGCCGGCCCGATCTCGCTCCTGCTGCAGCGATTTCTTCAACTCTACAGAGTTACCTTCCGCGGCCTGCTTCAGCAGGGCGACCTCGTCGCTCGCCTTTGCCGCAAGCGCTGTCTGCGAATCGACGTCGTATCGCGCCGCCGCCAGCGCCTGCTCGAGCCGGCTGACCCGATCCCGCTCCTGTTGCAGGGAATCTTGCAACTCCGCAGAGCCACCTTCCGCGGCTTGCTTCAGCTTGGCGGTTTCACCGCTCGCCTTCGTCGCGAGCGTCGTCTGAGTCTCAACATCGCGTTGCGCGGCTGCAAGCGCCTGCTCCAGCCGGCCGGCCCGATCTCGCTCCTGTTGCAGCGATTTCTGCAATTCTACGGAATTACCTTCCGCGGCCTGCTTCAGCAGGGCGACCTCGTCGCTCGCCTTTGCCGCAAGCGCTGTCTGCGAATCGACGTCGTATCGCGCCGCCGCCAGCGCCTGCTCGAGCCGGCTGACCTGATCCCGCTCCTGTTGCAGGGAATTTCGCAACTCCGCAGAGCCACCTTCCGCGGCTTGCTTCGGCTCGGCGGTTTCACCGCTCGCCTTTGTCGCGAGCGCCGTCAGAGTCTCGACATCGCGTCGCGCGGCTGCAAGCGCATGTTCCAGCTGCTCGGCCCGGTCGTACTCCTGTTCGAGACGCTGCAGCAGCTCGATATCGCGTCGTGCAAGGGTGAGTTCGTCGAACAGTGGCTCCGGCCTGCGGAACTCCACTTCCGGACACTGCTGGACTTCTCCACTATCGATCGCCGTTGCTTGCGCGACCCGCATAGATTTGTCATTACCCTCGCGGTGCAGCGGCAACGCCGCAAACTCAATGCGACCTTCCATCCCGCGATAATCGATATTGTCGGAAGTCGTCGCGTATCGTGCATCCCCCAGATGTCGCGCTTGATCGGAGGACGCCTGCGTGTCCGACATGCACGCGATCACGAGCACAGCCGCCGTCATCCACGGGGGCGCGGATCGTCCCAGAATGGGCAGGTAACCGTGCGACCCGCTTGCAATGATCCGGCGCATGATGATGCGGCCTGTTACAGATGCGTCATTATTCGCACCGCCTGTGAGCAAATCCTATAACTCGCATGGAGCACCTCCTTACCCCTTTTTGATTAGAGGGGTGGACGATCATCGGAGACGTGAACCGCTCAAGGTTCCCGACGAAATTCATGGACTGAGCAGGCGCGGGTCTTCGCAGACCTCGCGCCGGGATCCGCCATCGAATAGCTCTTGGCGATCGACCTCGCCGAGCTGTCCTGGGGGACCTTGCGGCCTCTCGTCAGGCCATCGACGCTTCGCTCCGCCGCATCGCCAATAGCTCTTGGCGATCGACCTCGCCGAGCTGTCCTGGGGGACCTTGCGGCCTCTCGTCAGGCCATCGACGCTTCGCTCCGCCGCATCGCTCCAGCAGGTGGTTTCCGTTCAGCCTGTGCAGCTATTCGTGGATACGCAACGGGCTGCTTGGCGGCGCTGCAAACTGACGAAAAGGAGGTAACGCGCCTGGCCTTGGTCTGACGGTGCCGTCATGTGCTATCGTGTCCTGATTTCGCTTCGATCGTTGGATTTGCCCGGCCCGGCCGGAGCGGGCCCGGAGCACCAGAACGTGTTCGCCGAGAACAAGGCTGAAATGCCGCGAAAACGCCTCCTTAGGACCGCCGCTTGGGCTTCCTTGACTTTTATTGCCTACGCCACCCTGTCTCCTGTTCGAGACAGGCCAACTTTGCTGACCTCTTCGACCGTTGAACATGTTGCGGCGTTTGTGATTTCCGGGGCGCTCTTCTGCTTAGCTTATCCACGACGCATTCCTACCGTCCTAATCTTTGTACTTGGCAGCGCGGCCTCGCTTGAATTTCTGCAGCTGCTTGCGCCGGATCGCCACGCTCGAATCCTTGACGGACTCCAAAAGATTGCTGGTGGGGTCTTAGGCGTCTTCGTCGGTCGCGCTATTCTGTATCTTGAGCGAGCGCGTTCTCGGCCCGAGGTGTAGTCGCTCTATAACGCGCGTCCTTATGTCCCAATCCGAGGCGACCTGGTTTGGGCGGCTCGCTATTGCAGGCAATGTGCGCGGAAGTAACGTTACGCGGACTCGCCGAGC
>NZ_JBFULU010000095.1:0-8751 GCF_054049735.1 Bradyrhizobium sp. P5_C12
GCTGCTCGATGCGGCGAAGCTCGGCGTGCTGTTCGGCTCGCTGATCTCGGTTACCTTGGGCCTTGGATGGGGGGCCGAGTGCGCCCAACGACAGCGAAAAACCAGCTGAAACTCGAGTAGATGACTAATGAACCATGATAAAGTCCTAACATGGCTCTCAGTGACGATGGGCATTCTCGTCATCGGCTATTCGCTTTACGTTCTCTACGTCCTTGTCCGATGAGAACGGATTTCCGAAGGCGGCCTTATTCGCGCGCGCCCCGCGTCGTCGCCTGTTGGCCCAAGTAGCGGCGCACCTTATTGAGGTCCCTCAGCGAGGCATGGCGGACTAGATTTGCTCGGGTTGAGTTCTTCGCATTTTGACCCTGAACGGACATCCGGCCTCGAAAAAGACACCGCTTGTGATGGTAAGGTGCCTCTCCTCAAAATCATGGACACGGAGGTCCGAGATGACCGACACCTCTCCTGCGCATTCTCCGTCTGCTTCCTCGATCCCCGCCGACGATCCGGGTCGCGTCCTGACGGTAGCTGATCCCGGCGGCGTCGGCGTGCCGCATATCTCGGTGGCGGGGGGCACTTACACGATCCTGGTGTCGGGCGCGCAGACCGCGGGACGCTATTGCCTAGTCGATATGCTGGTGCCCGCCGGCGGTGGCCCCCCGCCGCATCGCCACGACTTCGAGGAAATGTTCTCGCTGCTCGAAGGCGAACTCGAGTTCACTTTTCGCGGAAAGTCGCACACCGTACGCGCGGGATCGACCGTCAACGTTCCAGCGAACGCCCCGCACGCGTTTAAGAACCTGTCCGGCAAGACGGCTCGCATGCTCTGCATGTGTACGCCGGCAGGTCAGGATGAATTCTTTCTGGCGGTCGGTTTCCCCGTCGAAGGCCGCACATCGCCGCCGCCGAAGCCGACCCCGGAAGAGATGGCCGAGAAGGGAAAACTGATCGCGGCCCTGCTGGCGAAATATCGCACCGAGATGGTCAAGATGTGAGGCACACCCACCTGACTGACAGCCAAGAATGGACGGCGGCCGCCGCATAGTCGAGGCGGCCGTTCCTTTTCGCCGGTGTTCGCTTGTGGCCCATCAGCGAAGTGGCGAGACTTCGCTTTGAGGTCAGCTTAATGGGTCGGAGCGGACTAGATTTACTCACACTGAGCTTTTCGCATTTTGACCCGAAGCGGTCGTCGGCACCCAACGTCGTTCATTCCTCATCTGACGCGAAATCGAACGTTTGGGCGGGCTGCGCTTTGTGAGCCGTGGCGAACTGATCGAGTGGTAGACTTATCGCAACTGACGACGAGTTGAGGTCGGTGAGTTCAAGTTTGAGCTGTCGGCCGGCTTCCATCTGAGCAGCCAAGGTTGGTTCGATTCCGCGTGCCGCGATGCAGATGTTGGTGAGACACCAGTTGAAGGGAACCTGGGTAGGGCTACCCTGATCTATCGTCACTTTGACACCCTGCTGCAGATTTGCCCCTTGCGGAACGAAGAGCTGCAAGCGAGCCGGACCGTCAGCCCGTTGGATCAGGTCCACACGCACCACCACCTGATCGAGGTCGTCCGTGCCGGTTGAGGTCGTTCGGCATATCGTGGTCTTATCGGATGAGTCGAAACAAAGTTTTACCCAGTTTGAGTAATGAATGTTTTCAGGTAGGCGCAGTCGCGGCGGCTTCGCCTGAGGCTCCTGCTGGGGTGAAGTGCTGCTGACTTGCCCCGACAGCGTGGTGGTTGCTGAATGCTTCTCTAGAAATTGGACTACCAAAGGCGACCAGATCGGCACTGCGTCCGCGGAATCGATCATGAAGTGCCCGTCACTTCCAAAGGGGGGCAGCATACGATATTCGACATTGCCGCCCGCTTCGACAAAGGCTTGATACATCCGCTTCGTCAATTCCGGCCCGAAATAGGTGTCGTTTTCCGCGTAGATCCAGAGCATCGGTATGCGTGCGGTGCGTCCAAACTCGCCGGTAGCGGCAACAAGCTTATCGGGAGCACAATTGTTGTTGGGTTTGCCATCAACTCGGCCTCCACGCCCCGCCGCAAAGGTAATGATGGCCTGAACCGATGACGGGTTCAGGCTCGCAAGAGCAATCGAGCCCCATCCACCGCCCGACTGGCCAACGACGATGACCTTACCAGGCTGGACCATCTTCTTCTTGCTCATGTAGTCGATGACCCACTCGTTCAGAGTGGCTATAGCGAGCCCGGGACCACGAAAGTTCGGGTTGTCGCAGCTACCGACGTGAGCAAAGACAGCTCCATAGATACCCTGATCTTTGTCATCGAGACTGCTGGCCCCATACCTGATAGGCGAGATGACGACATAACCCCGACGCGCAAACCAACGTGCCGCGTCCCGATATTCGATCATGGGAAACATCGTCCGCTGATTGGCGTCGAGAGAAATCCCGTGGTTCATGACCACCAGGGGGAACGGGCCATCTCCGACCGGCCGTACCAGGAAAGCAAGCACAGGTAGCGGAAACGGCAACGCCCAGATTTCCTCCTGGATTTGTGGTCCCGCAGTTCGGTCATCTGCTGCGGCAGGGGAATGGACCGCGGAGAGGACAATCAGCAAAAGAAGGATGACCGGCAAGCGCTTCAGCATCTTCTTTCTCCGACGATGTGGTCTGGCCTGACGCTAGGTATGGGGGGTGGGAATCTGTTGATTTGGATCAAGTATCAAACCGCAAAGTTCCCCAGCTCATGCGGCTTAGTGGCCCAGCGATAACAGCGTCTGAAATTAGGGAACCTGGATGAGCGTCCACGGTCTTTTCATGCTGCTCTTGGCTTCTTCGGGGCCCGCCGCCGCTATCGTCGTGGGTCCGCTGCTGGCCCATCGCGTCGATTGGCGCGCTGCGGCGGCAGGTCTGAAGTCCGGAGTAAAGCAGAAGTCATCGCATCCAGTGCAGACCGCCGCCTTTGACCCGTAGCAGACGTGACGGGCCCCTTATTTCGGTCCCAATAGCTTGGTTCAACCTGAGCGCTGTTTCAATGTCTTGGAGCGTCCATTGAGAGCAGCTATTTTGATCTCGCTTTTGACATTGTTGCCTCAGCTGTCCGCTCAGACGCATCATGGTGAGCAGCCATCCGTTTCCCGCTTCCGAGCTTGTGTTCGGTTGCACGCACCTGATGCGCAAGCGGCGGGGGTTCGGACACCCGAGGACGCTGCGAGCTACGCCATGAAGGCGTGCATGCCGTTGTTCGGGATTTTCTTAGATCCAAACGCCTCCTCGAAAGCGGAAGTCCTAGAGGAAGTGCTTCCTCCCGGAATCTTTCGCGCGGTCCTCAAGGAGGAGTGGCGCGATTTTGTCGAGCAGGGAAACAAGCAATAGGTTGTTCGACTTGCCAGCGGTCAATGATTAGCTGCTGCAAGTCATGTTGCCGATCGAGTGCACTCAATGAAATTCGGAACCAATATCCTCGTGTTCGTTCTTGCGGTGTTGCCATCGGACATCTGGGCTCAATCGTCAGATCGAATGACGCCGGAGACATCGCCACTTCTCTGGCGCGACGGCTACGTTAACTGGCGGGGCAAGCTCGTAAAGCCGAACTGGCAGGTGATGAGCGCCGACGATGGAACCAAATTCGCGGTTGATTTAAGCAAGAAATCCTCCCATTACGCCGCCGCCTACATCATCGATGGAGAGGTCTTCAACAAGGGAAACCTGTTTGAGCTTCAGTTTGACTGCGCCGCCAAGGTCTTCGAGGTGGTAACCAACATGGACCTGAGGCGTGCTCAAATCGTCCAAGCGAAGGTACATCAATTGGTCTGTGATGATGCGCCAATAAATCCCTGACGGACTTCCACCAAGCATCGCCAACCCCGTGGCTTCGACTTCTGTTTTTGGCCCGTTTGAGACATGCCGGGGCGGTCTGACGATGTCCGTTCACAGGGGTAGACCGGAAGAGAACGGCACGCGGCCAAAGTGACGCGATTGACCCACCTCAGACATTGCAAAGAAGAAGCAACCTCTAGCAATTCATAGCCCGCAAAAAAGCCCCGGCGAGCCGGGGCTTTGGTTTGCAAAGATGGGTGCGATCAGTATCTGGCCGCGACCGGTGCGCCGTATCCACCGAAGCGGTAGTTCAACCGAAGCGTGACCATATCCACGTCCTGGCTGACCCCGCTGCCGGTGAGGACAAACCCTCCAGGAGTAACCACACCTGCGAAGCCGGCATTATCACGCCCCATCCAGAGATGGTCGTATTCGATACCGAACGACCAGTTGGGCGTGAAGCCGTACTCCCAGCCAACGCCAAGGGCACCGCCCCAGCGTGTGTGGCTTGCCGATGCCAGGCCGACCCCGGTGACGTTGTTGAAAATGTCGAAGCGATTGCGCGTCACGGCCGCGCCGCCTTTCACGTAGAACAGCGAGGCGTTCCACGCCCAACCGAGTTGCGCTGTGAAGAGTCCGATGGCGTCAATCTTCCCTGTAGTCGAAATCAATGGATCGATCAGACTGACGCGCGTGTTCTTGATTTCGGCCCAATCTCCCTGCGCTTCCAGACCGAGCACAAACTGATTGGTTTGCCAGCGGTACCCGATCTGTCCGCCCGCGAGGCCCCCGGAGCGATCGGCGCAGCCGCCTGCGACTGTCCCTGCGGGCGTCACGAAATCCACACAACCATGGCTTTGCCCCCAACCGCCGTTTGCGCCGATGTAGAACCCGGTCCAATCATAGATCGGCGCGACCACCGGTGGCGGCGCCTTGGTATAGGGGCGAGCCGCCAAATCTGCCGCCGACGCGGGGGCGGATAGAGCCACGGCCATCATCCCGGCCGCGGCAATCAGAAGCTTTTTCATTACGAGAAATCTCCCCAGAACGAAGTTCAAAAAAGGCACCACGCCCACCTGACGCCCACCTAAGGAATCAATGCTATCCCGTTCGCCTGCAGGTTGATGTAGCGAAGCCGCAACACTCGGCTCAGATGTTTAGCGGCAATTCTTTATATCTATTAAGGACTTGCAGGGAACCAAATGCCCCCTAACGTGCATATTACGGAAGAAGAGAACCCGACGCCCTTGGAGGGTCGGGAGTTTGGTTTGTAGATCGCTTTTAGGTGATGCCCCGACGAGTCCGCCACTGCGCAAGTCGCGCGGCTGCCTCGGCAATCTCAGCTTCGGAAGCGATATCAACCGGGGTGTATAAAAAAGAACATCCTGCGCGACCTTTTCGTGCCGTAATGCTGCGAGGGCGATCTCAGAGTGGCCGACAATAGGCAGACAGACTAGACAGATTTTGCTGGTGACACGGCCATGGTGGACAATAGGGAGTAGGTGCAATGAGAGTCTCCTCGATTGTCGGACTGCTGTTTGCAGCAGTGATGTTGGCGATCATTCCGGTCTCGCCGCAGGTGACACCGCGCGGCGTGGAGTTAAGCGCTGATCAAGCGCAGGCCGTCACGTACCGGCGCGCCCGCGTGACTGCGCGTCGTGTCGACCGTCGCGATTACCGCTATACGCGTCGCGCTGTGCGACGTGGTGCTTATTAACGGAGCGCGATGGGCAAGGGTGTTGGCGCGGGCAGAGAGCCAGAACCGGTTCCAGTCGTCGCAACGCGCGAGGCATGCTATGACCCCTCTACCAGCGGGCGACGCGTTCCTTACGGTCGCCATTATGAGCGCCACTTTCCTGACAGAGGTCGCTCTTTTCATCCTGATTGGAATGATCTGAACGGAGCGCAAGTGGCGGCGGCTCCCGTTAAAGTCTGCTCAGTCGGGCATAGCGGACAAGATTGGCGCAGGTTTGGTATCCGGGCGATCAGCGCGATCGAAAGCGCTTGACGCCGGTGGTATGATTTCCGCGATGTGGCCGTACTGACAGTCCCGATGCGTCGCCACGCATGCCCGAATAGATGGAGAAGGTCGGGTCCGCGGCTAATGCCGCGGCGGGTTCCCATGCCGAGGCGGGCGTCGCAAGGAGCGCGGAAAAAACGAGCGCTGCGCCCAAAAATTTGAAGCTGGTCATGGTATCCTCTTGTTACGCGTGCAACCGATGYGCGTGCTGTCGACATGAATGACAGTTAGGCGTTGGCATTCCCCTCGCGCAGGGGTGGCGCAATCACGCTTCGTCGATCGGCGTGATGCTGATGTCGGCAACCGGCCGCGTTTCGCAAGCCGTTGAAAAACTCTCTCCGGACTGTGAATAGAATTTTAGCCGCCGATGGCGCGTACACGCGCAACGGCGCGTGACGAGCGCGGGCCGGAATTTGTGATCGATTCCTCCGCCGACCTCGCGCAGCGGTAAACGACCATGAACAAATATTTCAATTTAAGGCGCCGGTCGCTCCACCCATTTCCAAAGCAGACGCCAAAATGTTTTGGCTTCTGTATCCAATGGAGAAAATGAAATGACCAGATTCAAAGTTCTGTCGGCTGGGCTGATCGCCGCATCCATACTGACCACGCCCCTGATGGCTCGGGAATATTGGCACGTCGCGAGGTCCGATGTCAGCGCCCCGCGTGGCGCCCTTGATGGGCGCGACTGCGTCCGCGCTCCGGACGTCGGCGCATATGCGTCGGACCCCTACACCAGACCCCCGTGCGAACCCACGTCGTTTAATTGATCAGTCGGCGCCGCATCGGGCTGAACAGCCCAGGCAATGAACCCGGATCGATAACGGTGTGCCCCTTGGCACTGTAATGTGGGGAGCCTGCGAATAGTTCGGGCTGGGAGCCGATTTGTCACCAGCCCGAATTCTTTAAATGACCCCACGCTGCTGCTGCCGAGCATCCCAATTCGCTGCGGTGGTCCGGTTGTGGCCCTTTTGCGAAGTGGCTGCCGACACCGAGTACGTCCGATTAGCGGTGGCAGACCGGAAGTGCGCGGGCCGTAGCCAAAACGGCGCTCTTGACCCAATCATGCTGGCCGCGAGGGCAAGGCCAACGCAAAGAGGACTGCGGATCCGGTCACTCATTATCTGTCACCTTGGCAACCAGACCCTAACGAAACCTGCGTCCCGTCGTCGGGCCGAGCTTGATCTATCTCAAGTCCCTGAGCGGCGATTGGCGTTGGTTGGCTTGCCCGATCGGACAGCCAGGTCCGATGTTCGGGGGGCACACAGCGCGCAACGCACGCCGAATGAAGTTGTCGCGATCAGATGGATAGCCGCAATGGATTCGCTTTGTCGGAGGAGAAAATGAAGCGAGCCGTCCTCATGACGACCATTGTCGCTCTCGGGGTGATCCAGGGGACACGCGCCGAGCTCCAGGCCGCCCAGTGTTCGTCCTTCTACATCTCGGAAATCAATCTCGTATCGACGGCCGACGGCGAGGCCGGGCACGTTCAGACCTTTGTGGGGTTTGGCCCCTCCAAGGAAGAGGCAGAGAAGAGCGCCCTGGGATGGTGCTCGCATATCAGGTTCGATCTTGAGACCTGTTTGAATTCGGATCGCCTGACCGCTCGCAACTCTCCGTCAGRCGGAGGTGACGCCGCACTTCATCTCAAGTACATGAAGGCAGTTGCGCGCATTACCRGCTGCAGTTAGAGCGCGTTCGCGASCGATCGAACGCGCTTGATCTATATCAAGCAGCTTGTGGCCATCTYGCAGCAGGTAACAGACGACGTAGCAGGACGAGCCCAGGTCAATGTTTCGGGGGCGCACCGGAGCGACCGGCATGCCACTGGCGGCATATTTCTGGAAGGTCGGAGCAGTGTTGCTCGCACTGCTCTTTGTCGCAGATTATTGGCTGCGGAGGGCCCCGACCGTCGATCAGGCGGCTGCGGACCGGCCGGCCATACTTATCCACTCAGATCGCAAATGGCCCGAGCGTATTGTCTTCGATACCCAATCGCCGGTGATCGTCGCCGCTGCGTCCGTGGCCGGGGCGACCGAGGTCGCAACTTCGTCGGATGTGGCCGAACCGCCCGTTACCGTCAGACAGAGCCCGGCGGTGGCGAATTCCTTCGCGATGCTGCCGAAACCGGATACACGCCCGCCTGAAACCGTCGATCGCAAGCGACAACGCAAGATGTTGCATGTTGCGGCTCGACCGAGGCGAAACGTCCAGCCGCAGATGCTTCTGGCGGCACGACAAGGGCAGTTCGGCTGGTTCGGCTTCAGAACCTGGTGATCGGCGTCCGGTCGGGACCTGTATCTCGCTCAGCGTTCCATTGTTCATCGACAAGCCAAGCTTGGATGCGGGACGACGGAATGAGTTGCCTGGGGACGTGCGGATTGATCGTGCCCGCAAATACAACGAGACCTTCGTCGAGCTTTGCACGAACGAATGCCTTGGCCTCTGCTTCCGTAGCGAAGGTCCTTGTTTCCCGAGGGCTCCGCTGCTTCGGCAGCGTGCCGCGTTTACGAACCTCGAAGGTGACATACCAAGTCGGCGTCATCGCACGCACCAACTAATCGCCCCAGCCCAGTCGGTCTCTTGTTTTGGCGCGGGTATCACGAAGCTGGTTGATCTGAATCAAGATCGCGGTGACGGGTGGCAGGAAACACGGATAATGTTCGACGGAGTTAACGCACAGCCCAGCTCACCCTTGATCTACTCAATGTCGCTCATCTCTCCGCACACACGCTATCGTAAGCTGTAGGAATGCGGCTTCTGCTACCCTTAGGAGGACCATCATGAAGGCTAAGATGCGACTTTCGATCAAGTCAATGACGGTTACAGGAATCGCTGCCAGCGCACTTCTGGGACTTGCAGGGGCCACGCTTGCTCCATCACCGGCCCGCGCGATCGTTTATTGCCAGTACGTCGACTATCCGGTCGGTTGCGTTGCCCGGGCTGGCGT
>NZ_JBFULU010000096.1:0-7735 GCF_054049735.1 Bradyrhizobium sp. P5_C12
GCGCTGGGTTTCATCCCCAAAACGACCGAACGAGAGGTCATGCTCAACGCCATTGAGTTGGTGTTCTCTGGCGGTATTTACATTCCCTCTGAAATTCTGGAGGAAACACCGCGGCTTACGAATGAACCAACGACGCCCGACTTTCTCAGGGGTCTCGGATTGACCGATCGGCAGATCGAAGTGCTTGCGCTTCTGATGAAGGGAAAAAGCAACAAGATCATTGCCAAGACGCTCAACATGGCAGTGCCGACGGTGAAAAATCACATCACGGTCGTTCTCAAGGCGCTCAGCGTAACGAGCCGCACCGAGGCAGTCATAAAAGTAGGAAAAATGGGCTGGGAATCGCCGCCGAAATCCGAGTCATGAAGCCGCCCGGGTATCCCTCCCATCGTCATGATCCATCAAGAGCTCGTGCATGACAGCGCGGAGCCGCATCGGATCGACAGGCTTGTGCAGCAAGATGTATCCTCTATCCCTGACCTCGCGTGCTGGTTCAGGTGCCGTATCGCCGCTGATGAGAATAGCTGGAATGGACGAACCGAACGCCGCATTGATTTGTTCAATGGCTCGGATCCCGGTCTTTCCATTCGCAAGGTGATAATCCGAGATGATGAGATCGGGGCGCTGTTGGCGTTCCGCAAGTCGGGTAAGTGCCGCGTCGTCGGATCCGGTGGTAAGGGCGGTGTATCCCCATATGCCAAGCAATCCACCCGTTCCCTCCTGGGCAATTGGAGCATCGGTAATAACAAGAACGACCTTGCCTTCGACTGCAAAGGCCGCGGGGTGGGGAGAGTCGACGGGCTCGGCGGATGTGTCGCATTCATCGGCCATCGGAACCAGGATCGCGAATCGCGAACCTCGGCCCACGGTCGAAGCCAAGTCGATTGGATGGTTGAGAAGCAGGCGAAGCCTGTCGACAATAGCCAAGCCGAGCCCCATGCTGCCGTACCGGTTCCGGTCTCGGGCGGCCAGTTGAATGAACTCGCCAAAGATATTCTGTTTCTGATCCTCGGGAATGCCGGGACCACTATCCCATACTTCGATGCGCAACATTTGACCGCGCCGGCGACAGCCGACAATGATCCCACCCCGCAAGGTATAGCGCACAGCGTTGGATACCAAATTGAGCAGTATGCGTTCGAGCAGCATGGCGTCGCTCCGCACCCAGGCGTCGCTTCGCCTGACGCGTAGACGCAAGCCCGTTTCTCGCGTTGCCTGATCAAACGTCGTCTCTATTTTTTGCAACAGGCGCGCGATCGGGAATTCGGTAATTGTGGGTATGAGGATTCCAGCATCCAGCTTGGACATATCCAGCAGCGAATTGAGCATTTCATCCATTTCCTTGCGCGTTGCATCGACCAGCTCGATCGTCCTTGTCCGTTCCCCCGATCTGAGCGGCATGCGCAGCTGGGCAACGAACAAGCCCAGCGCATGCAGTGGCTGCCGCAAATCGTGGCTTGCCATGGCAAGGAAGCGCGATTTTGCTGCATTGGCGAGCTCGAGCTCCTGCGTACGCTCCGCGACCTTCCGTTCGAGTTCGATTTGCGCGCGGCGCAGACGTTTCTCCCCCCTTTTGCGGACCTCGACGTCGGCGCTCAGTAACAAGCTCGGAACCGTAATGCTGATCAGGAACATCAACACCAGCAGGAATGAAACGTTGATGTCCGCGGTCGTGAAGGGGCCGCCGCCCGTGAGCGTCCCCCAAACCGTGATGCCTGCAAGCACCAGCGCAACCGTTGCGGTGTCACGTGGGCCGCGGCGCAGCGCCGCCCACAACATCGGCAGGATCGCGAGAAAACCCAGTGGATCTCTGCTCGGCGTTTGCTCGATCAAGGGACTGAAAGCAATGAGGCCAACGGCCGCCGCTGTTGCGAGGACGCCGACCGTCTCCAAAAAATCATTGCGGTTGAAAGCATGGTCGTGGCTTGATGCCCAAAGCACGATAACGGGGGCAATGACCAGCGCGCCGGTCACATCTCCCAGCCACCATGTGACCCAGGCGTTCGCGAAATTGGTCCGATCGGTGTACCCGGCGGTCGCCAGGCTGGTCAGTCCAATGCTGGCGCTGATCGGCGTCGCGATCACGATGCAGATCAGAGCAAACTTCGCGACAGAATTTGGTCTCGAAAACGTATGACGTCCGCGCGACCATCGATTGACCAGATAAGCGCCAACAACGGCCTCAAGAGTGTTGCCGGTCGCAATCGCAATTGCGGTGACAACCGAGCCGGCGGTGGTCGCATTGGCGATCACCGCGGCAATGAAGATTGCGGGCCAGGTCCGATACCCCCACAACAGCACCGCCGCCAGCGCGAGACCCGTCGGTGGCCAGATGGGCGTTGCACTGGGATGAACAGAGGCGAGAGCGAGGCCGCCTTTTGCCAGGACGAAATAGGTCACTCCAATCGCGACCAGGCTGCCGGCATACCTGGTGCCTCGGCGAAAATTTATCTCCGGCGCTAGCGATCGTGGATCGGTCATCGTCGACGCCTGGACCAGGCAGTTGGATTGTCCATCATGGCTGACCTTTTGATCTCCCTGACAAGGATCGAAGATCGCTACTTTGTTTACCAAGCGGTTGATCGACACCCCCAACGTCCGACCGGTGCGACAATGTAAAACTCGGCAAGATGCGCTCAGATCGAATTGATCACTGCAGTCTGCTGACGGACGAAGAGATGGCGTGTGTTTGGTTCACGAGGGCAAACTCTCTACCGATGCCGATCGGCATCGGCTTGGGGGTTGGAATGGGCGTGGCGGTGAATAAAACGGAGACGGGGCCTTCCGGACGAATGCTTTGGGCCTAGGACATTGCCAGCCATGAGAACGGTAGCAACTGAGGACATTGACAGAACTGAATAGACTGCCATTGCTAACTCCTGCGAACTTGGGACTACAGCTCGAGGATCTAAAGTCGCACCAACTTTTCGGAGCTAAGCGGCCTGTCGGTGACTCTGATAGGAATCAAGGCCGCCCCACAACCCCGGCGGCACCGCAATTGCCCTGCATAATCGCAAATCGGGTTCGTTGAGGAAACTACCCATTTCGAGTTAGCAGAACGCGCAGCCGGTAGTTCCCCGCAAAGTCTGAAATGGGTCATTTTCGACGGATTCACCCGGGGAGTGTCGGCAGGCTGATATCCGCTCCTGTCCGTAAACGCCGATCCGGGGCTGGGGGAGCGGCTGTTCCTTAGCAGGATCAAACATGTCGTCGCGTGGCAACGCGCTACGATAGGCTCGCCGCCAACTATCTTGCCTTCGTTCAACTCGCGTCAATCAGGCTTTGGCTACGCCTTAATGAGTCCGCGTCTTAGTAGGCGAGGTTGAGCAATGTGCCGACGCGCTCGGAGGTGGCGGGATGGCTGCGAAGCAAGCGCATCGGATCATGCACGAATGCGGACGTGCGGCTTGGTGCAGAGCCGGTATGATGGCGCTCCAGCTTGTCGAGTGCAGCGATCAGCGCTCGCGAGTCGCCGGTCAGTTCGAGCGCAGTTGCATCTGCATCCAGTTCGCGAACGCGCGACAGAGCAAGTCCGAGGAGCTGGCCGAGAGCTGGTGCTGCGCTCAGCAGCATCGCCAATGGCCGGCTTGGTGTCATGCCACCGTGATGATGGCTGGTTCGCAGCAGCGCGAGACCGGCGAGCGAGGTCCAATCGATCGCACGTCGCAACGTTGTCGCCCAGCCCATCGTCCAGGCGTCATTGTTGCGGATATGAGCGACTTCATGGGCCAATATCCCGGCAACTTCGTCGCGCGTCATGCCGCGTAGCAGGCCTTCGGTCAACACGATGGCACTGCGTTCCGGTCCGCCGAGTGCATAGGCATTCATGTCGCGCGGTGCCGGCAGACAATAGAGATCCGGCAATCGCATCAGCCCGGCCCGGCTGCAAACTTTTGTCAGGATGGCGAACAGGTCCGGCACCTCGGCTGGGGACAGCAGGCGGGCGCCGAACCAGCGATACACGTTCTCGCGCGAGATGACCGTTTCGTCGGGACGCGGCGTGCTTCCCGACAGCGCCCGCTGCATGCCCTCGGCTCCGCCGACGCTCCAGCCGCAGACGGCGAGCAGCAATGTCATGGCAAGGATCGCCAATTGAGATGATTGATGGTTCGCAGCCTGATGGGCGTGCCGCCGATGCCGGAACCGCCAAGAGTCTCTCGAATAGTCTCTCAAGCTCAGCTCGATACGGCATCGCAGGAAGAGGCCTGCCTGTCCCGACGGCCAGTGGATTTCCGCGGTGACGGCAGGGCCGCACCGTAAAACGCGCAGCATCTCTCGCGGCGCATGATGCACCAGAGCGAACGAAACGCTCGGCGTGAGGTCGGCAACGACATCTTGGCCGCGCCGATCGCCACGCAACGCCATCGGGCTTACGCCAGCGTGAATCACCCTTGTCCCCTCGTGCGCGTTCAACGCGAAAAGCTACGGATCTCCCGGTGTCTTGTCATGCGAGTTTCATGCCTTGGACACAGAAAAGTCCCGGTATCCACACGTGGAACGTCCGATCCGCTTCGGCGTAAGCCGTCCGGATGAGACCTCAGGAATCGGGCTCTGTTCAAGCTAAACCATGGTTTGGTCCGATAATGCCTTATTCGGCGCTGCACGTCGGAAACGACAGATGTGAGCGTCCGTTGCAGGCGTGACAGCCAGGGACTCCACTTCTCAAATCGGCCGGAACTCGTCATTGTGCCGGTCCGAAACGACGAGAAGTGGAGCAGCATCAAATGTCGGACAAGGTCTCGCGTCGCCGGTTCGCGAAAATCGCGGGATTGTCCGCAGCCGGGATAGCCAGTCCGCTTGGGATGGCGGACGCCAAGGCCGCAGCGGCGCCGGGTGGCGGAAGCGGCTTTCCGGCGGGTTTTGTCTGGGGCACGGCGACCTCGTCCTATCAGGTCGAGGGCGCTGTCAAAGAGGACGGGCGAGGGGCCTCGATCTGGGACAAGTTCGTCCGTATTCCCGGCAAGATCGAGGACGGCACCACAGGCGACCGCGCCAACGAGCACTATCACCGCTACAAGGAGGATATCGCGCTCATCCGCGACCTCGGCTGCAAGGCCTACCGCTTCTCGGTGGCCTGGCCGCGCGTGTTTCCCGATGGCGACGGCAAGCCGAACCCGAAGGGGCTCGACTTCTACAATCGCCTGGTCGACGAACTCCTGAAGAACGGCATCGAGCCGTGGTTGACGCTGTATCACTGGGACCTGCCGCAATCGCTCCAGGACCGCTTTGGCGGCTGGCGCTCGACGGAGACCTGCAAGATCTTCGGCGACTACGCCGCCTATGTCGCCGAGCACCTGACCGATCGCGTCAAGAACGTGTTCACGCTGAACGAGAGCGGCCGCTTCGTCCTTTTCGGCTATGGCCTCGGCATCGACGCGCCGGGCGTGACGCTGCGGCAGGCCGAGGTCAACCAGATCAGGCACAACAGCGCGCTCGCGCACGGGCTCGCCGTGCAGGCGGTGCGCGCCCATGGCCGCCCCGGTACCCGCATCGGACCGGCCGAGAACATCGATGCCTGCGCGCCCGCGATCGACACGCCCGAGAACGTCCGCGCCGCCGAGATCGCGCTGCGCGAGATGAACGCGGGCTATCTCAACGTCATCATGGAGGGCCGGTATACCGATGCCTTCCTGAAATTCGCAGGCCGCGACGCGCCGAAATACACCGACGCGGAGTTGAAGATCATCTCCTCGCCGGTCGACTTCCTCGGTCTCAACATCTACGCACCGCAGAACTATGTGGTGGCCTCCGACCAGGGCGCGGGCTTCATTCCGCTGCCGATCCCGAAATCCTTTCCGCACATGAACTCGGACTGGCTTCGCGTCGGTCCCGAGACGCTCTACTGGGTGCCGAAGCTGGCCGCAAAGATCTGGAAGACGGATGCGATCTATATCAGCGAGAACGGCACTTCCGGCGAGGACAACGTCACGCCCGACGGCAAGATCTACGACACCGACCGCATCATGTACCTGCGCAACTATCTGTCGCAGCTCCAGCGCGCCACCGCCGAAGGCGTGCCGGTGCGCGGCTATTTCCTCTGGAGCCTGATGGACAATTTCGAATGGGTGTTCGGGCTCAACAAGCGCTTCGGGCTCTATCACGTCAATTTCGACACCCAGGTCCGCACGCCGAAACTCAGCGCCAGCTTCTATCGCAACGTGATCGCAAAGAACGCGTCGGGGGTGTGATGCCTTCGCCTCTCCCCGCTTGCGGGGAGAGGCCGAATTTTACGCGCAGCGGAAAATTCGGGTGAGGGGGACTCTCCGCGCGTCCATCTGTTGCCGTATGCGCGGCACCACCGCGAAATTGCGCGACTGCCGCTGTTTTGCCTGACGCATCAATTGCTTCGCGAGCGCGACCGCGCCTCATCCGCCTTCCGCTTTTCTACTGTGCATGGGGTTGTTTTCGAGTTTTTTGCAAACAGGAGGCGCGCCAGCGCGCATTGACTCCATTCTCCCCCTGATTCAAAACGCCTCCAACCATTCAAAAAAGAGGACAACGCCAATGACCGATGCACTCATCATCGATGCCTGCCGGACGCCGCGGGGCGTCGGCAAGGCCGGCAAGGGAGCGTTGTCCGGGATTCATCCGCAGCAACTGGGCGCGACTGTGCTGCGCGCGCTCGCCGATCGCACCGGTATCAACACCGCCGACGTCGACGACATCGTCTGGGGCTGCAGCGCGCAGGTCGCAACCCAGAGCGGCGATCTCGGGCGGATGTCGGCGCTCGATGCCGGCTACGACGTGCGCGCGAGCGCCGTGACGCTCGACCGCTTCTGCGGCTCCGGCATCACCAGCGTCAACATGGCGGCCGCCTCGATCATGTCGGGCTCCGAGGACCTCGTCATCGCCGGCGGCTGCGAGATGATGTCGATGGAGGGACGTCGCGGCGGCGGTCCGATGATGATGGACGGCGGCAATCTGCGCCTGCGTGCGCGGCATCCGCAGTCGCATCAAGGCGTCTGCGCCGATGCGATCGCGACCATGGAAGGCATCACGCGGCACGATGTCGACGCGCTCGGTCTCGAAAGCCAGAAGCGCGCGGCGTACGCCATCGAGCACGGCCACTTCAAGAAGAGCCTCGTGCCCGTCCATCGCGAGGACGGCAGCCTGGCGCTCGACCACGAAGAGTATCCGCGGCCGCAGACCACGATGGAAGGGCTCAGCAGCCTGAAGCCCGCATTCCCCGCCATCGCCGACTATGCGCTCGACGACAAGGGCACGACCTATCGTGGCCTCATCCTCCAGCAATATCCCGACCTCAAGATCGACTTCGTGCACCACGCCGGCAATTCGTCGGGCGTCGTCGACGGCGCCGCCGCGATCCTGCTGGCCTCGCCGGCTTACGCCAAGGCGCATGGCCTGAAGCCGCGCGCCCGCGTGGTTGCGATGGCGAACATGGGGGACTCGCCGACCCTGATGCTGAACGCGCCGGTGCCGGCCACGCGCAAGGTGCTGGCGAAGGCGGGGCTCTCCATCGACGACATCGACCTGTTCGAGATCAACGAGGCCTTTGCGGTGGTTGCGGAAAAATACATCCGCGACCTCAAGCTCGATCGCGCCAAGGTCAACGTCAATGGCGGCTCGATCGCGCTCGGCCATCCCATCGGCGCCACCGGCTCGATCCTGATCGGCACCGTGCTCGACGAGCTCGAACGGCGCGGCCTCAAGCGCGGCCTCGTCACCATGTGCGCCGCCGGCGGCATGGCGCCTGCGGTCATCGTCGAGCGCGTCT
>NZ_JBFULU010000097.1:0-7675 GCF_054049735.1 Bradyrhizobium sp. P5_C12
GTCGGGGATGTTGTCATTTGTTGTCACGCCGAGGTTCACATTTGCTCACATGCCACCTTGCCATTTCTAGCCAACGCTCAAGCCGTCGCCGCCCGTTATTTCCGGTTAGAAAACGGCGCCAATCTTCTTCTGCCTCTGCGCGGACCACCGAGCTCCTCGCGCGCGCGCGTATTGGTCCCAGAACTACGCCATCGGCGGACGATGGCTCCCTCTCTTTTTAGGGCATTGCATAATTCAAGAGGATCGACAGTCTTGGCATTTCCAAAATGAGCAAGGCTCTGGCGAGCCTGTCATTTCCTGTCACGAAGGCCCCATTGCTATGAATGGCAGACCTTTGATTTCCTTTACCAAAGAGATTTTACCCCACCCCATGCCGAGCCCGCGAAGATGCTTTCATTTGCTTTAGTCCTGCTCTGATTTGCTCTACTCGGAAGAGGCGGCAAAACATGCGCAAAAGATTGAAATTCGCGCAACACAACAGCCACCTAGCGCGACTGAGGTGCTTTGATTTCCGTTGATTAAGTTCAAGCCGCCCCTGGCGTAGATCGGATCAAGTCACCCGCTCATTTCCGCTCAAGCGCGCCGATCACGGCTTGCGGGTTGAGGTGGATCAGGCGAAGCAAAACGAGTGCAGACCCGGTTGGCTTTCTACGCCCCTGCTCCCAATTGCGAAGTGTCTTCACTGGAACGCCAATGGCGTCCGCGAACGTCTGTTGCGTCTGCCCGATTCCGGATGCGGCGCGCACAGCCTGCACATTGAGCATTTGCGGCGCCGCCCTTTTAGGGGATGACATAATTACGCCGCTGGCGTTGTCCGGTGTACCGCTCATTGGCTCGCTCCAACCTGAATCGCTGTTGCCTGCATCGCAGCGTCAATCGCTGAAATCATGGTCTCGATCGCTTTCCGCTGATTGGGCAACACGCGCCCACTACTCGCAAGACCTTGCAGTCGCTGCCGGTAGGACGTTGGGCGGTAGCCTACCGGGACGAGACACCTCAGCGTGCGGTAAGCAATTTGGGCTCGCGCTACGGCCGTCGAGTTCGTCTCTCGATGCTCAGCCATCATCTTTAACCGGCTCGGAAGGTGTTTCGACAACAAGGCGAAAGTTGCTATCCAGGCCGTACCGCTGGGATTGACCAACTTCCGTGGTCACCTCGCTATCCTGCCAGATCGGCGAACCGTCAGCGCTGTGTCCCGATTTACTCTGGAAGCGAACCACAAAGTTTTCGCCGCTTTCGGATGTGATCGTCAGAGTGATCATGTTCGCGCTCGCTCATAGTTGGAGGTACGTGGCGACAGGGCGGCGACTATTGCCGTTCAAACACACCAGACACGGCGAACCTGGAAGTTGAAGCAAACGCTACCGTGTTGCGGCACAGGATCTGGACATTAGAAGCCTGAATCCAGCAGGGGACAGCGACCCCGTTTGTGACGAATTCAAACCCGCTGCCGCCGCCACCAGACTGCGCCGTAAATGGCACATTGAAGCTCATGTTTCCTGACGTGCAGGAGCCGCTGGCAACGGTTAGATCCATCTCCCAGAAAACCGTCTTACCCCAGTTCTTGTACCGAGCCGTATTTACGGTGAAAGTGCCCCCAGAGCACGATGCGGAAACAGTTCCGGAAAAACTTGTCCAAGCAGTTTGATCAAGATCACACTGTCCCGTCGTTGTGATGGTGCCGCCGGCCAGGTTCGTTCCACATACCACAGACGTGACGGTGCCCGTACCGGCCGCCGCGTTACAGCCGAACGTATGCGTAGACGTCGAATAGGTCAGCGCGCCCGTGCAGTTGCTGATCGCGGTCGCTGACGCCGTCGTGCTGCCGAAGTAGCCTATTACGGTATCCTGCGTTCCGGTTGCAAGCCCGCTCAGAGCAAGCGCGCCGGCAGAGCATGTGCCTGCGCCGGTTCGGGAAAGAACGCCGGTCGAGGACAGCGCTGCGAGACAATCCAGATCAGCGTCCCACGCCTCAACGTTCGTCCCGATCACCACGCCGATGTTGGTTCGCATGGTCGAAGCATTGCAGTCGGTCGGGTTGGCCGTGCCTGCCGTCGCATTGCATTTTGTGGTGTTCGCCGCCATCGTGGCGAGCTGCGAATTCGTGACCTTGCTGGCGCCGATAGCCGTGACGCCGGCAGCGGTCATCGTCACGTCTCCGGACAACGCAGCGCAGATGGGCTTGGCGGCATTCTGCCCGATGGCGATCTGCGCTTGGGTACACAGGACCGAGAGAAAGCCATCTACGCCCGGCCCGCTCCCGACAGCGAAAGCGTTTGCAGTGACGGTTCCGGCGTTCTGCGCCTGAGCAGGAGCCACAAAAAATGCAGCCAAAGCGGCGGCCACGAAAAGCTTTGAGATTCGGTTCATCTTGCGTACCCGACACCTGGAATAGGACGGAGGAAGATGCTGCCTGTGTCGCCCGCAATCTTCCATGAAGAGCGGCCCTGGATTGTTTCGGACCCACTCGGCAGAATCATTATGTTGTTGGTGCCGGCATCACCTCTCCAATCGCACACAAGGACCGGGCAGGTTTTGCTCGCTGCCAAAGGCAGGTTAAGCGTGATCGCTGCGCCAGCCGTCTGATCGACGCGCACGATGCCAGCGTTCGCATCGATCTCGACCGGCCCAGCCGCCGTAATGTGTTGATCCGAGAGCTCGTTCGGCTGAAAGTATGGCCCCAACATTTCGGCAAGGGCATCGATATCCATGCTGAACGTGAAGTTGCCGCCCGTCTTGTCGAGCAGGATCGGGCTCGTTGTCGTGACCCTGCCTGGAAAACGGACATCCATCTTCCCCTTGATGACTGGCTTGGGGAGAATCTTGAGCCTGAGAACGGGAGGAGCCATCAAGCAGCTCCCGCAAGTTTCTGCACGTCAATGCCATTCAACGTAATCATGTGGGCTCACATTTTAATGTAGGTTGTAGCGAGGATGGTCGGCTGGACGATTGGATGCGCGCTACCGCCGCCAGTGTTCTGGATCGTGATGCCCGTGGTCGCCGTGTTTGTTGCGCCGCTGGATGAATTGGCAGTAGCCGAAAGGGAAAGATTGCCAGGGGACGAAGATAAACCCAAAAAATAGGGGTGGCTGTGGCCCGGATCGGTGACGCCGTGATTGTGTGACGGCATTTGGGCGGCCGTAAGCGTTTGACTTTCAGCACCGCCAACCGCGCCTAACGTCGTTGCAGTGGATCCAAAGTAGCTTGAAGTAAGACGCGATGCAGCGCTGTTGCCCATGTCGTCGAGACTGGCGAGGACGCGGCCTCGGCAATCTGGAAGTGCCAATGTCTTGTTGGCAGAAAAGTCAGCAGCCGCCGAGGCGCCCCGCCCTCCGCCGACCGCAAGGTTGCTATCAGCACCCCAGAGATAAGCAAACAGCGCCTGGGTATCGGAATTGGCGCGCTCAGTAGCGCCCGAACTAGCATTTCCGATCGTTCGACCGTTGCAACGAACCCAGCCTGACAAGACCCCGGTCCCATAAAATTGCATGAAGGCGCCAGTCTGGAAAATTGTCGTCGGGTCGACCGTTCCGCCGCCGCCCCCGCCGCCCGAAGGACCGACGATCAGCAGATTGTCCTGAACGAGCTTCTGATTGCCGTTCTTGTCGGTCAGTCGGACCTTGATCGATCCATCAGCGCAGAAGAGCTGGGGAATGCGCCCAGCAGCATCGAGCGTGACCGGGTTCGGCCAAGCCAAGGTGAGGCCAGTGTCCTGGTAGCAGTTCTGCGGGGCGGCCGTGGTGCCGGCCTGGATGAGGAAAAGCTTCCCGCCGCTGAGCGGTTTGGCGAACTCGTCAAGCTGCTGGGTCATGCTGATGCCAGGGATGGTGCCCGCTGCCAGCGCATTCGAAGCGAATAGCGCGAGCGCAAAAAATGCACCCAACGCCCGCCCAGCAAACGGATGCAGATTGACACCGTCCGAACGAAGTCGATCAACGACCGATTGACGGATGTAATCAGATTTCGACTGGCACCTTTGTTTTGCTGCCGTGTCTATCGCTTCCGACAGATTTGCCGGCGCCCTGAACTGCACCAGCTCTTCAAACTTGCGGGGATCGTCCATCTCTCGTCCTCATGCAATCTGCATGAGAGTGTCAGTACGAGGGATGAATCAGTGGCACCATTTCAAGGCTGCGGGTGTTGAGCGCTTAGCGGAAGCTGCGGACTTTGCGGGTGCAGTGGGTCCGCTCATTACCTGAAAGCAGACGTATCTCACAGCCGGCGTGACGTCGCCGAAGGGCCACAAGCGGACCATCGGCGACCTTGAAACGTTCGCGATGCTGCATCATGCTTCCGAGGGGCTGCGGAACGCAATCGGTCCAGCCGCAGGCAAGCTGAAGGGGTGCAGTCAGATGCCTCTCTGGTTGATTCCGGTCATTTACGCTGCTGCGAGTTTCCTCTGCGGGATCACGCTGACACGACTTGAGCAGGCATACTTTCCTTACAATTCCGGCATTTCCGCTGCGTCGGCTCAGGCATTCTTGCGGCTGTCGCTTCCGGCATGATCTCGCTCACTGGTATCGTGTTTACTGTCGGCCTGGTCATGGTGCAATTCAGTGCCATTGCATACTCACCGAGGCTCGTTCTCCTTTTAGCTCGCGACCCAAAGCTGTTTCATTCGCTGGGTGTGTTCATCGCCACGTTTACTTATTCCCTTTCCGTTCTGCTCTATGTCGATCGCAATGAGTCCGGGATCGTGCCGATGGTCTCCGGCTTCGTGGTCGCCGCGTTGCTTTTGCTCAGCGTGCTGCTGTTTTCCGCGCTGATGAAAGGCTTGAGCGACCTCCAGATCACTAACGTGCTTCACACAATCGGCGACACGGGTCGCGAGATCATGCGCGAGATGTTTCAGCGCCTCGATGAGAAAGCGAACACTCAATCGAAGCATGGACAAGAGACGTACAATGTTCCTGAATTAGGTCCGGTGGTCCAAACGTTGAGGTATTTCGCCGCGCCGCGCACGATTGCCAAATTCGATATTGACGACCTGGTTCGCCAGGCACAGCAGGCCGGGGCCGTCATCGTAATGGTGTGCGGGGTCGGCGACACCCTTGTCGCAAATACCCTGCTATTACAGGTTCATGGGGCCAAAGCTGCGCTGCCCGAAAGCGATCTCATGCGGGCCATCCACTCTGGGTTTGAACGGACATCCGAGCAGGACCCGAAATATCCCATCCGGCTGCTGGTCGACATCGCCATCAAGGCGCTGTCGCCGGCGATCAACGATCCGACTACGGCGGTCCAGGCCATCGACCAGATCGAGGATTTGTTGCGTCGGTTGGGAGGGCGCGATTTGGACGTCGGCTATGCCCGCGACGCGGATGGCGTTTTGCGTCTCATTTTCCCGATGCCTACATGGGAGGATTATCTAGTGTTGGCATTCGATGAGATCCGACACTATGGTGCCGGTTCGGTGCAGGTGATGCGGCGCCTGAGGTCGGCGCTCATCGGGTTGGCCGACTCGGTGACGGCCGACACGCGGATCGTGGCGGTGCAGCGATATCTCAAGCAACTCGATTTGACCGTCGATCGCTTCGCTGCGGACGATCAGGAAACGGCGCGCCAGGAAGATCGGCAAGGCCTCGGCCTATCGCGCGGACACATGAAAACCAAAGCAACGCCTTGATCAGAGAGGTCAGCATCCGGACATCGCTGTGTTACCGCTCTGTAACGGACTTCGGCCTCTGCTAGCGCCCTTGTATCGAATGCCTGTCGTCACTTGAGGCCTCACTGGTTCGCCGACCGCTCTTGGTCGCTGCCATCGGTTGCAAGTACCGCGGAGGTTGGCAATGGGATTAATCAACACGAGAATCCGGGTCATTGACTGTGCGGTAACGGCTGCAGTTCTCCTGCTTTTTCCTGGAGTCACACGAGCCGACGAGGCTGGCTCTTCATTCTGGTTTCCGGGTCAGTTTGCTAGTCTCGTCGCCGTGCAGCAGACACCGGGCTGGGCGCTCAGTGTCATCGACTACCATTCCAGCGTCGCCGCCGCGGGGAGCGCTGCTGCGGCCAAAGAGATTCTGGCCGGCAAAATCCCCGGCAACGTCAACGTCAATTTGAATCTGAGTCTGAACGGGCGGGCCGATCTGGTCGGCCTCGCGCCATCGTATACTTTCGCGACGGCGGTGCTTGGCGGTCAATTGGTCGTAGGCATGTCCGGCCAGTACGGCAGAGCCGCCGCCAGTATAGCCGGAACACTGACAGCGATAGCCGGACCGATTGTGGTGACGCGCACCGGAATGCTCGAAGGCTCGCTTATCTCCTACGGCGACCTCGCGCCATTCGCTGAACTGCTATGGAACCATGGCGTCAACAATTACATGGCCTACGTCACGGGCAATGTTCCCGTCGGCGACTATGATCCGACGCGGATTCCCAATATCGGGCTCGGGCACGGCGCGATCGACATTGGAGGCGCCTATACCTATTTCGACCCGGCGGCAGGAAACGAATTCTCGGGCGTCGCCGGCCTTACCTACAATTTCAGGAATCCCGACACCCAGTACCGGAGCGGCATCGATTTCCACTTCGACTGGGGCGCATCGCACTACCTCACCAAGCAGCTTTTCGTCGGCATTGTCGGATACGCCTACCAGCAAATCACCGACGATTCCGGCCAGAGCCCGATCCTCGGTGGCTTCAGGTCACGCGTTTTCGGTGTCGGTCCGCAAATCGGGTACAGCTTCCCGGTCGGAGACATGCAGGGCTCCCTTGGTCTGAGGGGATACGGCGAGTTCGGTGCGGCCAACCGTCCGTCGGGATGGAATACCTGGCTGACGTTCACGATTTCCCCGTCCGCGCCTGCCGCCACAGCGCCCACGAAGCATCTGGTTTTGAAATAAACCTCGTGCCAACTGGACGTCGGCTGCGATCGGCCGATGTCTCAAATGGGTCAAAAGCAGCGGTGGACGCCAATTTGGATCGGCGTCCGGTCTACCCCTGACAACCGACATGACAAGCGTTCAATCGACCTTCGGCTAAGGGACCAAGAGGCGACATCGCTCACTTGGTTGTCGTTTCGAAATCTTTGCCGACTTCCGATAACATTGGCGCTGTTACCTTCTTTCAGACGCCGCCCGAAGCGATCCGCCAGCCTCACTTCCTCAGCGTAACACCGAGCAAACACACCAAAGAGCGCGACGCAGCAACATCTCTCGACTGACTTTGTGCACGGTTGCGTGTATAAACTTCATGATTCACGTTGAAACTTGATCACGAGCCAGATCAAGCCCCTTGATCTTTGTCAATGTCGGCATCAACCGACGGGCCTCCTTATGCAAAGGGGGACGAGACAGGATAGGAGCAAAACGATGAAGCGGATGRTTTTCAGAAAGTTTGCAATTGCAACTTCGGCTATCGCCTTTGCAACACTGTTCACCGTTGACTGGTCTGAGCAGCGGGGGATTTCGCTGTCAGTTGAGAGTGCCCAAGCGAGGCGGCTCTATGTCAGCCCGTATCCCTATAGTCACTACATACCCGATCAGACCGGTCTGCCTTGGTACGCAGTGCGGGCCTACTACGCTGGCGGCCCCTGGTGTGGTGCCGGCGGCACGACCGGGTACGGCACGACTGCGGGGGTCTTTGGGCGTGCTTCCTATACCTGCTACGACGGTTGGGATAGCTATGCGAAGCTCAACGGCATTGGTTGCACGCCCGGCACCTTGATCAAGGGCGG
>NZ_JBFULU010000098.1:0-7173 GCF_054049735.1 Bradyrhizobium sp. P5_C12
ATGATAGCTCGCTCGAATTCAGTCTGCGCGTCGGCGGAGAAGGTAGCGTATCGCTTGCAGTCCGCGACACAAGATTCGGCGAATGATGCCAGTACTTTCCACTTTCGGAATCTTATCGAAGAGGGCTAATTCCTCTAGAATTTTGTTGGCGCACTCGTCAATTGTCACGAAATCCTGCAAAAGCTGTTCGTGGAAAACGACGCCGGGGGATTTCTCCGTGGGAGAATGCATCATCCATGGCCGATAAACGCCGAGCTTTCTCTGCTTCGCTATTAATTCGTCATAGGCCTTGTAGTCACCTTTCTGACCGGCTTCGTGGGCCTCCTTCTCAAGCCGATGGTATTCGTCGGATTTATCTTTGGAGAGAATAAATGGCAGAATGTATAGGGGTATCCTGTGGGCCAAAGCATCACGGAACTCCGCCACATGCCGGAACCATTTTCTTCGGGTCTGGAGATATTTTCTAAACGGTTTTGAAAACGATTTCCTGAGAAGCCAATATCCTTCGCCAAGGCCAACCAAGTGTCGGTCAAGTTCTTTTCCATCCGGGCCTCTTTGGCTTGTTTCGTATACCCATATCCACGCGAGATTATCGAGACATCCATGCAGGTTGGTGACGAATGATTGAATTACGATCGTGGCGCCGACACGGTCGTCGACGTCAGGAATGTCCTCCTGTTCTGGCGGGAGAATATTGTACACATAGTTGATGGCGCGGATCATCGTATCCAATCTACGGATGAGGCCACTGACAGCGTACTCGCGCCCGCGGTTGCTGTTGTAGGTCCGAGCAATGAGTTTGTTGCGAAGCGCTTCAAATTTTGTGTGGACGTCGTCCTTCGCGCTGTTCAGCGCGGCAACATCCTCTGCTGTGAAATAGCAGGCCACTTTATTCAACCCGCACGTCAATAATCTCGCCGCGACGTTTCATCAGCGCGATTTCAATTCCGGCGACGGCGCAGCGCGGAGCCAATCGCTTGGCTAGGTTCAGGGTTTGCTCGGTATAGGGCACAACGGCAACCTGCCGTCCACTGGAAGGGGTCGCCAATAGCAGCCCAACTGTCTCGCAAAGACCTCTATACAGCTTCGATTTCTGTCCGGAGTGRCGAGTATTGATGATGCCGCCTTTGCACTCGGCTGAAATGATCATATTCCCTACGGTAGCAACGACGTCGCCCTTTCCGGAAGTTGGATCAACGACGAGTTTTCGTCCATCGTTGTGGATGAAGACGCCCGCGTATTTCGTTGAGCCGCTTCGCGAAACCTGGTTGAATCCCTGTCGTTCCAGCCAGGCCATGAAGTCGAATTGCTTGCCGTGCATTCCGTCCGGATGAATAGCAACTTGGTTTGTTGCCTCTGTTCGCAAAAGGTGCATGGCGTAAGCGACCATCACTGCGCCTTCGTAAAATCGATGCTCATTTTCGCCGTCGCATTTGCCGCGTCGGTTCGGTGGCGGCGCGCATTCGAAAATCAGGTCATCGAAATCCATATCCTTCTCCGCAAGCTCGACATCAGGACACGCATCCCCAAAATCTGTCGTGAGCGAACGCCCTCAGTCCGGAAAGCTCAGGATCATCTTGAGCAGTTTCGGAAACCGCGCGTTGATGTCCTCCTCGCGCAGGACATTGCGGTGCTGGACGCCTTGCTTTGACGTCCGGATCAGGCCGGCCTCCCGCAGGATGCGAAAATGGTTCGACAGGGTCGACTTCGCCATCTCAGGGCAAGGCGCCGCCTCGGTGCACGACATGCAATCGTTTTGCGCAGCCAGGCTTTTGACGATACGCAGCCGCATGGGATCCGCGAGGGCTCCGAGCACCCCGGCGAGTGTAATCTCGTCCCGCGATGGGTGAACGAACTGCACCATGCCAAAAATATAGCATGCCCCTTGAACTCATTCAATAGTTCACTAGTATTGAACTATTGAATATCGGCATCCCGCCGACCAACGGAAGACATGCGATGAGCAAGAGACTCGAAGGTAAAGTTGCGCTCGTGACCGGCGCATCCAAAGGCATCGGCGCCGAAATCTCCGCCCGGCTTGCGGCTGAGGGTGCGGCGGTCGCCGTCAATTACAGCTCCAGCAAACAAGGTGCCGACCGCGTGGTCGCCGCCATCATCGCCAAGGGCGGCAAAGCCGTCGCCGTCCACGGCAATTTGGCCGACGCCAAGGACGTGAAGAGCGTCGTCGCGGAGACCGTGAAGGCGTTCGGCGCGATCGACATCCTCGTCAACAACGCGGGCATTTACGAGTTCGCGCCGCTCGAGGCCATCACGCCCGAGCATTTCCACAAGCATTTCGACCTCAATGTGCTCGGCCTCCTGCTGATCTCAGGGGAGGCGTCGCGGCACTTCAACCCCAAGGGCGGAAGCATCATCAACATCAGTTCCGGCGTATCGACCATCGCGCCGGCGAACACCGCCGTCTACACCGCGACGAAGGCATCGGTGGATGCGATCTCCGCCGTGCTGGCAAAGGAGCTGGCGCCGCGCAAGATCCGCGTCAACGCCGTCAATCCGGGCATGATCGCCACCGAAGGCGTCGTCTCCGCCGGCCTACACGAGGGCGACATGCGCAAATGGATCGAATCCRTCACCCCGCTTGGCCGCATCGGCAAGGCTGAGGAGATCGCTGCCGCGGTGGCCTTCTTCGCTTCGGACGAGGCGTCCTACGTCACGGGCGAGACGCTTCACGTCACCGGCGGCCTTCGCTGACGAGGCGCGTGCTCTGGCGGACCGACGGCGCCGAAGGCCGTCGTTCCGGCACGGTCGGTGGTGGTGTATCCCCGCAACCGGACTTCACTGCTTCCGATACGAAAATGGCCCGCTCGACGCGGGCCATTTTTGTTTGTGAGTCCGCCTATGCGGTCTCGTCCCGGCGCAATGCCGCGTAAAGACCAACGACAGTCCCGATAGCGACAAGCCCTGCCGCCAGCAGCAGCTGCAGTTCCCCGTCATCGGTGCTGCCGACGGACGACAACAGCCTGGTCACAACGACGAATAAAATGCCTACCGAGACCGCGGCCCCCATGCAGAGATGCAGGAATTCACCGGCCAGGTTGCGGTTGAGAAGTCCGAGCGCCGTGAAGTACATCGCGCAAGCGTTCGGGTGAACAAACAAGGCGATCCGCGCGTAAGGTCCGTAAGCGTCGAGGAATGATTCGCACTTGTTCATTGCGGCTCTTGAGGCAACTCGTTTCAAGAGCGGCCTGAAAAAACGAGCCTGTCCATAGCTCAGAACGGCGCCCACGATAATGGCCAGCCATGCCAGAATGAAAACGAAGGCATCCGCAGGCTTGGGATTTAGCGCGACCGACATCAAAATCAGCGCGGTGCCGGGAAAGTAGCCAAAGTACGGGAAGATCGACTCCAGCAGCACACAAACGAATATGAAAACCGGAAACCATGACGAACCGGCCGCGTCGAGGACGATCGCGTTCAAGTCCAGGATGTTCGTCTTATAGAGGAACAGGTACAGGCACGTGGCCAACCCGGCCAGCGCGTAAAACGGCAAGGCGCCCGTCAGAAATCGTTTCGTCATTATTGAATAGCCAAGCGGATAAAATTGCTTGTGTCCATAGCGAGCCTGTCGATTGCCCGATCTTAGCCCCACCCCGGCCGTGTGAGGCCGCTCAGCGGGGTCCTACCGCGCATGCGTGTTCGAACAAAGGCTGCTCTTTTTCATGTCGCGCCTTGGATCGTACGCCAGGCTCTTGGGTCCAACCGTCCCCATGAAGAAGGTTCCCACCGGCTCGCTCGACGATGAATATGCCTATGGCCGTCGAAAGCATCGCGTAATTTGGAGCTGCGGGCGGCGCCTTGTCAGAACCCCGTAATCGCCTGGCCATCCGCCCCGACCAAGCTCGACGGCGCTTCGCCGAACACCAGCCCGTCCGGCTGAAACTTGATCGTCTTCCCGCCTTCGACGAAATCGGCAAAATTCCTTGGCGTTGCCGAGTGCACTCCGTTCGCCAGGAAGTCGCCGATCTCGTAGCAGGTGTCGGGCTTGCCGCCGGAGCCGTCGCCCAGGAATTTCTGGAAGTTCTGGCTCGTCACCTTCGCCTTCTTGCGCGCCGACCAGTTGGTGTAGCGGCGGTAGAGCTTTGGCAGGATCACCGGGCCCATGTCGGTCGCGAGCACGCCGGTCTCGTTTATCTTGGGCTCGCGCAGGTCGAAGTCGAAGGCCGGAATGGTTTTGGCGAGATGCTTCCAGACCGGCAGCTTCTTGGTTCGCGCGGTCTTGGCGAGCGCGAGAAAGGCCTTGATCTCGTCGTCGTTCATCGAGGAGTAGAAGGTCGGATAGGCAAATCCTTGTGCGACCAGCCAGTGGTTGATGTCGACCGTCCGGTTCGCGACGGTCACCTCGATGTCGCCGACCAGCCTGCCATAGGTGTCGAACACCTCGTTCGGCGCATCGACATGGGTGAACACCCGGCACGCCAGCGTCGCCTCGCCGGCACGGCTGAGGAAATCATGCAGCGCCTTGGTCGAGGTCGCGCCGAGGAATTGCCGGTAAGCGTGCGTGAGCGCGTGAAAGGCCGCGCGCTTGRCATCCAGCAGGCCCTTCTTCTCGGTGGCCGACAGCGGCGACGGCTGATAGTGCAGCTCCGGCGCGTCGATGCCTTGGAGGCGAATGGTGAGCTTGCCGTTCTTGACCGGCGCCGTGTTGGTTCGCCCCTTGACCTTGGCATGGTCGAAGACGTGGGTCGGCTGGAACGGCGAAGTATCGTTCTTGCGGAAGCGGATCGCGTCCGGTGCGACGGCCACCACGACCTTGGTGGTGTCGGCGTCCGACCGGCCCTCCGGCCAGAACTGGCCGACATCGATCGTGCCTTCGACCTCCAACAGTCCAACCGGCATCGGCCGCTCCCGTCACACGCGCGCGGCGGTCGTTGTGAGGAAGCGACCCGCGCGCACATTTGGAAGAAGCCGATCATCTTCGTGCGACAGGCCCATGACGGCAGAAGACGTGGAGACACGCTGCCGCAGCGTGCGCTCGGGCCTTTCCAAGGCACGCAACACGGAGCGCGGGCCGGCAAGTGCCAGCCCGCGCCAGATCACGATCGCGCCGCCGAAATAGACCTGACTGTAGGCGACCGCCTCCGCCAGCACCTTGTCGCGACCGCCCAGCAATTCGAGAAGGTGCGGGCCACCGGCCAGCATGCCCAGCATGAAGATCAGGCCGAAGAAGATTGCGATCAGAAGCGCATGGGTCGCCAGGCGTTCGGCGCGGTCGCGGTCACCCGCGCCGAGTGCGCGGGCAATGGCCGACGACACGCCGCCGCCCATGGCCGCACCGGACATGCTCATGGTCAGCATCACGCAAGGAAACACCAGCGCCATCGCCGCCAGCGCTTCGACACCGAGGCGCCCGATGTAGGAGGTCTCCGCGATCGCGACCAGGGTCCCGGCCGAAAACGCGAGCGCATTCGGCCAGGCCAGCGAGAGCAGCGTGCGCAGGATCGGTTCGTCGAGCAGCGCATTCGCGGCTGGTTGCGCGGGTGGCGGCAACGGACCTCCCTCTTGATCAACCCGTACACGTTGCGGACGACCGGATTGGACGTCGAAGTCCCGGGATCAGCTGAAGATCAAGGCCTGTACGGACAGACCATCGTCAGGTGGAGCAGCGTCGGCGCCTGGTCCTCACCGTTGTCGTACTCCCACTCCAGCCGGATTTCGTGCCGGTCGGCATAGGCGTCGCTCGCCGTGTGGGTGATGATGTTCGTCTTCATCGGGATCGGCGGCTCGGAATTGAAGCATTTCCGCACGCAGGCATCGAGCAGCGCGCATCGCGTCAGCGGGATCACGCCAGGCTCGTCCTTGGACAGCGGGACCGTATTCAGCTGCGTGGTGAGGTCGACGCGAGCCCGTCCCTTCTCCTTGTGCCAGTACGCCGCGCTCCCGTCCGGCCATTTGTCCGCCGGCGTCAGGATCAGGTGGTACTGGCCGTACTCCAGGGTCGGCACGTGGATGTCCGGCGACGCCTTGAGGATGTCCACGCTCCTCTTCATGTTTTCCAGAGGGAAATAATTGTCGTTCATCAAATCTTTGAATGAAGCCCCGGTGTAAGTTCTCGACCCCATCGTCTTTTCCCTCAATATGTCCTTGGCTTTGCGAAAATACATACAGCTCCGCGACGCCGGTTGGTTTTGCCAACCTGGCTCCGCCGGAATATATGCCCCATCTTTGCTGGGATTTGCGTACGCTACCACTCAGGACTGTGGTTCGTCCAGATCGCCACCCGCACCGTGCCCCGCTAAACGGCGATGGGCAAGTCCGATTGCTAAGCGGTTCTTGATAGGTATTCTTACCACAGTTGCTCGCGGGCGCTGGACGACAGCGACGCCGCGATCCTTGAAGGCGCAGGAATGCATTGCTTCGCGTGTCAGTCGGCGATTGATCCGGACGATAGCTGGTGCTCCAAGTGTGGGGCGGCGGTACGTCGGCGTGCTGATCCCGACAGCGAGCGGCGGTTTGTGACAATTCTCCGAGCCGACGTCATCGACTCCACAGGGCTTGTTGCCGAACTGGAGCCGGAGGAGGCCATCTCACGCCTGGAGCCTGCGCTGGCGGCCATGAGGGGCGCGGTACGCCAGTTTGGCGGCATCGTCAGCAAGGAGTTGGGGGACGGCTTGGCCGCTGTCTTTGGTGCCCCGATCGCCGACGACAACCATGCGCCGCTCGCCTGCCATGCGGCCATCGAGCTTGTCCGGCGGGTCGGCCGTCTTGGCGATCCCGGACTTCAGGTTCGGGTCGGCCTTCATTCGGGGCACGTCGTCGCCTATATGGTCGCCAGCGAGTTTTCCAAGGTCTACGAGATCGGAGGAGCCGCTCAGCATCTTGCCGCGCGGCTGGAGGCAGCGGCCGAGGCCAATCAGATCTACGTGTCGGAGGCCTGCCAGAAACTCGCGGATGGACATGTCCGGTTCGAATCCTTGGGTGTCAAGGTGCTGCGCGGATTCAACGAGCCGCTGCCGGTCTACCGTGTCGTCGGAGCGAGCGACCTTTCAAGCTGGCGGGTGCGACGAGCCCGGAGCGTTTCGCGGTTTGTCGATCGCACGACCGAGCGGGCCCTGTTGGGACGTGCCGCGGAGAGGTCTAGTGCAAGCCGGCAGACGGTCTTTCTGATCGGCGATGCAGGCATCGGAAAATCGCGGCTCGCACATGAGTTCGCCC
>NZ_JBFULU010000099.1:0-6550 GCF_054049735.1 Bradyrhizobium sp. P5_C12
GCAGTGGAGGGAGCAGACCATGAAGACCAAGCCAAGCTTTCAGATCGGTACGGTCGCGATGTTGGCGGCCGTGTTGTTGAGCTCGACGGCGGTGGGGGCCTTCGCCCAGCAGCAAACCACCGGGACGCCCGGCTCGCCGAGCGCCACGACCACGATCGATGGCCGCTATCTGCCGCCGCCGCCCGCGCCGTTCCAGGGCGAGATCAACCTGAACGCCCTGCAGTCGAAGGCGGCCTGGCCAGCGCGTGTGGTGCCGCCGAAGGATGCGCCGAACATCCTCCTGATCATGACCGATGACGTCGGTTTCAGCGCCCCTTCGACCTTCGGCGGGGTCATTCCGACACCGACCTTGGATCGGATCGCGGCAAACGGGCTGCGCTACCCGAATTTCCACACCACGTCGTTGTGCTCGCCGACGCGCGCCGCCCTCATCACCGGCCGCAACCATCACTCGGAAGGCTTTGGCGTGATCTCGGAGCAGGCCACCGGATTTCCCGGCTACAACAGCGTCCTTCCGAAGGACACCGCCACGATCGGCCGCATTCTGCTGGAGAACGGATACCGCACCTCGTGGTTCGGAAAGGATCACAACACGCCGACCTACCAGACCAGCCAAGCCGGCCCGTTTGACCAATGGCCGACCGGAATGGGTTTCGAATATTTCTACGGTTTCATGGGAGGTGACAGCAGCCAGTGGACGCCGATGCTCTTCCGCAACACGACACTGATCGCACCATTTGCAGGGCGTCCGGAGTGGAACCTGATCACCGCCATGGCCGATGAGGCCATCAGTTGGGTTGACAGACTGAACTCCATCGACCCGTCGATGCCATTCCTTCTGTACTACGTTCCGGGCGGCACGCATGCGCCGCATCACCCGACACCGGAATGGATCAAGAAGGCCACGGATCTTCACCTGTTCGACAAGGGCTGGAACGATCTTCGCGATCAGATTCTCGCAAACCAGAAGAAGCTCGGCGTGGTTCCTCAGGACACCAAATTGACGGCCTGGCCTGATGATCTGCTGAAAAAGTGGGACGTGCTGTCGGCCGACGAGAAGAAGCTGTTTATCCGCCAGGCAGACGTTTACGCCGCGTATCTCATGTACACCGACCACGAGATCGGCCGCGTCGTCCAGAAGGTGCAGGATATGGGCAAGCTCGACAACACGCTCATCATCTTCATCAGCGGCGACAATGGTGCGAGCGCGGAAGGAACGGTGAACGGCACGTTCGCCGAGCTCGTCCCCTTCAACGGCATCAATCCGACGGTCGCCGAAAATCTGAAGTTCTACGACGCCTGGGGCAGCAACGAAACGTACCCGCATTACGCGGTGCCGTGGGCATGGGCGTTCGACTCGCCGTTCAAGTGGACGAAGCAGATTCCGTCATTCTTTGGCGGCACGCGCAACGGCATGGCGATCTCCTGGCCGGCGCGCATCACCGACAAGGGCGGCATTCGCTGGCAGTTTCATCATGTGATCGACGTGGTGCCGACGATCCTGGAGGCTACCGGCATTCCCGCACCCGTCATGGTGGACGGCATCGGGCAAAAGCCGATCGAGGGCGTCAGCCTGGCCTACACCTTCGACAAGGCGAACGCCGATGCCCCGACGCGACACCGCACCCAGTACTTCGAAATGATGGGCGTGCAGGGTCTGTACAATGATGGCTGGATGCTGAGCGCGATTCCGATCCGTACGCCCTGGGATCTGGCCGGCAAGGCGGTCGAGGATCCGGCCAGCGCCTTCAAGTTCGAACTGTATAATGTGAGCAAGGACTGGTCGCAGACCACCGATGTCGCAGCCGCCAATCCGCGTAAAGTGCAGGAGATGAGGGACCTGATGTTCGGCGAGTTCGCCAAGTATCAGGTGCTGCCGCTGGATGCTTCGGCGGCGACGCGACTGGCTTCGGCGCGTCCCTCGGTGACGGCGGGACGGAAGGTGTTTACCTATTCGACGCCGATAACCGGTCTGCCCGACCCGGTGGCGCCGCAGCTCCTCAACACGTCCTACACCATCACGGCGGATGTCGACGTGCCGCAGGGAGGCGGCGAGGGCTCGATCGTCGCCGAAGGCGGGCGATTCGGCGGCTATGGGATGTACCTTCTGAAGGGCAAGCCCGTCCTCACCTGGAACCTGCTCGGTCTCGACCGCGTCCGCTGGGAAGGCCCGCAAGCGCTTTCGCCCGGCAAGCACACCATCGTGTTCGACTTCAAGTACGACGGTCTCGGCTTCGCCACGCTTGCCTTCAACAACATGAGCGGCATTGGCCGTGGCGGCACCGGAACGTTGACCGTGGATGGCAATGTCGTTTCGACGAAGAAAATCGAGCGCACGGTGCCGCTGATTCTGCCAGTTGACGAAACCTTCGACGTAGGCTCAAAAACCGGCACGCCGGTGGATGATAGGGATTATCAAATCCCGTTCACGTTCACGGGCAAGATCAACAAGGTGACGATCTCCGTCGAGCCGCCGAAGCTGACGGCGGAGGACGAGAAAAAGCTGGCGGATGCGTATCGCGCCGCGCAGGACGCGAAGTAGCCGGCATGGTTGCGCACCAGCCGGGGGCGGCACAGCCCTCGGCTGGCCATCGAGATGGACGGCTTCCCGCCTCCGTTGCTGATTGCCGGAAGCAAAAATCCTGCGTCGGTCGTTGAGCGTAGGTCCGCTTGTGGCCCACAGCGTCCAGCCTCCACGCTTGCCTTGGCGTCTGCTGCTGGAGGTGGACCGGACGTCCTCGCAGCATGATCCAATCGACGCGAATGGCCCAAATCGGACATGCGGCTCATTTCTCTGATTCCGCATCCACCGGCGAAGTTTACGTCGATAATGGACTTTTTTCAGAGCGGACCAATGCGTGACGCGACCACCGACCGAATATCGCTTTGGGACCGCGCTGGTCTGGTCAGCGGGCTTGCGCCATACTGTGAATATCGACCGGCTTCCTGTGATGCTGAAGGGATGGCGAGCGGTGAGACCGGGCAGGGACTTCACCCGGTCCCCGAAAGTCGGTGCATCACCGTCCGTGCGATCGCCGCCGGGGCCTGGTCGGGAATCGCGAAGCAAGAGCTCGCGTTGATTTCGCACAGGACGTAGGTGTCGTTACCCGCCGCATCGCGCGGCCCGTACAGGAAGTCCGCGTCCCAGATCACCGGGAGCGACCGCTCATCGATGCCGAGCGTGTCCATCATCTGCGGCGTCCATATGTCCTCCATCGATCTTCGGAGCGCCTGGAATTGCGAGGCGTCGGGTCCGTGCATGATCCGCGGCCCCGGCTGGGCCTCGGGCGAGTCCACACCTTCCGGCGGCGGCGGGATCAGGGCCTTGATCAGCTGGTGCCCGAAGCCTGCGACCTTGGATCCGCTCATATAGCAGCGGATCATTCCGTCGGGCAGGCGGGGTTGAAAGGCCTGGTCGATGATGCAGCCGCCCCAGCCGAAATAGGGCTCGCATCGCGCGAGCAAGGCGTCGAGCGGCATGTCCTCGGGCAGGCTGCCGCGTTGCGCGTGGAGCACCCGAACCATGCTGTCCGCGTTGGGCAGTGCCTCCACCTTCCAGACCCCTTGGCCTCCATTGCCCCGATTTTGCTTCAGCACGCGGGGCCCGTTGGTCCGAAGGCGCGACGCAAATTCGGCGCGGAAGGCCGCAGCGGTGTCATAGCGATGCGTATCGGCGCCCCATCCGAGATGACGCGTTCGGTAGAGCACCTCCTTGACGCCCATCTTCAGGATGATGTCGGGATGCGCGCTCACCCACGGGCCTTGCGCCGCAACGTCGCGAAGCAGGGCATCGAGATCCGCGCGCGTCTTGCCCTGATGGATCGGATCGACCCAGACGAGCACACCGCCGACCGAGAGCAATTGATCGCGGACGGCGTCGGCGAAGGTCTCGTCGTAGATGACCGGCCGGGCTTCGATGCCGATAGCGGCGAGTGCTTCGAAAACGCGGACGAAACGGCTGTTCTGCGCGGTTGCGTCCCGGCGTGCGGCCGCGTCTCCGCGTGAGAGGATGGCGACGATGTGTCGGGGGGAAGGGTGTCGTTCGGTGTCCATGCGCAAGCTCCACGAGTGGCGTGCTGCGCAGAGCTTGGACCGAAGCCTCACGGGGAGTCTGCTTTGTCCCCACATCGGCAAGTCTACGTGAGATGATGCTCACGTTTCAAGACGGTCGTTGGCGTGGTTCCGTTCGAACGGTGAACTCTTCGTGACGCTCGTCACGGCCGGTTGACAGCTCCGCCCCCGCGGCTTCTATTCCGGGTACCGGGGATGTGCGATCTCCTCGCGAGGCGACATGCCCAAGAATCGCGTCCTGATCACCAAGGGCGCAGCATGTCATCATACATTTCGATTTCATTCGACAGATTGTCTCCACTTATCGGCACGGCGGCCGCGCCGACGCGCGTTGATGCCTGCGTCCTGTGGTGCCTCGTGGACACCATGGAGGGGCAATCGCGAAACTGACTTCACCTGGGGCCGGGACACAACCAGGAGAACGATCATGCGAATACGGACAATCATTCGCACCGTCCTATTGCTGGCTACCGCGGGCGGGCTCTCGACTGTACACGCGCTGACACAAGAAGAACTCGTCGCCAGGATCCAGGCGGCCGGCTACTCGCAGGTCAGCGACATCAAGTCGACCGCCGAGGGGACGACCGCCAAGGCCGTGAAGAACGGCAAGGAGGTGCGGCTGGTCGTCGACAGCAGCGGCCAGGTCAAAGAGCAAAAGTGAGACGCTGACGGCTCGACAGCCCGGAATGCCAGCTCAAGGGAGCAGAACCATGCGAAAGACAATCTCGGCGCTGATGGGCATCGGCGCCTGCTTGTTCGCGACGAGCGCAAGCGTTCAGATGGTCGATGGGCGAGCGTTCACCGAACTATTCGTCGCAACCGCTCATGCGCAAGATGCCGATTGGCAGAAGGTCGATGAGACACTGGGCCGAAAGGCGGCCGTCACCGGCGACGTCCATCGCTACGGCTTTCCGCGCACCGACCTGACGGTAACGCTTGACAGCGTAACCATCAAGCCGGCACTCGCGCTTGGCGGCTGGGTCGCGTTCAAGCCCGCGCATGGCGGCGTCATGGCGATGGGCGACCTCGTGCTGCTGGAGTCCGAGATCAATCCTGTGATGGCGAAGATGATCGCAGATGGGCTCGAGATCACCGCCGTTCACAACCATCTGCTCGGCGCGAGCCCGGCGACGTTCTATATGCACGTGGCCGGGCATGGCGATCCGGTCAAGATCGCGGCAGCCATCCGGGATGGGCTTGCCGAAAGCAAGACGCCGCTGTCGGCAGTGGCTCCGGCGGCCCCTCCACCTGCCGTCGCTCTCGATACTGCGCAACTCGACCACATCATCGGCGTCAAGGGGCAGGCCAACGGCGGCGTCTATCAGTTCAACGTTCCACGCCGCGATCCGGTGACCGAAGAAGGGATGCAGTTGAGCCCCGTCGGTCCACTGGGCGTCGCAACCGCCATCAACTTTCAACCGACCGGCGGCGGCAAGGCGGCCATCACCGGCGATTTCGTCATGACCAGCGGCGAGGTGAACCCCGTGATCAAGGCGCTGCGATCGCATGGCATCGCCGTGACGGCTCTCCATAGCCACATGCTGGACGAACAGCCGCGCCTCTTCTTCATGCACTTCTGGGCCAACGACGACGCGATCAAGCTTGCCAACGGCCTGCGTGCCGCGCTCGACAAGACGGCCAGCACGAAAAGCTGACTTTGGAAGGGGAGCGATGCGACCATTTCGAAAAGAGCCGCTTGGATTTCGATCGGCTTCACCGCACACTGGCACAGGAGATTAATGGATTTCGGCGGGTATTGAATGGTCCAGATGAGGCGTCGCGCCGGGCGAATGGGAGCCCGGAAAATCTACGAAACCCTCAGGGACCAGATCATGGAGCGGGTGTACGGCGTTGACGGCATGCTGCCGTCGTCCCGCGCGCTCGAGGACGGTGTCCGCTTCGAGATAGAAGCGGTTGTCGTTTGGAAACGCGGCGATGACCGCTAAGGGCCAACAGCAGACTTAAACGGTCTGCAAACCTTATTCCTGGAGAGGCGCGAACCTAGGCGACGTTGTGTTACCATGGCGAGCATGTTTCGCCTCAGAATCCCGCCCACTGTTCTGCTCGTCCTTATCGTTGGGGGCGCGTCCTGCATTTTCGTGTTTTTCGGCCTCTATCTACTGATCGCGCTGATTGCGTTGAACCTGGCCTGCCTGCTGTTGGCCCCGATCGCCAGACGGCGCGGATGGGGCGCTGAAGGGCGGCTCACGAGACATCTCAGTCGTCCCCAGTTCGAGGACGAAAGCCGCAGAGCCAGTTAGGTGCGAGAGCGTACGTAACCCTAATGAGGAGGGATGACTATTTCGGAGGAAGTCCGAGTTTGGCGGTTACGAGCGCGAGGCTTTGCGGCTGCTGGAGTTCTATGTTTTGCCTTGATTTTCTTGCTGAAGATTCTCGATCCAACCGAGTTCGCGAAAAGCTCGATTGGTCCGCTTGTTCTGGTGCTCGTCTCTCTTTGGTTGTACGGGCTATATTGCAC
>NZ_JBFULU010000100.1:0-6216 GCF_054049735.1 Bradyrhizobium sp. P5_C12
TTCGCAAGCTGGAGCTGGCGTACGAAGAACAGCATCGTGAGCGATTTTCCCGACCCTTGCGTGTGCCAGACCACGCCGCCCCGACGCTGCCCGCGAGCGCCCGCTGCGTCAATCGTGGAGGCAAGAGCCTTCCGCACAGCGTGGAATTGGTGGTAGCCGGCGAGCTTCTTCGAGTGCACAACTCCATCAACTACCTCAAAGGCGATATAGTCGACGATTAGGTCGAGGAAACGCTCGGGAGCGAATACGCCTCGAATAAGCACCTCCAGTTCAGATCTGCCCGTATCGTCGAGAGTGGATCCATCGATTGTGCGCCAAGGAGCAAAACGATCGAGGCCCGCGGTCAGCGAACCGATTCGGGCCTGGAGGCCGTCGCTAATGATGAGTACCTGATTGAAGCGCAGGAGTTCCGGCACTTTGCTTCGGTAATTTTGAAGCTGTGTGTGTGCACGCCCTAATGTCGCCTGTGCGTCTGTTGGGCTCTTAAGCTCCAGGAGGCCGAGCGGGAGCCCATTGACGAAAACCACCACGTCGGCGCGCACAACATCACGCTCATCGGCGCCCTGGATGATAAATTGGTTTGCGACCAGGAGCCGATTGGCTGTCGGGTCACTACGGTCGAGCAGACGCAAGCCGATCGTTCGGGTCTCGCCGTCCTGGCTAACCTCGACGGGAATCCCGGAAGCGAGCAGCGGATGGAAGACCCGATTGTTTTCGATCACATCCTGGCTAGGAGTTGCCAGTACAGTGCGAACGGCCGCGTCGATCGTGGCTGGGCTTGCATCAGGGTTCAGAGTTGCCAGCGCGCTACGTAGCTCGGGTTCGAGCACCGCCTGTTTGTAGCTCGTGCGAGCACCCATTGGGCCATCTGGTGAGAGCTGATCACCAGGAACAGTCTTCCAGCCGATCAGGTCGAACCAGGAGAGTGCGGCGAGTTCAACGGCCTCTTCCCGAAAGCCGAAGGCGCTGCCAGAGGACGCGATGGGATAGAGGTCGGTCACGCGAGGGCACCTTCCCGCGGTTCGGATGCAGCCTGCTCCGTTTCCCATTCGACCCGCGCCAACTCGTAGCGCGTGTTGTCGAGAAGATACAGAATTTTGCTAGGCTGGAATACTGAGCGGGCAATCTCTACTTCTTCGTAGTCGTCATCAAGGGAGGCGTTAAATGCAGCGAAGTCCTCGTATCGTGAGGGCTCTGATTCTGCCGCCGCCGTCGGGCGCCGCCATGCGACGTCGAATAGAAAGCTCACCAGCGTGTCGCAGAGCCCGCCTAGCATGACTGCGTGCTGACGCTCGAGCGTACCCCAGTCAAGTGAGCCGCCATGCCGCAGGTTTGGGATGTTACTTAATTTTGCAAGGGCGACCGCCATGTCTTCGATGGCGCGCGTCAGCTCTCTGACGTGAGTGTTGATCTTATCTGCGTCGGGGTGGTTGGCCACCGAGAAATCTAGTGCAGCAATGACACCCTTCATGCGGACGGGGAATCCGTCATGTTTGGAAAAGGTCACCCCGAGTTGGGGAGCAATTGTCGCATGGGCTGCTTCGAACAAGGTTCGAACGTTTTGGAGACAAAATGCCGGCTGACTCTCAATGCTAAGTTCCAACGCCTCGACGTGCCGGCGCAGAGGCTCCGCCCGGTCGGGATGCGCCTCCATCAGAGCGTGTAGGGATTGAAGGCGGTATTGCATCACGCGGCCGACACTTGAGCTTTGACGTCGCTGATCCGCAGTTCGCCGGAGATCAGTCTGGGCAGGAGAGTGTCTCGCAGCTCCGCAAGCGTTTGCATCTGCTTAGTTGCCGCTACTACCCGGTCGACTAGGGGATCGGCAATCTCGCCAAAAGCGTCGAGCACACCTTGTGTCGGTGCCAACATGGGGAGCCTTCGGAGCACCGACTTGCTGATCTCTGCAAAGGTCGATCCCGAAGCGTTCCCGATAACGACGTCCATATTGGACCGACACCACATCCAGGCGAACGCGGGACTGACGTTGCTGCGAACGAACCCAGCGAATCCTTGGTTAATTGCTGTGGGCAGGGTAGTAAATGCTACGTACCCGATCGGTGCGCGGGTCGATAGAAGCAATGAGCCGGGCGGTAGAAGACCTGAACTGACTTGGTTGAGTCCTTGATCCGTCAATTGCCGACTAGTCCGAAGGAGCACAGGTGTGCGTAACCCCGACAGGTCTTTGGGCGTAGCCCACTGGTGTGTCCCGTCCCAGAATGCGCCGTTCTCAGTTCTCGGGGTATTGCCAGCCCTGATTTCAAATAGTTCGGCAATCGGCTTGAGCTTCCATCCCACGGGCAGGCCATCATCACCGAAGCTCTTTGGGAAAAGAGCCGCGACCTCACCAGGAAGCTCAGTCTCTTGTCCCTCCGCTTTGGCGTGGACCGGGTCGAAGTCAACGAACCAGCTCTTGAATAGCGCCCGAGTAATCGCCTCTAGCGTTTCAGCTATGCACCGATTCAGCTCGATCTTCTCGTCCAACAGTCCAAGTAGTTCACCTATAGCGACCTGCTGTTTCAATCCAGGAAGATAGACCTTGAGTCTGCGCTGCGCAGTCAGACTGACGTACGGAGCCATATCAGTCTCGTCCTGCACTGCCTCCAGCTGAGTTTCGAACAATCTCGATCGCATGAACGCATAAAGGTAGCGGCGATCCAACCGTCCGTCGCTCAGAACACGCCAGAAGGTTGTCTGTGGCGAACATACGAAGGGTGGGGCATCGCTTGGGACTAGCGCTAACTTGCCGACTGTACCTTTGTGTGACAGCAGAATGTCGTTCGGTCGCCCGATGCCTTTTCGGATACGTGCGAGTGCCACATCATTGATGTGCTCACAACGGGCAAAGTCGACCCTTCCGTCCGAGAGGTCGGCTGCACGGACAAAGGCTGTGCCCTCACCCACAAACTCTTCGCGTCGAGGCCGGTATTCGCCATGATTACCATCCTCCACGAGGAGCACGCCGGCTTCCTGAAGCTGCTCGACGGATTGCGACTCACCAGCCATAGCCGACCCGCGCCAACGCTTTTCGGATGCGGTCGTCCAGACGACCTCCCTCGACCACCTGATCGTGCAGACTTGCCGTTAGACGGCCCATACGATCTGCAAAGGGCTCGTCGTCCTGTTCGGCGGCTGTTGTCCCGACATATCGGCCAGGAGTGAGCGCATACCCCTGCCTCGCGATTTCGTCTGTCGTGACCGATTTTGCAAACCCTGGCTCGTCGGCGTAGCGACCGCCAGTCTCCCGCCAATCGTGATAACGATTGGAAACTTTTGCGATATCCGTATCGGTCAGCACTTTGAGGGTACGACTTTGCATTGTACCCAAATTGCGGGCATCAATAAACAACGTTTCGTGTCGTCGGTCGCGGAGTTTCATGTCTCTCACAAGACCGTTCGATTTGTCGCGTGTGAGAAACCATAGGCTGACGGGAATCTGGGTCGTAAAGAACAGCTGCCCTGGTAGGCTGACTATGCAGTCGACCAAGTCGGCCTCGATAATGGCCCGTCTGATATCGCCCTCGCCTGACGTTTGGCTGGACAGCGAACCGTTCGCCAGAACAAATCCAGCATAGCCGTGGGGTGCGAGATGGTGGATGAAGTGCTGAACCCAGGCAAAGTTGGCGTTTCCGGCCGGCGGTACGCCAAATTGCCAACGGTCGCCCGAGCGTAACCGCTCGCCGCCCCAATCACTATCGTTGAATGGCGGATTGGCGAGAACGAAATCTGCCTTAAGGCCAGGATGCAGGTCTTCGTGGAAGCTGTCCGCCCACTTAGGTCCGAGGTTCGCTTCGATGCCTCGGATCGCGAGATTCATCTTGGCCAGCCGCCATGTCGTGGGATTCGACTCTTGGCCGAAAACGGATACGTCATTGCGTTGGCCATTGTGGGCCTCAACAAATCGCTCTGATTGAACGAACATGCCGCCTGACCCGCAGCAGGGATCGTACACGCGCCCCTTAAACGGCTGGAGCATCTCTACGAGCAATTGGACGACACAGCCGGCGGTGTAGAATTGGCCCCCGCGCTTGCCTTCAGCTATGGCGAATTGACCTAAGAAATACTCGTAGACCCGGCCGAGTACGTCCTGGCCATGGTGCTCGTCCTTGAACGTCAGATCTGAGAACAGCTTGATGACTTCGCCCAGCCTTGTCTGATCCAGCTCGGCGCGGGCATAGTTCTTTGTCAGCACGCCCCTCAAGCTGTGGTTTTCGGCCTCCAGATCGAGCATGGCCCTATCGATCAGCGCGCCAATCATGGGGTCTGTGCTAGTGGCGTTCGCCTTCAGGTAATCCCACCGGGCGTTCTCCGGGACCCAGAAGACATTGTCGCCAACATACAGGTCTCGCTCATCTACCAGAGCAACCTCTTCAGGGTCAGCCAACGCTTGCTGCCTGCGTTCCTGAAAGCGGTCGGAGATGTACTTTAGAAAAATCAAGCCCAGCGCGACGTGCTTGTACTCAGCAGCATCCATGTTCCCGCGAAGTTTGTCCGCGGCGGCCCAAAGCGTGTCCTCCACGCGCCGTTCTTGAATTTCGGTCCTTTTCTTGGAACGAGCAGCCTTGGCCAATTACGCCCCCAAATTGCGATGTGATGATATGCGAATCGATTCGTCCTGTCTTGGTGGACAGGGCTCTTCGGTGCAAGCATTGCGAAAGTCTGATGCAGTGCCGTCCACTGTCTCCGACCGCGCCGATCGGCGAACCAGAACCTGCCTAGCATAAAAGGCAGGATTTTAGTTTCGACCGTTTTTGACGAATTTTGTAGTAGAATCAATATCTTAAAATTCGCGCGGAAATCGTCAGAAATTCGAATAAACCCGAGGAAATCGTGATTGTCCCTCTGTCCCGCTGTCCCAATCGCTGGGATGCGGGACAGGGGACGAGAGCTGCGTCAGTTCGGCCTTGCGCTCTCTTCGGTGCGTCTCGATTGCCTGGCTTCCTTCAGGATGCGGTGCACGACAGATTTCGACTTCTTGAGTTGGGTCGCGATCTCGCGGACAGAGTTTCCCGCGCTCGCGAGCGTCAGGATCTGCTCCATGTCCTCGTCATCGTCCTCCCCCAGATCGGCGCACGTCCAGACGGCACGCCCCTCCGGATCAGTTTGCAACGTGGCTTCAAAGGGAGCCGCATCTTCCCCGAAGACGCCCCGAGCCTTGGTCAAATGTACCTCGAAACGGGCTCCGTCAGCCGGATTGTAGTCGCTCGGATGCTTGAGCTGGATCACCGTATCCAGAACGTCCTCGCGCTTCGACGTTCCTCGGGCATTGCCCCCTCGGCTCGCGTGATGGACGATCAGAACTGTCACTCCTCGTCGTCGCAGCTGGAGCAGCCAGGCCTGCATCGAGTCCCACGACTCAGCATCGTTCTCGGGCCCTCCGTTCATCAACGTCGACATATTGTCGAGCACCAAGAATGACACGTCATCGAGAAAAGGCTTGAGGGCTATTTGATGCTTCCTATCCGCGAGGTTGATGCTCTGTCCCAAAGGCTGCCGATCCATGCAGAACAGTTTGAAGGCCTCCGCTTCAGGCTCGTGGTCGCTGGCCGCCTGGATAGCCTTTAGGCGCTCCTGCAAAGCCTGCTGGGGCATTTCACCGTCGATGTACAAGACCCGACGGGACTTCTCGGCCTTCCACCTCAGGAACTCTCCACCGCAGCTCACTGCGTGAGCAATGCCCAATGCAACGTGCGTCTTGCCGATCCCGCGACCGGCGAACAGCATCGCCAGACCCCGCTCGGGCAGGATCGGGTGTAGCAACGTTTTACGAGGCGGCAGCTTRAGCTTGGCGAACTCGGTCAGGCAGATCGGTGCGTTCCACTTGGGAGCGGGCTTCTCGCCGGGTTTTGGGGGAAACAGCATTTCAGTTCGCCTTCATTCCATCAAATGCAACAACGGAGGTGGACTTCATCAACGGCCCGACCTTGCGACGGGCCCAGGCGTCTAACTCGGACACTGGGTAGAGCGGGAAACGACCAGCCTTTCGAAATGCTGGGCCTTCGCTGCTCACGCAGGCGAGCTTCGCCAGCGTCTTCGGCGAGCAGGGGATGTTGTAGGTTGCGGTGATGTAAGCGGCGGCTTCCGCCCGGCGCAGATATCGTTCGCCGTTCGGGTTGCTGAGGTGCTTGTCGTCGTTCATAGGCAATCTCCGGTTTCTGAAGTTCGCCAAAAAACATTTTGAGCACCTCAAGTCTTTCAGAGACGAAGCCCATCAAT
>NZ_JBFULU010000101.1:0-6115 GCF_054049735.1 Bradyrhizobium sp. P5_C12
GTGAACGCGAGCACGAAACGACGCTGCGCAGCCAAAATGAACACGCGATCCGCGTCGCTCCAGAGGACGCGATCCCGCCGCAGCTCTCTCCGCGCGAAAAGGCAATTCTATCCTGCCTCATCGAAGGCGATTCAAACAAGTGCGTTGCTCGAAAGATCGATATCGCCGAGGCCACCGTGAAGGTCCACGTCAAGGCGATCCTGCGGAAGATCCGGGTTCAGAACCGGACTCAGGCAGCGATCTGGGGAATGAACCATGGATCTCTGGTGCGAGCGGCAAACAACCACGCGCCGACAGCCGTCGATGCAGGCAGAGGTATCGTGAAGCCTCTCGAGGTGATCTCCGAAACCGAGCAGACGGCTCCCTTGGTCCCCCGGTCTAGTCACGTCGCGGTACCGCCTATGGACGGCCTACTCCGCAAGGGCGTGGACCGAGGGACTGGCACGGCGGTACGGTTCGGCAAGTAGGCAAAGGGACCAGGAGACGACTGCCGTCGTGCGAATGGTCCCATCGCGGAGTGAAGCTGCGACACTTTCGTCGACCTCCCGACAGGCGCCGACAGGATTTTCCCTGCTGATCTCGCGTGAACAGCACGCGAAGATCGCGCCGACACTCTCCTCGGGTTGACGACGCGGAGCGCACAGGCATTGCGGGAGCTCGCTCTCTATCGCTCCCGCAGCGCCTCCTGCTTGTATCTCGCCAGCGGCGAGAGAAGATAGCTGATGATCCTGCGCGCGCCGGTCTTGATTTCGACCGTCACCGCCATGCCGGGGCCGAGCTTGACGAGCTTGTCCTCCACCTGCATCTGCGTGCGGTCGAGTGAAACGCGCGCCGCATATTCCAGCTCCTGGCCTTTCGGCTCGCTACTGCCTTGCGCCGTCCCCGACGCGCGGTCGTTCGATCCGCCTTGCCTGTCGCGCGTGATGGCATCCGTCGACACGCTGAGCACGTCCCCATGCAGCAGCCYATAGCGCGTGAAGTTGAACGWATCGATCTYGATTTCCGCCKTCTGTCCGGGATGGACGAATCCGATGTCGCGGTTGGAGAGCATGGCCTCGATCTCGAGCTGACTCTCGCTCGGRACCACGATGRCCAGMGCCTGCGCCGGCGTCACCACGCCTCCCMCCGTSTGAACGGCGAGCTGTTGCACGACGCCGTCGACCGKYGCGGTCAGATGCTGAAGCCTCGTGCGCCGCTCCGCCTTGACCACTTCCTGCGCAACGCTCGCCGCCTTCTGCTCGGTTGCCCGCAAGAGCGGGAAGGGTCGTTCCGATATCATCTCGATGTTGATAACAGGGAATTCCACGGCGCGCAGCGCGAATGCGCACGCGACATACCGCATGTTCGGAAGCCCGCTTCGCGAGGAGATTTCAAAGCAGTGGGTTTTTGGAAGGGCCCTTGATTGCTAGCAGCGTCCGCTCTCGGCCGGGGGTGATCGTGCGCCGGTTTCCCACGCGCGAGCCCTTGTTTCCGGACTCGATGATGTCGCGGTCGATGCGCACAAAACTGTCAAAGAGACGCAAGACGAATGCACGCTAGCGGCATTCGATCTTAGTGCATTGGTGCGCGGACACTCCGCCGCCGCTTGGGTCGGTGCTGCGGATCGTCAAATTTGAGCTCGGCGACCAGTCGCCAAAGCTGAACCTCGTGACCGTTCGCCAACCGCCCGGCCCGCTCGGTTGCGGACGCMTCGTCTGGGCAATGAAGGTTGACCACGCTACCCAACTGGCCGTGTTCGTCCAGAACGTACACACGATAGTGTGGCATCGCAAATCCCCAGGCGCGACTGCATCTTATCTGCAGGCTTGCTCTGCGGTGAGGAGATTTTGGGTCATTACGGGCTACCTCTGTTGGGCGGCATGCACGCTGCCGCGGCGCGCCCCGAACTCCACTCATGCGGTCAGGTGCGCGTTCCAACACCTCGGACGCGCACGCTCAGGCATGACGACGGAGATGCCTGGACCGCTCGCGAACCTTCGGAAGCTCGCTGCCCTGATAACCGTTGGGGTTCTGCAATTGCCAACGCCAATGGTCCACACACATTTGCTCCAACGACCGCGTCGATGCCCAGCCCAACGCGTCCTTCGCAAACGTCGGGTCGGCATAGCAGGCGGCGACATCACCGGCCCGGCGCTCCCCGATTTCATAGGGGATTGATCGCCCGCTCACCAATTCAAACGCGCGGACAATGTCCAGAACGCTGCTGCCGTTGCCCGTTCCAAGATTGACCGTGATCAGGCCGGGTTGTCTGAGCCGGCGCAAGGCACTCAAATGCCCGGATGCGAGATCGACCACATGAATGAAGTCGCGGATTCCGGTGCCATCAGGCGTGTCATAGTCGTCTCCCCAGATCTGCAGCTTCTCCCGCCGTCCAATCGCCACCTGCGCCACAAACGGCAACAGGTTGCTGGGAACGCCCAGCGGGTCTTCCCCGACGAGCCCGCTTTCGTGCGCGCCGACCGGATTGAAGTAGCGCAGATTGCCGATCCGCCAAGCGTCGTCGGACCTGCAGAGGTCCTTCAGCATCTCTTCGATGACGAGCTTTGTGCGGCCGTACGGATTGGTCGGACCGAGGGGATGCTTCTCGTCGAGCGGCAGGTATCTAGGGATCCCGTAGACGGTCGCGGACGAGCTGAAGACGAGCGTCTTTACATTCGCCCTCTTCATGGCCGACACCAGTCGCATCGTTCCCAGGACGTTGTTCTCGTAATACATCATGGGCCGCACGTTGGAATCGCCCACCGCCTTCAGCCCTGCAAGGTGAATGACCGCAGTCACTCCAGAGGCACGAAGCATGTCGTAGATCACCACTTCATTCCGGATGTCTGCGTTCCGGAAGACGAGCGATCGCCCGCAGATGGATTGGACCCGCTCAAGCGAGGCCTTGCTGCTGTTGGAAAGATTATCGACGACGACGACATCGAACCCGGCGTCCAGCAACGCGATACAAACGTGGGACCCGATATAGCCGGCACCTCCGGTCACCAAGATCATTTCGGACACCTTCCGCATTCGCCCAACTGGCCCCGTGCGACGCCTGCATCGGCGCCGGCTTATGCACTCCAGAGACCGTCATCCCTCCACGTGACTCTCGTTGGCAGCCGGGTGCAACAGCCCCGAAGGACTACCCATTGGCACCTTGCGGAGAGCTTCCGATGGGGCACGCGACAAAGGCGATCGAGAGCGAGGAAAAACCGGGAATATTTCTTGATCCTGCCGCCTGCTTCCACCGCAGAACATCCTGAGTTGCCTTTGCGGTCAGCGCGGTCTGGGCCCGACATCATGCCGTGCTGTCGCCAGATCCTGCTGCAGCCCCGCGGACCGCTCGCGCTCCTCTTCCAGGGAGTTCTGCAGTTCGGCCGCGCCGCTCTCGCTTGCCTGTTTCAGCCGGAACCGGAAAATCCACGCCGACAGCGGCGGAGGATTTATATCGTCACGTGACTTACGTTCCTGAGTTGCGGCAGCCCTCGTCACCTGGCGCCGACGCGCGGTGAATCGGCTGCGGTTAGGTCGGTCCGGCCTGTCCCTGTTCGGAGATTTGAACTGCTTTGCCTTCGGAGAGGCGCGTCAGGACCGTCCTGGTATCGCAGCGAGACCTCGACGGCGTCACCCGGCTGCAACTCGGTATCTTCGCTCGCGATAATCTGTTCCGGCCCTTTCTCGCCTTTTCTAATGATGGCAATGTCCGGTTTRCTGCCGGCCCCCCGCGTGAGTTGCGACCGAACCATCGCAGTGTACTGAAGCTTCTCTCCGACGCTCTGCAGCTTCTCGCGAATTTGGTTGAGCTTTAAGCTCGTGTCTTGCAGCTCACGGAGCAGGTCAAGCCTCCGCTGATCGTCGAGCTTTACAAGCTTTCTAGAGAGCTCGTCCTGTTGCCTCTTGACCTGCATTAGTAGCGCAGCGGTCTGCAGCTTCCGTGTTGAAGACAGCAGCACCGCGCGCCGCGCATCTGTAACGCGAGGGCCGATCACGGAACCCTTGGCAAAGAGGTCGGACGCTTTTTGCAGTTCTTCGAGATCTGCCCGAAATCCTTCTTCCTCATTTTTCTGCTGCTCTGACAACACGCGGACCTGGTCGTCTCCCTGTTGGACACCGCGCTGAAGGAACGACTTTTCCTGCTGATAGTCACTCTGCTTCGTTTTCAAGTATTCCGTTTCTGCATTGACGATTGCCGAAATCGCCGATCGAGCTATGGGCACGTCCGTCGGAATGCCAGGATTGAGCTGCGTCGCCTCTCCGAGCTCGTTCTTGATGCGCCACATACGCGCCTGTTCTTTGGCGAGTTCTGTCCAAAGCGATCCGTACTCACTTCTCAAGTCCGCTGACTCGAGATACGGATTATTCATTCTGATGCGTATGACGTCGTAGCCGCCCGCCACAGCGACGAGTTGGCGTACGGTGGTGGCGGGACGATAAGGGTACTCGCCCGGCTTCGACACGTCCCCGTTTATGTAGACCGGCCTGTACTCCGCCACGATCGTCGTGACCTCACCCGCGTCGATCACGATGACGGCCTCGCGACCATCCGAAGTCCTCTGTCGAAACACCTTGCTTGCCAGTGCGGCCCCGATTTGGGCTCGGACCTGCGGCAAAGGCAGGCCGGCTACGGGAAGCATTCCGACCAGTGGCAACGAAATATTCCCGTCCACTTGGACGAGAGCACGATGCCGTAGCTCCGGCACGCCCGCCACCGTGATCTCTAGCACGTCTCCGATGCTTATTCGATATTCGGCGTTTGCTTGAGCGACGGAAATTGTCAGGCCAAAAGCCACCATGCCCCATTTGATGCAACGGCTCAGGTTACGGCCAAACACATTGATATGGAAACGATTGCGCAACATCGAGTTCGGTAAGACGGCAACTCTCTGCACCAACGTGCTCATACGGTGACATCCTTCCTCATTCGGTGAAATCCTTCAAGTCCCGTGCGCCGACAGCAGCGCGCCGACATCGCTATCGTCGAAGAACTGTCGACGGACGACCGCAAACTCACCGTTATATTTCCTCACTGGCGATGGGCCGTTCAGTGCCTTCTTCGCCGTGTTCGTTTGATTTGTCTTCCACTCACTATTGAAATCGATTCCGACAATTAAGTCCCGCACCGGCGCAGCTCAATCGACCATCGTAGGTACTCCTCACGCTACTCATTTATAGGCAATTTCCACCCAGTGGTCCGAATGCTACTTTCTCCTTAGAAATCGGAGTGATTGGCCGGGTGGTGCGATGACTTATGCGTCCTTTTCCAATTTGCCGGCCTCCACCAAGCCTCCGGCACGTTCCATCGAGGCCGGAAGAGCGATCCCAGCAGGCGTCGGAAGGCGCCGATTGGCTGCCCTACTAGCATTGGCAGCAGGTACCGAATTCCTACTGGTAGCCTTGGCGGCTTATTCCGCAGCCGTCCTCTATCATTTGATCCTGCTGGACTCGCCGGATGCCGCCAAGTACATGCAAGAATCGTTTCTGATTTCAACATTGCAGTTGCTTGTTTCCCTGGGGCTCCGGCAATATTCCCGGATCCAGACACAGCCCCGGCACGTATTCCTGTGGAGCGGCGCCAGCAGCGTCTTCTTCGTATTCTCCTTCTTCATCTCGACGATATTCCTTCTGAAAATCTCAGAAGGCTACTCGCGCGCGACTATTATCGCACAGTCAGTGAGTGTCCTCTTTACGGTGCTTTGCACACGGGCAATATGGTTCTCACTACTTCAGCCTGCCATTGCATCAGGGTTGATCGACGCCAGGCGCATCATACTCATAGGGGGGCCGAGTCATTGCTCCCAATTTTCCGCTCGAGCAGTCGCCACCGGAATCCGAACCATCCGTTCGTTCGACTTTCCGACGGCTCGCACCGACACCTCAGTCGTGGCCCGTCCCGGCGCGGTCGAAGTGCTACCTGATACCCGCCAACTAGTCGCAAATTGCCGGCCCCTCCGCGCAGATGACATTGTCATTTTGACCTCGGAGCCCGATGTTCCGACTGCTCTCGCGCTTGCCAGCGCCCTATCGGACCTGCCAGTTGACGTTCACGTCGTCCCTGTTGGATCTATTGATCTCATGGCGGTGTCGCGGATCACGCAGTTCGGCAACATCGTGACAATGCGGATCTTCCAATGCC
>NZ_JBFULU010000102.1:0-5629 GCF_054049735.1 Bradyrhizobium sp. P5_C12
GTGTAGGCGCTGCCGAACGGCATCAGCATGTAGCCGCCGGTCGCCAGTAGCGTCGTCACCGCGAACGCCATCCAATAGCGTGGCTGCGCGACCGTTGCGATCAGGTGCTGGAACGGGTTTTGATCCTGCTTCAGCGCGAGATGGCCGTTCACCGGTTTCATCAGGAACAGCACGGCGGCCATCCCGATCACCGACAGGCCGACCAGCGCGCCGAACGCGACGTGCCAGTTCCAATGGTTGGAGAGAAAAAGACCGGCCGGGATGCCGAGCACCTGGCTTGCCGCGAAGGCGGTTTGCACGAAGCCCATCACGCGGCCGCGCAATTGCAGCGCAAAGAGATCGGTGACGATGGCGAGCACGACGGAGCCGATCACACCGCCGAACAGGCCGGTGACGATCCGCCCGAACAGCAGCACATGATAGTTGGGAGCGATCGCGCAAAGCGCCGTTCCGAGGGTGAAGCCGACATAGAAAAACAACAGCAGCCATTTGCGATCGAACCGATCGGCAAAGCCGGCCGCCAGGATGCCGGAAACTCCCGCGCTGAATGCGTAGGCCGAGACCGCCACCCCGAACTGGGCGGCGGAAATATCGAGCGCCGGCATGATGATGGCGCCGAGCGGCGACATGATCATGAAGTCGATGATGATCGTGAACTGGACCAGCGCCAGCAGCGCAACGAGGATCGCCTGGTAGCGCGAAAAGCCGCGGGATAACTCTTGTCGCTGGTCTTGCCGCTGGTCGATCGGCTCCGTCAGGGTTTGTTCGGTCATGACATTTCATTCGGAAGGGAAGGGTGGGGACGTGCGATCTGCCGCCGGACGCCGGCCTCTATTTATTCTGGTTCTGCGTTATTTCGATGGCTTGACAAAACGGTCTTAATGCCTGTTTCGACGCGGTGTGTCGGTTGAGGCTTCGGTAGGTCCTATCGCCACTTCCCCCGCATGCTGGCACAAATTTGTGAGCGCTGGAGAACTCATGTTGTTCTTGGTTGCGTAAAGCCGGAAAGTCAATCAGCAGAACGGGCTGCTGCCAAATTTTCGATGAAGAGTAGGGGGCGGCTTCGGGTTCAAAAGCCGACGTCATCCGACGCTTCAGCCACGTCTGCTATGGGGCCGATAGGCGACATCGAATGGCTAACTAGTCGGCCTTCGACTATGTCAGCCGCGTCTCATCCTTCAGATATTGCGCCACGCTCGTCCGCGCTGCGGAGTGCTCGAAATTCTGTGCAGTGTCCATCAAGAATGCGAGGAAGCTCGGCGTCAGAGCCTGATGATTGTAGGGGCCGTAATCTTCCGGCGACAGAATGTAATTCCTGAAGAGCGAAATAAACACTCGAATCATATGCTCCCAATTTTTCTCACGCTTCAGGTCCATCGCCAGATAAAGCTCCTGCATCGCGAACGACATAAGCGTGAAGAGCGTTCGATAGCGACGATAGCGCGGGATATCCTTCTTCAACTCCGCAAACGATGTTGGATTTGACCCCAAGTAGAGTATGTCGCTATTTTTTAGAAAAGCGTCCAGCATCTCTCGATAGTGGTTCTTCGCTATCATTACGGCATTGATCTGCCGATTGCTCCTCAATTGTACCCGCGCTGCCAAAATGCCACCTACGATGGAGGCGGCTGGTGCGAGTTTCAAAAGGAAGTCGATGATTTCGGTCCAGCTCACTCCGAACAGCCCTGTAGCCATGCCAACCTCCCGAAATGCGGTACGTGCGACGACAGGATGCTAAATTTTGGTAGCCGCGACTACGGGTGACGCGGCAACGGCGATCAGAAACTGCGCCAAGCGGTTTGGGAAGGTCCTATCAGACCAAACGACCGCTACGGGTCAAAAGGCGAAATGCCGACGTTGCCTGCATTAGGGCTGCTTCGCCACGAGAAGCGGACGTCTCTCTTATGAGTTCGCGCCCACTCGCTCAGCTTCCTCGCCCGCGATCCGCGCGAGATAATCCTTCTTGCTGAACTGCATGTGGTCGACGCAGAGCTGCGCCAGTGCCCAGCTGTCACGGCCTTTCAACAGCTCGATCATCAGCTCGTGCTGGCGCCGCGATTGCGCGAGGCCCTCGCGGTCGGCGAGATTCTTGGCGCGCATCGGCAGCGTCAGGTTCATGTAGTCCTGGAGCGAGCGCACCAGGTAGGGATTGCCGCAGGCCGCGAACAGCGCGACGTGGAAGGCGTCGTTGGCCTCGTGAATGCCGCGCAAATCCTGCACCTCCGCCTTGGCGCAGTACTGCCGTTGCAATGCGGTCAATGCGTCGATCAGGCCTGGCGGTGCGGGCAGGGGGATCATCAGCGCCGCCTGCCGCGTCAGCATCTCCCGGACCTCGTAGATCTGCCGGACTTCTTCGGCGGAATAGAACCGTACGGTGGCGCCGACATTCCTCTCGCGGCGGACGATGCCGCGGCGCTCAGCTTCCACCAGCGCCTGGCGCACGAAGTGCCGCGACGTGCCGTAAGCCGACATCAGCGCGTCTTCGGTGAGGCGCGCGCCCGGCGCGAGGCGGCCGAAGATGATGTCCTCCTCGAGCCGCGCGACGACGTCGTCCGGATCATCGCGCCGGACCGTCATTGCCTCCGCGGTGCGCGTATCGGACATCCCTTTTGCCTCCCGGCCCCGGCCGGTTCTGCCTGTGGAGCAGGGAGAGCCCGGATTGTCAATAATCTCCTCAGGTTTGCGGCGCAGAAGTCCAAAAAACGCCGACGAGGCACCTGACTTATTGACAATCGAGGGGCAGCCTGTAGGACAATGGCAGGGCGATTGGAGTGGCATGATGACGAGTGGCTTGCGCAAGGGTCTGACGAGCTATGGCGATGCCGGCTTCTCGCTGTTCCTGCGCAAGGCGTTCATCAAGGCCATGGGCTATTCCGACGACGCGCTGGAGCGCCCGATCGTCGGCATCACCAACACCTACAGCGACTACAATCCCTGCCACGGCAACGTGCCCCAGATCATCGAGGCCGCGAAGCGCGGCGTGATGCTGTCGGGCGCGATGCCCTTCGTGTTCCCGACCATCTCGATCGCCGAGAGCTTCGCGCATCCGACCTCGATGTATCTGCGCAACCTGATGGCGATGGACACCGAGGAGATGATCCGGGCCCAGCCGATGGATTCGGTGATCGTGATCGGCGGCTGCGACAAGACGCTGCCGGCGCAGGTCATGGCCGCAATCAGCGCCGATCTGCCGACGGTGGTCATCCCCGTGGGGCCGATGGTCGTCGGCCATCACAAGGGCGAGGTGCTGGGTGCCTGCACCGATTGCCGCCGGTTGTGGGGCAAGTATCGCGCCGGTGAAATGGATGATGCCGAGATCGAGGCGGTCAACGGCCGTCTCGCGCCGTCGGTCGGCACCTGCATGGTGATGGGCACGGCTTCGACCATGGCCTGCATGATTGAGGCCATGGGCCTGTCGCTGCCGATGAGCGCGACGATTCCCGCGCCGCATGCCGAACGCTTCCGTCTTGCCGAGGCCAGCGGCCGGGTGGCCGCCGAGATGGCCAAGACCAAGGGGCCGAAGCCGAGCGAGTTGCTGACGCCGGCTTCGTTCAAAAATGCGCAGGTCGTGCTTCAGGCGATCGGCGGCTCGACCAACGGCCTGATCCATCTGACGGCGATGGCGCATCGCTCGCCGCACCGGCTCGATCTCGGCGTGTTCGACCAGATCGGCCGCGAGGTGCCGGTGCTGGTCGACCTCAAGCCGTCCGGCGAGCACTATATGGAGCATTTCCATCACGCCGGCGGCGTGCCGAAATTGCTGGCGCAGCTCGGCGACCTCGTCGATCTCGATGCGAAAACCATCTCCGGCCAGACGCTGCGCGATGTCGTCGCGCATGCGGAAGACGTGCCCGGCCAGGACGCCATCCGCCCGCGCGACAATCCGATCAAGAAGGAAGGCGGGCTCGCCGTCCTGCACGGCAACCTCGCGCCGCGCGGTGCGGTGATCAAGCAGTCGGCCGCGAGCCCAAAACTGTTGCAGCATACCGGGCGCGCCGTTGTCTTCGAGTCCGTCGAGGACATGACCTTGCGGGTCGACGATCCCGATCTCGACGTCACCGCCGACGATGTGCTGGTGCTGCGCAATGCCGGGCCCAAGGGCGCGCCAGGCATGCCCGAGGCGGGCTATCTGCCGATCCCGAAGAAGCTCGCGCGCGGCGGCACCAAGGACATGGTGCGCATCTCGGATGCGCGCATGAGCGGCACGGCGTTCGGCACCATCGTGCTGCACATCACGCCGGAATCCGCCGTCGGCGGCCCGCTGGCGCTGGTCAAGAACGGCGACATGATCCGCCTCGACGTCGCCAAACGCAGCATCGAGCTGCTGGTCGATGCGGCCGAGCTGGAGCGCCGCCGCGCGGCGTTGAAGCCGGCCGCTGCGCCGGATGAAGCGCGGCGTGGCTACGCCTGGCTGTTCAACGAGACCATCATGCAGGCCGACGAGGGCTGCGACTTCGATTTCATGCAGAGGACTGGGAAGCAGACGGAGAAGGGGTGACCAACCACCCGAACGAACGCCCAGACCGCTGAAGCGGCGGGCGACAAAACAGGGGGAAACGATGATCGCACGATCCATGCCAAGATTCTTACATGGGCTCGCGGCTGCTGCCGCCATGCTGTTCGTCACCGGGGCCGGAGCGCAGGAGGTGAAGCATTATCGCTTCGCCTACGACCAGCCGCGCAACACCGGCTATTCGATCGCGGGCGACCTCTTTGCCGACAAGCTCAAGGAATTGAGCAAGGGCACCATGATCATCGACCAATATCCCGGCGCGCAGCTCGGGCAGGAGCCGCAGGTGCTCCAGCTCGTCAAAGCCGGCGACGTCGAATTCGCGATCATCTCCTCGGCCAACACCGCGACGATCTCGCCGCAGGCCGGCGTGATGTCGCTGCACTTCCTGTTCCGCGACGAGAACCACGTGGTCAAGGGGCTGGCCGATCCCCGCGTGTTCGAGGCGCTCAAGACCATGATCGACGAGACCACGCAGGGCCTGCACGTGATCGCGACCGGCTCGCAGGGCGTGCGCCACATGTACAGCAGGCGGGAGATCCACAATGTCGGCGACGTCAAGGGCCTGAAGGTCCGCGTCCAGGCGACCGCGACCGAAGACTTGATGTTCCCGGCCTATGGTGCCCAGACCGTGCACATGCCGTTCGGCAGCGTCTATACTTCGTTGCAGACCGGCGTGGTCGAGGTCGCCGAGAACAGCATCAACGTCTATCTCGTCAACAAGCATTACGAGGTCGCGCCGGTGCTGAACATCACCGAGCACGAGGCCAACAACGCGCTGGTGTTCATCTCCGACAAGCTCTGGCAGAGCCTGTCGGCAGAGCAGAAGGGCTGGGTGCAGGCGGCGGCCAACGAGATCAGCACCAAGGAGCCGCAGAAGGCGTTCGACCTCGAGCGCACGGCGGCCGACAAGCTGAAGAAGATGGGCGTCAAGATCGTCGACAACGTCGACAAGAAGAGCTTCACGGCCGTCGCCGACCCCTATCTCGACAAGCTCGCCAAGGAGCTCGGCCCGCATGCCGAGAAGATCAAGGATCTGATCCGGTCGGTGAATTAGGCCGCGTGCGCCGCTCTCTCCCCGCGTCGTCCCGGCGAAGGCCGGGACCCATACTCCGCGGC
>NZ_JBFULU010000103.1:0-5439 GCF_054049735.1 Bradyrhizobium sp. P5_C12
TCCGGCCCTCGAATTCCGCAGAAAACCCTATGATTACCGGCAATTTCGTGGTGCCGGCTGAGGGGATTGAACCCCCGACCTTCGGTTTACAAAACCGCTGCTCTACCGCTGAGCTAAGCCGGCGACGCTGGAAAGCGGGGCAGGGGCCGGCATGCGCCGGGACATCTGCGCCCGCGCGCCGCAATACCAGACTTGGTTGGAAAGTGCCAGAACCCGCGACCATCGCGGATATGAATCAGGCGACCCAAGGCCGCCTGATCTGTCTCGCTCGACTTATGTCGCCTTATTGGCAGATGTGCTGGCGGCCGTCCTCGCCCTTGACCCAGCTACCGGGTCGGCAAACGATGCCGTTGCGAGCCGCGTAGGTATCCCAGTTGCCATACCAACCCATTTCGCCACGGGCGCCGTTGTAGCCGCCGGAATTGTCATAGGCGTATGAGTTGTCCCAGCTGCGGAACGGCGCCGAGGCAACGGCTGCCGCGGTGCCGACAGCGGCGCCTGCAACCGCGCCCGCAGTATCCACCGGCCAGAAGCCCGATTGTGTTCCATCATTCGAATTCACTTGCCGGGCCATGTGCCGGCGGCGATAGCCGCGGTCGGTGGTGGGATTGCCGGCGCCGAGATTCTGGCAATTGGGATCCTGGAAGGGCCCGGTGCAGCGGGCCGAATTGTCGGTCAACGTTTGCGCGAAGGCCGGTGTTGCCAGCGTGGACGCAACGATGGCGGCCAAGCCAACAAGCTTCAGGCTTGTCATGGCATTTGCTCCATGTGGTTGAGACCTGTGCTAAGTGCGACGTCCGGCAGTCGTTCCGCGTTTTCTCGGATGCGAAGTCACATCGACGTGAGCCCGCCCAGGATGTGCATCTTGCGCCACGCAACCCTGCGCGCATCGGTGCGCGGCGATGATCTGCTGCCCGTTAACGCTTCGCTAGTGCGCTTTGCCGCATTTGAGCGGCAGTCAATCCTTACGTGTTAGGCTTACCGGAAATTGGTCAATCGGCCTTAACCCTCTCTGCGTCGCGATCGGATAGGTTGTGTTCCGGAACAACCGGGATCCCGCCATGCGCGCTCTGGCGCTCGCAGCCTTTCTGATCGGACTGCCGACGGCGGCGCTTGCCGGCGGCGGTTTCGATATCGTCGTTCCCGGCCGCCCCGGCGTGCCCATCATCATCAACAACATCGATGCGTCCTACACCGTCGTCGAGGGTGTCTGGGGCCTGGGGAAGAACGTCCAGGTGCAGCCCACGATCTATGGCGGGCGCTACATCGCCGAGCGGCAGCCTTCCGATGTCGGCCATTATTATCCGACCCTGGGCTTGCGGCCGGGTTACGGCCGCCTCGAAGTCGAGCCGCCCGCGAACCGCAAATTGCCGCAGCCGGCCGAGAGCTATCACCAAACCTGGGGCGCGCAGTCGATGCCGCTGCCGCCGCAGATGGACATTCCCGTCAATCCGCCGCCGGTGATCTTTGCACCGGAGATCAATGCCAATCCACCGCACCATCGGCGGCGACCACGGGCCGAGGGGCCCGGCAGACCGCCCGGTTAAGAAACGTCAAAATCCAACAAACAGAAATCAACAGGAGAGAGTAATGCGTCAGATGATTTCGGGACTGGTCGCGGCGGCTGCCGTGATGTTCGTCGGGGCCGCGCCGGCCGCGGCTTGCGGCTTCAGCACGTGCGCGCCAGTGGCGCCGGTCTACAGCGGCTGCAACACGGGTTGCGGTAGCTGGGGTTATGGCCCGGGTTATGGCGGTTGGGGCTTTGAGCACCTCGCCGAGCCGGCCACTCAGTATTACTACGTCAACCAGGGCCCGACCTACACCGGCCCCGGCGCCTTCGCGCCGTACCCGACCTATCGTGAAGACGCAGTCGTCGCGCCCGCCAATTACGGCTACGGCCGTGGTTATGGCTACGGCAACGGCTATGGCTATCGTGCCGCCGCGGTCGAAGCGCCGGCCGCCTATCCCTATCGCCGGCCCTATTATCGTCCGTACCGCTACGGCTATGGCCCGCGCCACGGCTATCTGCCGCGCGTGCATTACGGCTACGGTCCCCGCTACGGCTACGCCCGTCGCGCTGCGCCGTACTATTACGGCGGCCACCGGGTGCTGCGCCGCTATTACTGATCGTTTGATCGGTTGAAATGAGAGACGCCCGTCCGCGTGATGCGGACGGGCGTTTTGTTTCGCTACCGCTTCATCAACCCAAGACGGCTCGCGCCAACGTACAGCGAGAGCACGGCGGCGTTCGACACGTTGAGGCTCTTGATCTCGCCGGGCATGTCGAGCCGCGCCACCACGCTGCAGGTTTCGCGCGTCAATTGCCGCAGACCCTTGCCCTCGGCGCCGAGCACCAGCGCGAGCGGCTCGCGCAGCACGACCTCGCTCAAATCCGCGCTGCCCTCGCTGTCGAGCCCGACGGTCTGGAAACCGCTTTCGTTCAGCGTGGTCAGCGCGCGGGCGAGATTTTGCACGGTGATCATCGGCACCAGCTCGAGCGCGCCKGAGGCGGCTTTCGCCAGCACGCCGGTCGCTTCCGGACTGTGGCGCGCGGTGGTGACGATCGCCTTCACCGCAAAGGCGGCGGCGGAGCGCAGGATGGCGCCGACATTGTGGGGATCGGTGATCTGGTCGAGCACCAGCACCATGCCCTCCTGCTCCAGGGTCTCGATGTCGGGCGAGGGCAGGGGATCGGCCTCCGCGAGCAGGCCCTGGTGCACGGCGTCGGGCGAGAGCAGGCGATCGATGTCCTGCGGCCGGACGATCTCGGGCGCGATGCGGGTTTCGATGTTTTCGTCCGCCAGGCGGCGGGCGGCGTTCTCGGTCAGGGTCAGCTTGCGGATCCGCCGCGCAGGGTTTGCGAGGGCCATGGTGACGGTGTGCCAGCCATAGAGGATGACGGGCCCGTCGGGGGCCGAATCGCGGTCGCGCCAGGCTGGCCGACCAGCCGATTTTCCCGGTCTGTTGAAGGGCTTAGTCCCGCCACGCGGGCCCCTGGGGATGAATTTTCGATCCTTCATGGGCTCGCTTGTGTCACGGGTCCCCGAATATGGCAATTTGGGTGCGACCGGGGGCCATTTTAGCTGTTCGCCTCGGTTGACTTTACCCCACCGCTTCGCCCATAACCGCGCCCGGTCGCGCCCCCATCCGGGCTGTCGCGGCCTTCACGTTCCATGGCCGTCTTCGGTCCGCCGGCAAAGGTCCGGCCCGATTGTGCTGCCGTCGAGCGGGGGAGTGTCCCGAGTGGCAAAGGGAGCTGACTGTAAATCAGCCGCCTCATGGCTTCGCAGGTTCGAGTCCTGCCTCCCCCACCAACGTTTTCAGCGGCTTAGAGCGACGGTGCTTCCCAAGACCGATCGGCAATGCTGGTTGGGAAGCACATGGGAAGCATCACGCGTCTGCCGTCATCGGAGCGCGATCCTTGACCTCTTGATAACTCACGGCATTTGAACCCAACGGCTTCCCCAGCCCATTCTTAAAGCTTACGGTTGTGTTTTAACCCTTAGCGGCTGGGATTCGATGCAGTACACCAATTCCGAAATGAAGCTCGATCAACTGATCGGCTGGGTTGGGCCATCTCGAGATACATGTGCACGAGGATTGCAGCATCGAGCGAGGAAGCAGGTAGGCGAGGGTCGTCCACGACACTCGGACGGACTGCCCTAGAGGCCAAGTCAGAGTTGAAGCCCATAAACGACTCCGAGCCAATGGCAACAGCTCTAACGTCCTAGTACTCGCCGGACGCAAAGCATTCTGATTTCGTTAGTTTGGTGTAGTTGCTCAGCACTCGGGGGATCAATGGATCCTAGAGTCTCGGTACTAAACTTCGTTTCCAATTCTGAAGCCATGCAGATGCAAATCTGCAAGCAAGCGTTCGTCGAAAAGCTGCCTTGCTGCCCGCAGCCGTTTCGGCACGCTGAGAGAAACTGCGGTCGCCATTCTGCAGCCGTGGCGACTGTTATAAAATTGATGGCAGCTATCGTCAGAGCTGGGAGAAACGCGGACATTACTTCGCTTCCCTTTTTTAGTTTGCTGATGGGCCGCTCTAATTCGACTCCATCTTTTTCAATATCTAGCTACTTGCGTAGTTGTCCCCTGAAGCGGAACCACAAATGACCGATCAGTGATAGGACTATGGCGGCCACAATTATCGGAAGCCAAATCGACGTGGTTATGATGAACAAGGAAACGATGACCACACGTCCAAAGACCGATTCGCTGACCGGATTCTTAAGGCGAGCGAAATAGGCGTAGATAATAAAAATGGTGGCCGGCACCATCCACGCGGCGACAAGCACCAGTAACAGGTCAACAAGTTGGCTGGCATAATGGTGCATGAGCGCACCTCCTGACAGCGTCGGCGCGAGTTGCTATCACCGCTGCGAGAGAGGCGGTGATTGTCGACGATAATTGGTCTTTGTTCGCGTTGATGGGCATCTGCACGCTCGGCATCAAACTCATGCGAACCCGCAGCCTTCGAAGCTAGGGCCTCTCAACGCGCACTCGTTGAGATGGCTCGGGCAAGGGCTCGTCCAATGCAATCATAACCATCGGCGGTGTTGTGCAATCCGTCCCACGTTACAAGCGCGCTTTGCGCAACTCCGGCACCGACCGAGTTTCGCATCAGCGCAAAACGAGAGAACAGCCCGACCCGTTCCTGTTTTGCGACATCGATGATGATGTCCTCCATCGTCGAATAACCAACTGAAGCGAGCACCTGTGGCGCATATTGCAGATCCATCAACACGACATCGGCAGACCCCGCCTTAAGTGCCCTTACCCCTTCAAGAACGCTTCTTTTGAGCCCGTGGTCCGGCCGGCCACCCCAGGCGACGTCATTAGTACCTAATTGCCAGATAACGAGATCAGGCGTGTGCGCGAAAACGTCACGCTCGAACCGTGCAACGTTGTTCGGAATCGTATCGCCGACTCGGCCGCTGTTGATGACCTCGATCGTCGCGTTCGATCTAAGTCTCGATAGCTCTCGGCGCATGACCTCCGGATATGTGGCCGCTGACCTGAGCATCCAGAGTCCTACGGTCGACGATGATCCGATCGCTACAATCCTTAACGGCTCACCAGATTTCAAACGCGACGCTGTGCGGGGCAATTGTGCACCCAGCGAGGTGTTGAAATTTGCTGAAAGGCATTTCTCGGCAGATGATAACTCGTCTTGCGCTTGAGAGGACCCACTGCCAGACAATCCGATAAGCAAGGCCGCGCCGATTGACGCCATTATTCCAGCGGCTCGGGCACGGAGGGCAAAGTAGGTCAAAAACATGTCCCCCCATAACCGGTCGATTCTCTCTTGACAACCGTTAGCGTCAGACGTTTCGCTATATCCTTGAATTACAGGTCGATTGACGCGTGGGCAGTGAGTAAACACGATGATTCCGCGGGTAGTCGCGGGTGAGACCATGACCGGACAGCCTGTAGCGA
>NZ_JBFULU010000104.1:0-5225 GCF_054049735.1 Bradyrhizobium sp. P5_C12
GGCTACGACGAAGCACTCGAAATCTTTGCCGTCGCAAATGCTGATTTGCCTTTGAAGCCAGAGGGCTCCGGGCTACGCCGGCGAGAGAAAGAACCTCAAACTTGCTAATGCGCTGTTTCCCTTGCCGAAGCGACGCAAAAGATCTGAGCTCGTTTGGGTTCGTCACCGGCGTTCGCGCTGCTAGCGCGTCGCCAGCACCACGCCCGCGAGCGTGAAAACCAGCGCCGCGATCTGGCCCGGCCCCAGCGGCTCATGCAGCGCAATCGCCGAGGCGGCGACGCCGATCACCGGCACCGCCATGGTGCCGATCGCGGCGACCGAGGCCGGCAGGCGCGACAGCGCGGCGAACCAGCTGACGTAGGCGATGCAGAACTGCACCACGGTCGAATAGACCAGAAGTGCCCAGCCGACCGGCGTGATCAGCTCCAGATGCGAGGTCTCGACCAGCAGACCCACAATCGCGACCGGCAGGCAGCCGAGCCCGATCTGCCAGGCTGCCGCCGTGATCGGCGGCAGGTGGATCGGATATTTCTTCAGCAACACCGTGCCGAGCGCAAAGCCGGCGGCCCCGGCGAGCGCCATGACAATGCCGGGCAGCTTCTCTTCGCTGGCGGCAAAGCCGTTGCCGCCCATGATCGAGGCGAGCCCCGCAAAGGCCATCACCAGCGCGACGGTGCGCAGCACCGTCGGCCGCTCGCCGAGCACGGGCCAGGCGATGAGCGAGGCCCAGACCGGCATGGTGTAGGCGATCAGCGCGGCTTCGCTCGCCGGCAGCCACAACAGCGCGAGCCCCATCAGCACCATCCAGCCGGTGACGTTGAGAAGAGCCGCGATCAGGAGCCGCGGCCAGATCTCACGCGCGACCTTGAGGCTGTCGCGGCGGATCAGGGCGAGCGCGGCCAGCAGCACCGCCCCGAGCACGCCGGTCACCCCGCGCAGCGTCAATGGCGGCAGTTCCGCGATGAGGAACTTTGTCACCGGCCAATTAAAACCCCAGCCCACCGAGGTGATGGCGAGGAACATCAGGCCGGCCGGGGCGATGCGCGGCCGCGCATCCCGGCGAGTCGAATCAAGCATGTAGGGTACCCGGCAGAAACGGGGTCAGCTTGGCGCGGATTCGGCTCCCCCACCACCACCCCGGCGGGCATGCCTGCCCTCACCTTCCGTAGCCCTACGTGAGTCCCGCCGGCGCAACCCCGTTGCCTAAAAATATACCTGCCCTGTGAACAGCGGGATGAAGCCTCCGGAACACCACCGGACATAAATTTTTTCGGTTGGGAATCCCTGAGGACTCACCGATACTTGCCTCCAGAACAGGCGCGGGCTTGCCCCCTGTTATCCCCCGCTGTCCACCATATTTAGTATTTGATTCAGGAACTCGCACTAGTTCTTGACGGGCGCAACGGAGAGTCCTAGCTTTCAGTCCGTTCGGCGCGAGTGTGTTTGCGTCCCGCCGGCACTCCCCCAAAGGGTCCGCAAGACGGCACTCCGCCAAGCCAGACGAAGGCAGCGGGATGAGGGCTTGTCTGCCCTCGAAAGCGGACTTTTCGGGGCGCCAGAACGGGCTGGAAACAGGCTCGAATGGCAATGGTTGAAGACGTGACGTTTGTGGGGCGTTGAACGCATGTCGGGTGCATCGCTTTGGGGCGGGTGCACCTGGACATGCCGGCGGATGATCGGTGCACGCATCGATGAATCGCGCCGGGAGAAACTGGGCCGGAAACCACCGGCTGAACTGCGAAGCCTTAAAGGGCCGGCAAGGCCTTGAGGGACTCGCGAAGCGAAATATCGAGCCGGCACGCCTGAACCGAGGCGGGACCGGTCACAATAAGGACGGGGCAAGACGATGCGGATTGAGCGGCGCCACACCACCCAGGGACAGTCACCTTACGCCGGAATCGATTTCCGGCTGACCACGTCGGAGATCAGGAATCCCGACGGCTCGGTGGTGTTCAAACTTGAGAATGTCGAGGTGCCGACCGAGTGGTCGCAGGTCGCCTCCGACGTGCTGGCCCAGAAATATTTCCGCAAAGCGGGCGTCGCCGCGCGCCTGAAGAAGGTCGAGGAGGAATCCGTCCCCTCCTTCCTGTGGCGTTCCGTGCCCGATACCGATGCGCTTGCGGCGCTGCCCGAGAAGGAGCGCTATGTCAGCGAGCTCTCGGCCAAGCAGGTGTTCGACCGCCTCGCCGGCTGCTGGACCTATTGGGGCTGGAAGGGCGGCTACTTCACCTCCGACGAGGACGCCCAGACCTTCTATGACGAGCTCCGCTACATGCTGACCATGCAGATGGTCGCACCGAACTCGCCGCAATGGTTCAACACCGGCCTGCACTGGGCCTATGGCATCGACGGCCCCGGCCAGGGCCATTATTACGTCGACCCCTTCACCGCCAAGCTGACCAAGTCCAAGTCGGCCTATGAGCATCCGCAGCCGCACGCCTGCTTCATCCAGGGCGTCGGTGACGACCTCGTCAACGAGGGCGGCATCATGGACCTCTGGGTGCGCGAGGCGCGCCTGTTCAAATACGGCTCCGGCACCGGCTCCAACTTCTCGCGCCTGCGCGGCGAAGGCGAAAAACTCTCCGGCGGCGGCCGCTCGTCCGGCCTGATGAGCTTCCTCAAGATCGGCGACCGCGCCGCGGGTGCGATCAAGTCCGGCGGCACCACCCGCCGCGCCGCCAAGATGGTGGTGGTCGACGCCGATCATCCGGATATCGAGACCTATATCGACTGGAAGGTGAAGGAGGAGCAGAAGGTTGCCGCTCTCGTCACCGGCTCCAAGATCAACCAGAAGCACCTCAAGGCGGTGCTCAAGGCCTGCGTCAATTGCGAAGGCTCGGGCGACGACTGCTTCGATCCCGAGAAGAACCCGGCGCTCCGCCGCGAGATCAAGCTCGCGCGCCGCAGCCTCGTGCCCGACAACTACATCAAGCGGGTGATGCAGTTCGCCAAGCAGGGCTACAAGGACATCCAGTTCGACGTCTACGACACCGACTGGGATTCGGAAGCCTATCTCACGGTGTCCGGCCAGAACTCCAACAACTCGGTCTCGCTGAAGGACGACTTCCTGCGCGCGGTCGAGACCGATGGCGACTGGAGCCTGATCGGCCGCACCACCAAGAAGGTGACCAAGACGCTGAAGGCGCGCGACCTCTGGGAGAAGATCGGCTACGCCGCCTGGGCGTCGGCCGACCCGGGCCTGCACTTCAACACCACCATGAACGACTGGCACACCTGCAAGGCGTCCGGCGACATCCGCGCCTCCAATCCGTGCTCGGAATACATGTTCCTGGACGACACGGCGTGCAACCTCGCCTCCGCCAACCTGCTGACGTTCTACAACACCACGACCAAGCATTTTGACGTCGAGGGCTACGAGCATCTCTGCCGCTTGTGGACCCTGGTGCTCGAAATCTCCGTGATGATGGCGCAGTTCCCGTCGAAGGCGATCGCCGAGCTCTCCTACGAGTTCCGCACGCTCGGCCTCGGCTACGCCAATATCGGCGGCCTGCTGATGACCATGGGTCTTCCTTACGACAGCAAGGAAGGCCGTGCGCTCTGCGGCGCGCTGACCGCGATCATGACCGGCATCACCTACAAGACCTCGGCGGAGATCGCCTCCGAGCTCGGCACCTTCCCCGGCTACAAGAAGAACGCCGCGCACATGCTGCGCGTGATCCGCAACCACCGCCGCGCCGCCCATGGCCAGTCCAACGGCTACGAGGCGCTCAGCGTCAACCCGGTGCCGATGGACCTGGTCTCCTGCCCGCAGGCCGACCTGGTCGCGCATGCGCAAAAAGCCTGGGATGCCGCGCTCGAGCTCGGCGAGAAGCACGGCTATCGCAACGCCCAGACCACGGTGATCGCGCCGACCGGCACGATCGGCCTCGTCATGGATTGCGACACCACCGGCATCGAACCGGACTTCGCGCTGGTGAAATTCAAGAAGCTCGCCGGCGGCGGCTACTTCAAGATCATCAACCGCGCGGTTCCCGCGGCGCTGCGCGCGCTCGGCTATCGCGAGAGCGACATCGCCGAGATCGAGGCCTACGCCGTCGGCCACGGCTCGCTGTCCAACGCCCCCGGCATCAACGCCTCGACGCTGAAGGCCAAGGGTTTTACCGATGAGGCCATCGCCAAGGTCGAGAAGGCCCTGCCGACCGCCTTCGACATCAAGTTCGCCTTCAACAAGTGGACCTTTGGCGAAGACTTCATCCGCGACCAGCTCGGCATCGGTGCCGAGGCGATCGCGGCCCCCGGCTTCGACCTGCTCCAGGCCGTCGGCTTCACCAAGCGCGAGATCGAGGCCGCCAACGTCCACATCTGCGGCGCGATGACGGTGGAAGGTGCTCCGCACCTCAAGGCCGAGCACTATCCGGTGTTCGACTGCGCCAATCCCTGCGGCAAGATCGGCAAGCGCTACCTGTCGGTCGAGAGCCACATCCGCATGATGGCGGCGGCGCAGCCCTTCATCTCGGGTGCGATCTCCAAGACCATCAACATGCCGAACGACGCCACGGTGGAGGACTGCAAGTCCGCCTACATGCTGTCGTGGAAACTCGCATTGAAGGCCAACGCGCTCTATCGCGACGGCTCCAAGCTCAGCCAGCCGCTCAACTCGCAGCTCATCAGCGATGATGAGGACGAGGACGATGCGGTGGAGAGCCTCTACGACAAGCCGATGGCGGCGCGTGCCACGCAGGTCTCGGAAAAGATCGTCGAGAAGCTGGTCGAGCGCATCATCGTGATGCGCGAGCGCGAGAAGATGCCGGATCGCCGCAAGGGCTACACCCAGAAGGCGGTCGTCGGCGGGCACAAGGTCTATTTGCGCACCGGCGAGTATGACGACGGCCGCATCGGCGAGATCTTCATCGACATGCACAAGGAAGGCGCGGCGCTCCGCTCCTTCATCAACAACTTCGCCATCGCGGTCTCGCTGGGCCTCCAGTACGGCGTGCCGCTCGACGAATATGTCGACGCCTTCACCTTCACCCGCTTCGAACCGGCGGGCCCCGTGCAGGGCAACGACAGCATCAAGTACGCGACCTCGATCCTCGACTACGTCTTCCGCGAACTGGCGGTGAGCTACCTCAGCCGCTTCGACCTCGCCCATGTCGATCCCAGCGAGACCGGGTTCGACGTGCTCGGCAAGGGCGTCGAGGAAGGCAAGGAGCCGGACGACCACGGCCACCACGCGACAAAACTGGTGTCGCGCGGCCTCACCC
>NZ_JBFULU010000105.1:0-4717 GCF_054049735.1 Bradyrhizobium sp. P5_C12
GCCGCCGACCATTTCTTGATGGCGAAGCCGACCGCCAGTCCCGGGATCAGGGCGAGCAGCGCCCGCACCGCGAAGAAGACGACGCCTGCGACCACGGCCATGTGCCAAGAGTCGAGTTCCTGGACACGTGCACTTTCGAACTACTTCATGGCCAAGTTGCAGGCGGCCCATAGGGAATGTATGCTGGCCACTTTACGAACCGTGCGTATTTCACAATTCGGATTAATCAAATGGTGGCTCACAAAAGCGACAGGTTTGTCGTTGGCACCCGCTTCAAAATTAATAACCTCGGTGCCCGGATCTGACCAACCGGACCGGTACAGTCATCGAAGTTAGCCTTCGCACCACCGGCATCACGGTGCTGTTCGATGGGTGCGCACGACCAACTTGCCTGCACCATGACTACCTTACGCCCGCGCAGCCCATCCTTGATGCGGACAAGAAAGCGAGCCCCCAACTGAGGCGGCTCAACCCCTCCGCCTATCGACCTCGAATGTGAATTTGACCTGCAGCACCGGGCCACTGTCGTCACGGACCTCGATGGCCATCCCATGAGACGCTCCATCCACCCGCTTGCGGACGGCATCCCGGGCGATATCCGCCAGCGAGCGAGCCGCCTCTTCTTGCACCTTCTCTATGGTGGAGAGTTCCAGACCTTCCTCATCGGGAATGATCTCATCGCCCTCTCGTATGTCAAAATAGTACCGTTTCATACGACGAGAACGAAACCGACCCGGAATTGTTCTTTTCGTGAATTAGGACATTTCCAAAATCGCTAGAGGTCGGAAACTGGCCAGATGCGAAGAGGCCGCCAACTGAGGCGGCCTCTGGCTTTACAGATTGAAGTACAACATCGAGACTAGAACCGTCGAAAAGACACCTAGTCCTATGATGGCAATTTTCAAAACCAGGTCTGGCGCGGTCACGCTGCCCCCCTTTGGTTCGCAAATCACCTGAATCTTACGCTTTACTTCGGCGGCCGCAACCCAGGCGACATAAGCCACTCTGTTATGTGGGACGTTATTTCGTCCGGCCGGGCCTTCCTAAGTAGGCTGTCTCGCTTGTGCCCGGGTGGCCGCGCCTTGGCTTCATCGCGTAGCTGTTGAGCTTCCAGATCAAGCCTCGCTTTGAGCGATAGCTTATGTCTGAACCGGAGGCGTTTCATGAACTTCCTCCCTTCATGAAATTCGCTTGCTTAAAAACTCTGCAATAGGTCTTAGCGGTCAATGTGGGACTTTACATCTTGTGTTGGTCCAGCGGAACACCGCGACGTGTTCTATGGGACCAAATTCCTTGATCTATGCCAAGGGCCGGCCGGCGGAATATGGCACCGACCTCACGGTTTTCATGGTCAATTTTGATTGGAACAACGAATTAAGGCCGCCTCAGTTGGCGCGGTCTTTGGAGAGTGAGCAATTTTGCTCAGACCCAACGATGTGGGTATGCAATTTGTGCCACCGCCGGGTTTTGCTTACCCTCCCGGGGCTGGTAAGCCGCCGTCCGCGTCATTTAAGCGGGCGGCGTTTTTACTATGAAGTAAGGCCGCCTCAGCTGGCGGCTACGGCCTCAGGGCATCTGATAGGAACGACTCTCCGACAGAAAGATTGAGCAATCGGTCTGTGGTGCGGTCCTAGGTTCGCGCCATCCACCCGGAACCGCCCATCGCCCAACGCGCGTTGGGCGATGGGTCGGTTCTCGTGGGGCCGCAACTGAGGCGGCCYTATCTCCGGTCCCGTTGTTCGGCACTGACAGCGTGCTTTAGCCATTCCTCAGCTATGCGAAGCCAAGCGTCTTTGTCGAGCTGGCTGAAGGCGCTGGTCGCGGGCGTCTTCTGACTGCCGTCGGAATCGGGCTGCGTCGTCCATCCCACCACAGACCACGAACTGGCGGGATCCGATACCTCTACTTTGGCGGCTGCAATCCTGGCGACGTAAGCCACTCAGTTATGTGCGCGCCGACTTCGTCTTGCCTAGCTTTTCGTAACAAAGCTTCTCGCTGGGCCCCCGGCGGCAGTGTCTTGGCTAGTTCACGTAGGCTTTTCGCTTCTTCGGCAAGTCGCTCCTCAAGAGGGGAAGATTGGCTAAACCTACGGCGCGATCCCATGGCCTTTCTCCATGACGAATGAACCGGCGATTTAACTGTAAATCCTCGGAGCGGGTTCCACTCAAATTGAGGCGTTCCGCTGGTGAATACACTTCGCGTTCGCAACCTGTTCCGGGCGGACTAGGTCGGCACAAAAACGAAAACTGAGGCGGCTTACCGTACGACGACGCCCAGGCGTAGCCAAAGAAAAACCCGCCGACCTTGGAAGCCTGCGGGAGTTGCAAGAAAAGCTTTTGGCGATCGGCGGGCACCGATCGCAGGAATCGCTTCTAGCATGGCAGGCCCGCCAGCGTGAACCGGCGCCTTCTCCACACCCACGACCGGCGGTAGCTCGCGCTCCCGCCCTGCCGCTAGGAATCGATAATTTGACTCCTGCTTGCGCGCCGCTTCGATGGCGGCATGCCCCGCCCTGCCCGCCGCAACAATCCCTCACGTGCCGACGGCCGGCCGGTGAAGATCACGCTCGGCGAGATGCGGGAGATGGGCGTGCGCGGCGTGCTGATCTATTGCCATTGCGGCCATCACATTGCTCTGGACGCCGACCGCTGGCCTGACAGCGTAAGGCTCTCCGATCTCGAGCCGCGGTTTGTCTGCCGGGGTTGCGGCGGTCGCGGCACCGATGTTCGGCCCGACTTTGAGCGGGGCAACCCGCAGCTTGCAATCATGGGATACCGAAACACGCAATGATCAAGGGCTGGGGGCGGCCTTTCGAGGAGCCGATAGAGGCAGACGGCCGCAGGCTGGTCACGTTGCTGGACGCCGGCGAGTACATCGCCGCGCTGCCGAAGAAGGAGCACGATGTGCCGGAGTGGCAGGCAGYGATGGAAGCCCTGCTCCTGGTGGTCGAGCGCGGCGGTCCAACGATGTTTGCGCGGATCGGCGTCATGCGGGCTTTGAACCGGCATCACGTCCCCGAGTTCAATCCGWAGGGCAAAGAGCCGCATTGGGGCCGGCGCAAGCTGAAGAGGGACCAATGACCGTCTGGATCTACACCGATACAAGCAAGCAGGTTGGAGACAAGGACCGCCTGAAGGTCTTTGCGACTGAAGAGGCGGCCGACGCATCGCTAGCCGAGAACGACCCGGAAGGCGTCGCCTTCGAATACTATGTGATCGAGTGATGTGGAGCGGGTAATCAGCGCCACATCGTTGGTGGGTTCAGGGCCTTGAGACCGGCCGCTTTCAACGCGTCGGTTGAGAGCTGTCCCTGTGCCGCAGCATCGAGCAGCTTCGAAGCAACGTAGGCTCTGGCGCCCGTCTCGCTTACAGGAATATTTTCGCAAACTTCCTCGAGCACCGCTCTGAGCAGCGCAGTCATTTCAGCATTAAACACGCCGAACTCCCGAAATTGAGAGGATGCTGAACGCTGCACAAGCGGAATATATTCGCTTGGCAGCGCTCGCCACGTATTCCGGTCTGGGCTCTGAAATCCCAGCGCCTGCAAAATTGGCACCTGTCTGTCAAAGTAATGTGACAGCTCCGCCGGCCACGTCAACGGGGAGTTTGCCGGGCCCTGCAAAGGCTCGACAGCGTGAACCGGCTGCTTGTCCGCCCGGTCACCGCCCTGGTGACCACCCGGGTGACCGGCGCCGCGTTCGAGGTGTATGGCGCGGGACGCACGGACTAGCGGAAAGCTCTCTCGCGCGCGGCATTCAGGGCCGCCTTTGTCTGCGGGACAGTGTCATTGATGGGCTCCCGGGTAGGCGGTGGCTCGTTGAGGTCTCGGGCCCATGGGGCAGAACGGGTTACTGACGGCGAAGTGGGATCACCTGAATTTGCGCAAGCAGACAGGACGAGACCAATGAAGGTCACCGAACCGGCCCATGTCATCGCCTGGACGCGCATACCCATCCATACACCAGTTCGAGCGAACTCAGGTGAGAGACCCGCCAGCTCGCACCCGCGGGCGTGGCAGAGCGGCCTCGGCCTCATACGCCCAGCCGGGGGCGCGTCTCGCACGCGCGCACCGCCGTCGATTTCGCAGGCAGAATGCCTCCCAGCGCCGTCGCAAAAGAGGCCTTACTGCTCCTCGCTTTCCAGCCGTTCGGCCTCTCTTTGATAGTTTTGAGCTATCTCTTCGAGAGCTTCCCGGCCGAGACCCGGAAGGCAGAGCCTCGCCTGCTCAAAACATAAGCGCTCCATTGCGCGAAAATACGCACTCAATTCTCGTGTGCCCACGGGCAATATGACCTAATGCAACTAATGCAATAGGTGTCCTATAGCGGGAAATTGGAACTCATGGCAACCTGCAAATCCGGCCCGCCAGCGTGAACCGGCGGGCCGTTGCTCTAGCTCGTCGGTGCTTTGATTATGACCAAAGGCCGGCGCTAAGCCTTTCTACCAGTGGTATCTTACCGTCGCGAAACGCAGGCGCATCCAGCGAGACAAAGCGTGGATCTACGCTGTCCTCCCTCCACGCTGCGCGCACAAATATCTTCGCCGCTTGCCCAACGTCCTCCGACTTCACTTCGCCCAGCCATAAGGCTGTTGCTAGCATGACGACGGCGTCTCTACGAATATGGGTCGGTATTGATCGAGAGATTGTCTGATCGGCCAACGTGAACAGCGGATCTGTCGGTGCGGCGATAACGCCGGTCAATGTCGGCTCTCGCAGG
>NZ_JBFULU010000106.1:0-4156 GCF_054049735.1 Bradyrhizobium sp. P5_C12
GCCCAGGTCAATGTTTCGGGGGCGCACCGGAGCGACCGGCATGCCACTGGCGGCATATTTCTGGAAGGTCGGAGCAGTGTTGCTCGCACTGCTCATTGTTGCAGATTATTGGCTGCCGAGGGCCCCGACCGTCGATCAGGCGGCTGCGGACCGGCCGGCCATACGCATCCACTCAGATCGCAAATGGCCCGAGCGTATTGTTTTCGATACCCAGTTGCCGGTGATCGTCGCCGCTGCGCCCGTGGCCGAGGCGACCGAGATCGCAACTTCGTCGGATGTGGCCGAACCGCCCGTTACCGTCGCACAGAGCCCGGCGGTGGCGAATTCCTTCGCGATGCTGCCGAAACCGGATACACGTCCGCCTGAAACCGTCGATCGCAAGCGACAACGCAAGATGTTGCATGTTGCGGCTCGACCGAGGCGAAACCTCCAGCCGCAGATGCTTCTGGCGGCACAACAAGGGCAGTTCGGCTGGTTCGGCTTCAGAGCCTGGTGATCGGCGTCCGGATACGATCCGAACGCCGAGTCTCGCGGCGCCTATTCGTACATCGCACAGACACTTCCCTGCCAACGGAGACACCTGCGCGCAACGCGCCGGGTTTGGCGGATCGTCGTCCTTGCAACGCAGACGCCGTTGATCCGCGTTCTGCCCACTCCGCAGGCGGCCGCGACCGGCGTGATCAGGCTCTCGGATTGGGGAAGCGGCCCGGGCGCCATGCTCAGAGCTGACGTCCCGAACATCAAGGTGAAAGTTGCGACGGCTAACCATCTCATCATGATGCATCTCCTTTCCAACCAAACGAACGCGAGGTTGCGCTCGCGAATGCAGCAGCCGCCGAAGCAAATCGTTTTGCCTCCATGATCGCCTCCATGAGCCGGGCAAATCCGGCATCATGAGGTTGGAAATTTCGGCGCGCCCCTTGCGCTAGATCAAGGGACGGCTCCGCTCTCCGGAAACTTCGCGAAGGTGAGGCAGATGTGCTGCCACTTTTTATGTGCATTTTTGTATCGTGAGTCGTTGCTGCGGCGAATCACGCGACCACAAACATCCTTGGTGTGGATCAACCAGCGCTCCTGCGCCGGCAAAATGCTGGACGCATCGCTATTGGCTGCGCAGGAATGACCTCGCATGCCGCAGGCCTGCGAGAACGGATGCGCTTGAGCATCAACGATTGGCTGCTGACGCTACTCACAATTCTGCTCGTATCGATCTGTATCCGGCGACGTTGTTGGCGCGACCAGTCACGCTGGAAGTCGGGGAGCAAATTGAACACGTCCACCAACAATCACCGCAGCGCCGGTCTTAAGCTGCAGACTGATGGCAGATTTCTGCGTGGCAGCGCCGCAAGCAAACGGATCCAAACTCCGGCCCTGCTGTCCTTTGGTGCAATGAACCTTAGGACAATACCGAGAATGTACTATCCCTGAAACTCTCGTCACCATGCGCGCCCCTAACCCGGCACCGCAATTGCACGGTTAACAGGCCCATCAACACCAGATTAAGGAATGGGTCCAATGCTGATGCACATCACCTCAGTGTCGTTGCCTCATCCGCACTCCCTTTGCGAACTGGGGATACCGACCGAAACCGATCTGATCGTCAGCCTGAGCGAACTTACCTATCGGAGGTGCAGCGAGATCTACGGCGAGAAGGAACCAGCCGATTATGTCTATCAGGTCAAGTCAGGCGCAGTACGAAGCTACAAGCTGCTTCCTGATGGCCGCCGGCAAATCGGCGCATTTCATGTTTCCGGCGATATCTTCGGACTGGAGAATGGAAGCGTGCACCGCTCTACGGCAGAAGCCGTCGTGGACACGACGGTTCTCCTCATCCGGCGACAGAGTCTCGATGCAATTGCCGACAGTGACGGCGCACTGGCCAAGCACCTGCTCCGCAGGACCACCAGCAATCTGAAGCATGCGGAAGACCATATGCTGCTCCTTGGGCGCAAAACCTCGATCGAGCGCGTCGCGGCCTTCATCCTTGAGATGGACAAGCGGCTCACCGACGCCGGCATTTTGGCACTGCCAATGTCACGGCGTGATATCGCGGACTACCTTGGACTCACGCTGGAAACCGTTTCGCGGGCGTTATCGCATCTGCGCAAGCTTGGCATCCTCGGCTTCATCGGTGCCACCCAGCGCCAGATCGTGCTGTTGGACCGGCAGCAACTCGCCGGCCTCGATCGTCAGAATTGAAAGCCGGGTCGAAGCGAAGACCCTCTGCCGTTCTTAATTGAGAGGCCCCGGTACCATGCCGGGGGGCCTCCAATCTGCAATCTGCGCGGAAGTACGGTTCTCGTTCAGAAAACGCGAGCTCTCATAACGCGGGCTCTTAGGAAGGAAGTGCTGCGAACGTCCATGAGTCTAAGATCGATCAGACCCTAAGCCCGTAACGAAATGGCAACACTTGAGAGCGGTGTATGTGCTCGGCAACGTGCTTATTCCGCGTCGAGACCTGTATCTCGCTCAGCGTTCCATTGTTCATCGACAAGCCAGGCTTGGATGCGTGCCGACGGAATGAGTTGCCTGGGGACGTGCGGATTGATCGTGCCCGCAAATACAACGAGACCTTCGTCGAGCTTTGCACGAACGAATGCCTTGGCCTCTGCTTCCGTAGCGAAGGTCCTTGTTTCCCGGGGGCTCCGCTGCTTCGGCAGCGTGCCGCGTTTACGAACCTCGAAGGTGACATACCAAGTCGGCGTCATCGCACGCACCAACCAATCGCCCTAGCCCAGTCGGTCTTTTGTTTGGTGCGGGTATCACGAAGCTGGTTGATCTGAATCAAGATCGCGCCCCGGTGCTGTCAGCAAACGAGGTGACGGGCGGCAGGAAACACGGATCATGTTCGACGGAGTTAACGCACAGCCCAGCTCACCCTTGATCTACGTCAATGTCGCTCATCTCTCCGCGCACACGCTATCGTAAGCCGTAGGAATTCGGCTTCTGCTACCCTTAGGAGGACCATCATGAAGGCCAAGATGCGACTTTCGATCAAGTCAGTGACGGTTACAGGAATCGCTGCCAGCGCACTTCTGGGACTTGCAGGGGCCACGCTTGCTCCATCACCGGCCCGCGCGATCGTGTATTGCCAGTACGTCGACTATCCGGTGGGTTGCGTTGCCCGGGCTGGCGTTGCCCTTCGGCCACGGCCCGTTGCGCGCGCTGCAGTCCGTCATAACGTCGGCGGCAATGCCAATGGCGGCGTTAATCGCGTCGGAGCGCGTCGATAGAGGATTTGCCTGCGGCCACTAGCCTTGGTGCATAAACCAACCTCGCGACCCGCGGTAGCATTCAACACCACTTCTCGGCCATGCAGCGTCTCTGTCGCACACATCTTCGTTTCGAGGGGACTTCTCGGCTTCAGGAGCAGGCCACGTCTGCGAACTTCAACGCGTGATGACGACGCCGTCTGGTTGAATCGGCGCGCGTGGCATCGCCTGCGCCGATGTCGCGATGGACAGCCAATAACCTGATCACCGTCACCCTCCGTTGCTGCCCGTTGAAAGGCAACATCAATCCGCATGCAGAACCAGAAAGAGTTCGATCAGGAGGCAGCCGTTTGGACCGCCTCCTAGTCGTTTCCTCGCTGGCCGATATACGTGATTCCATCGTTGCGCTTGATCGGTGTGCCGGGCTCGCGATCAATTCCGCTACTCTGCAGCAGATCAGGGAACCATAACGTCGCTGGCATGCTGACGCGCCGAAGTCGATGCCCGCTTCACCGGCCTTCGCCTGTGTTTTACGGGCAGCGGAACGGCAAACCGTTGGCGCCTGTGACCACAGTCCCCGATGTGCAGGCCATGCCGGTCGGCGTYATGTACCAGCCATTGCTGGAGCTGGCTGTGGACGCCCCATAGTAGGCGTTGGCTGCCCGAGCTTCGCCTGTGTAGTCAGGGCCGCCGCCCCATCCCCAGTTGGGAGATGTAGCCGCCACAGCAGCAGCCGTGCCCACGGCGGCCGCGCCGGCGACGCCAGCGCCGACCGCCCCGGCTCCATACCGGTACGCAGCCCGCCGGTCTTGCCGACGAGCAACACCTGCAACGCTCATCGGGGTCAGTGGCCGACCGACCCGTGCTTGGGCACTCTCGACTGACAAAGAGACACCGCGTTGTTCAGACCAGCTAAACGAGAACAGTGCCGCGCATGCGACAGT
>NZ_JBFULU010000107.1:0-3915 GCF_054049735.1 Bradyrhizobium sp. P5_C12
GTGCAAGCCATGCTCGACCGGAGCGAACAAGACTCATGTGAATTCCATTTGCGACTTCTGAGTCCTTCACTAACCTTTATCGATTCGCATACCTTCGCTGTGCAATATCATATGCACGCCAGCTACTGGGATTGCGGCTCATTTCTTGGCATCCCTTACAAAATAGATCTTGGTACCGCGGACGCCGACTCTCGCATTGTATATCAATTGAACTCAAACCTTCAGGTAGACATCGCTGACACGCAAACGTTTAACGTGAACATCGATACAAGTACGTTTGTAGATATCTTGTCCATTGCAGTTGGGCCGATTGGCCTTCCCCTTCGCGAAATGTTCAAAGATTCGCTGAAGAAGGGCATTGTCAATCGGATCAATAGCTTCGATGTTGCCACGGGATCTGCTTCAAATCCCGCTTTCGTTGCGCTTGTATCGGGCAATACCACAGTACAATCATACTTGCGTCGGCTTGACCTGACTCATGCGCCTGCTTGGCAGTTGCTTACCGAGCCTGTCGCTTCGGGGTTTCAGCCCGTATCGCCGGCGCTGACCCAATTTAGGCTGGTGCAAATCACCAATCTGCCGCCTTACGACGGGCCTAGCGCTTATGAGATTAGGCGCGGAGAAATCATGTACGTAAAAGACCTAGCTAAGCCGAAGCCCCGCATGCATACGGTCGTCAAAGGCGAAAGTCTCTGGAAAATCGCTAAGTCATACTATCCAGATCCGCATGGTTTTCTTCTTATTGAGCAAGCTAATGGGCTCAGGGGAAAAAGACTTTCTGTTGGTCGATCAATTGTGGCGCCTTTGCTCTACGAGACTTGCGTAGATCAGAACTCGGGAAACTTGGTCCTTCCGGGAGACACGGTATACGCACTGCAGGCGAAGCTCGGGGCGAGTTTCATTCCGAAACCTAAAGATTTCCGCTCACGGCGGCTGTCATTGATTTATCCATATGAACGAGTTCGGCATTGAGTGGCGAAAGTGAAAATTCATGTGCGTTCAGCTCAACGAAATACGAGTCCCGGATGGCCCGAACGAAGGTCGGACGTTTGATCGCTTTTAGCGCGACCAGTCGACCGTATTGAGCCTGACATACAGCTTCGCCGCGTAAGAAGGGTTCACCTGATGAGCAAACGCGATTAGGCCCTCAATATGTCTGCGCATGCCGATCGCAGAAGCAAAGCCTCGCTTCTGCCGGTGAGCAGAGGGACCGATCCTCTCGTTCGTAAGCGCAAAGAGATGCGTTTCGACATTGTTTCGAAAAGCTCGAGTAAGGCGCGGGCGCTCTCCGTCCACCAGTACTCCCAAAAGTACCTTTCGTGCACCCGGTGGGACAACGCTGGTCTTTTCGCGATGATGAGTCAGACCAACAAGTTCCAGTTGGTGCGCAACTCGCTTCGCGAGATGCATGGCGACAGCGCGCGACGCTCCATCTGTTCGAGAGAAGGCAAGATCGTCAGCATATCTGGTGTAAGTCCAACCCTCACTTTTTGCCAGCGTCGTCAGTCGACGATCTAGCGTATCCATCGTCAAGTTCGCCAGCATAGGGCTGGTCGGCGCTCCCTGTGGTAGGTGACCTGGTTCATGCCTGCGGTAGGGCAAACCGGCTTTGCCTCTGCCGAGGGATGCAAGCCTGCTAGGCAGGCGTGTGCAGATCCGCGCCATTTGGAATGACAGTAGCGCACCGTATCCAAGCGAGCGAAACACCCGATAAACTTGTGGCTCTGAGATCGACTCGAAGAAATGTCGAACGTCCATTTTGACGAGCCATCTTGAACCAAGATGACGCGCGGCTGCTCCAACAAGATCACGTCCAGGTGTGAAGGCAAAGCTGGCTGGATGAGGCTCTATGAGATTGAGTATATTCTGAGCGATCCAACGTTGTACTTGCATCAGAAATGGCTGCGGTACACAGATCGTCCGGTACCGACGCGGCGGAGCCGGAATCATGCCAGCCACCCCTCGCTTCTTGACGCGGAAAACGCGGTAAGCGTCCAGTTTGCGGAATGCCACCTGCTGCAGATCGTCGGCGGACACCTCAGCGAGATGCGCCAGGTGATGTAGCGTGAAAATGACAGGAAGGTCGGGATGCGTTCGCTTGATCGCTGAGGCCGCGCTCACCGCAGCCTCTATCACGCCCTCGGGACGGCCAGCCTTTCTCGCCTCTCCGCGAAAGTGCTGAGGACTCCACGGGTGTTTCATCTACTTGAATCCAGCCCCGCGTGGGCGCTGCTTCGTCCATCGAAACGAGTCTCCGAGGAGGTTCCCGCAGGGAACGAAGGAGGAAGCAGCGTGGACCGGCGTTCGGAAGCTCTATCAGCGGCGATCGGAAGCCCGGTCGCCCAGGACGGCAAGCTACGGCTTGCCATCATGGCCGCCCCGAAGGGCGGCGGGTGCTAGATGAGCCCCGCGAAGTCCTCAGGGCCAAGGGATAATACGGCTCTGGATTTGTTGCAACCAGGGGTCGCTTGCGCTCGGACCGTCGTCCAGCCGCTAAGAGTGCTTGCCCGGGATCGGTGAGCCGACCCGAACCGTTGATGAACCCGCCCTTCAGTGCCCGAGCAAGTACGTCCATGACATCTGGCACCGCCATTCCGGTGCGCTCGGCAAGAGCGACTTGGCTCTTAGGGTGCCATCGCCCGCGGAGAAGGCTGAGAACAAGGACCATTGCGGCAATTTCCGGTGACAGATCGTCGGAGATCGCGATGCCGGTCATCTCCGCCGCCTGACCGATGACCTCCGCCGGTGCCCGGACGCCGAACGCTGGCCTCAAGTCATCTGGTGCGGCACCGTCGTAAAGGGCACGCCAACCCCCATGAGTCCGGTGCAGCAGGGCCGGAGTGTTGTTTGGAAGACGATAGTTGAATGCCACGAGCGCAGTGTCACCACCGAACCCATAGCGGCTCGCGCCGCGGCCTGCGTCAGGGCCATACTTTTCGATCAGGGTCAACCACTCTGCCGCCTGCTTAAAGTCCGGATGGCTGCTGATCGTTGGCGCAACGTGTTGGAATAGTACTTCCGGTCCAAGCCTGTGCCGCTTCACTTTCGCGACCCCTGCAACGGTTGCCGCGGCGGCTATAACCTTGAAATCGATCCATTTTCTCGACACCCAGGAGCGGACGCTGGGGACCGCCCAAAATGCATCCAGCATCCCGCAAACGCGCGAGCCTGATCCGATGAAGTCGGTCACAATGCCAATACTTCCCGCTGGGCTCGTCTTTCCCCGGAGCAAGTCAGGTCCGGGATGGTTCATAAATGATCCTGGTTTGGTCTCGTGCGCTTGCGAGATTACGAATGCAATAAGGCCCTCGCTTCCTACTCGGCCGCTGCCCCTCACAGGACTTACCGGTGCCGGTCCCTTGCGGCCGACCGACCGCCGACGAGGTTGACCGTCAGCGTCCGGAATCATTTCCACTTTGAACGCCGGTGCGCCTCCAAATTCTCGTTCGGCATAGAGAGCGATCCTCCTCCTTCGTCCATGTCGGGATGCTGCCAGAGCGTACAGCTGCGATCGAATGGAGGCGCTAACCTGCTCTTCATTGAGAAGAAGCAAAGAGTCCAGCATCGATTTTGCAGAGGGCTGATCGGCCGTCGCGAACTGCTTCAGCCATGATTGGGCCGTGGGATATGACGACAGGGGCTTCCGATCGACCATTTCTTCAACTCACCGGGTATGCAGGCGTCGCTGGACGCATTGGCGATCTAGGCTTCCTTGTCCCGGTGTCCCACCAACTAGTATGTGGGACGGTGGGACAGTCTGAGTCTCACGGGCCGCACCCTGTCAGCGACTCAGTCTTTTCGACACCGGGTCCGGCAGGTCCAATCGTTGGGTAATCTCAGCTCCAAGTGTTGGCGAACGCCTCTGCTTGTCTGATCACCAAATCCACGGCGGCTTTCTGAAGATCAGGTGGATAC
>NZ_JBFULU010000108.1:0-3774 GCF_054049735.1 Bradyrhizobium sp. P5_C12
GCGCTTGTACTGTGCATGGGGTTGTTTGCGACGTTTTTGCAAGGCCGCGCGCTTTGTGCAGCGCAGAGCGCGGCCCGCCGGTGCCGCCCGCTCCGATGACAAAGTCCCTTGCGCGCGCACCAAGGTCGGCTACCGTTGGCACTGGCCGCAAGGCCAGGTGACTTTTGATTGAGATTTTTTAGCATCCGATTTTGCCGGCGCCGCTTTGGCGCGACGCCCACCGGAAAGAGGCTGGGGCCATGATCATACGGGACCAGTCAGCGCTGTTGGCTCCGGTCGAGCGCGACCTGCGGCTCGATCTGTTCCGCGGCATCGGGCTGTGGATGATCTTTCTCGATCACATCCCGCACGACGTCGTGGCCTGGCTCACCTTGCGCAATTACGGCTTCAGCGACGCCGCCGAGTTCTTCGTCTTCATCTCCGGCTATCTCGTCGGCTGGATCTACGGGCCGATCGTCGCCGGCGGCTGGTTTCTCGCGGCGCTGAAGCGGCTGTGGCGGCGCGCGGCCGAGATGTATGTCGCCCACATCATGCTGTTCCTGTTGTTCACGGCGCAGATCGCCCGCACCGCGCGCCGCTTCGACAATCCGATGTACGAGCACGAGTTCAACGTGTTCAACTTCCTGTCGCATCCGGACGAGCTGATCGGGCAGGCGATCCTCCTGAAATACAAGCCGGTCAATCTCGACGTGCTGCCGCTCTACATCACGCTGGTGTTCGCCTCGCCCTTCATCGTGTGGTGCCTGGTGCGCCGGCCGAACCTTACGCTCGCCGCGTCCGTGGTGCTCTACATGCTGTCGCGCTGGTTCGACTGGAACATCGCCTCATATCCGCCCGGCACGAAATGGTACTTCAATCCGTTCTGCTGGCAGCTGATGTTCGTGTTCGCGGCCTGGTGCGGCATCGGCCAGATCGAGAAGATTGCCAAATGGGTCTGGTCGAAGGCGGCGATGGCACTGGCCGCGGCCTGGCTCGCCTTCGCGCTTCTGATCGTGATGACCTGGCATATCCCCGCGCTCGAGGCGCTGATCCCGAAATGGATGATCAAGGCGATCTACCCGATCGACAAGACCGATCTCGACATGCTGCGCTTCACGCATTTCCTCGCGCTGGCGATCTGGATCACCCATTTCATCTCGCGCCGATGGCGGCTGCTGCACGGGGCCTGGCTGCGCCCAATCATCCTCTGCGGCCAGCATTCGCTGCCGATCTTCTGCCTCGGCGTCTTCCTGTCGTTCTCGGCGCACTGGATCCTGACCCAGTACACCAAGGGCACGTGGGAGCAGCTCGCGGTCTCCGTCGTCGGCATCGTCATCATGATCGGAGCGGCCTGGCTGCTCGATCGTGCCGAGCGGGTGCCGAACCTGTTCGTGAAGGTGACGGAGGTCGAAGAGCCTGAGCCCGCGGTCGAGAGCGCTCCGGCTGCGGCCGCCGCGGCAGCGCCCGCGAGCCGTTGAAAGCATCGTGACGCCAGTCGCCGTCTCACGGAGAGGTCCATGACCAGACGCTTGTTGACGATTGCCGGGGCTCTCCTGCTCCTCGTCTGCGGTGCGGCGGCGCAAACGCCCTCACCCGAGGCGATGACTGCGGCACGCAAGCTCGTGGTCACGCTGAGGATCGCCGATCAGTATCGCGTGCTGCTGCCGCAGCTCCTGCTCAAGCTCCGGCCCGTGGTCGCCCAGGACAGGCCGGAGATCGAGCGCGACTATGATGCTATGACGGCGCCCGGATCCGAGATCTACGCGCCGTTCGTCGCCTCGATGATCGATCAGATCGCGGCCCTCTACGCCGCGGTCTTCACCGTCGACGAGCTGCGCCAGATCGAGGCGTTCTACGCCCAGCCTGTGGGGCGGAAGTTTCTGGAGAAGTCGGATGCGCTGGCGCAGGCCAGCGCGCAAATCGGCCAGGACGTCAGCCAGAAAGCCGCCGACGAGCTGAAGCAGCGCCTCATCGAGGCGCTGCGCCAGAGGGGGCACAAGCTCTGAATCGCGCGCAGCCCAATGATGAGGCTTCGCGCGCTCGCCCGCGGCTATTTCTTGGTTTTGAACCCCACAGGGATGTGGTCCGAGCCTTTTCCATTCAGGCGTTCGGCAAGGAGATCTCCCCTGCATTGTTGGCTGCGCACGATCATGTAGTCGAGTTCGCGTGGAGTGTCGCCCATATGGGTCGGCTGTCCGGTGTTGACGCGCTGATCCTTTGTCACGTTTTTCAGTTGCTCAGGTTCTCGGTTGAAATCACCGAGGATAGCCCAGCAGGTGCTCTTGTCCTTCAACAGGTTGGTCACCGCCGACACGATATTGTCGGCATCGTTATACTGATTGTTGCCGTACGATCCCGCATGCATCGTGAAGTACATCGCATGGTTCGGCATCGTGATCCCCAGGATCGGACGGCCGGGCGTCCCCTTTTTCGTGTTGTCTTGCTGGGGACAGATAATCGTCGCGCTCGTGGGAGATATCGTCGCGTCCACGGCGAAGGCGGCATTGACCCTGTGCCCAATGGTATCGGAATTCAGGAAGAAGACGGAGGCTGGCTTCTTCCCGTTGTTCCATGCGTATTGGAGAACCTGGAAAGTCTCGGTGTGACCCGAGGAGTCCGTGCATTTTTCAGTGTTCACGACTTTGCCAGTGCCCCACATGTCGGGCTTGGGGCCGGCCTCTTGCACGGCGACGACCTGGTAGGCGTCCTTCAGCATGAGCGAGCTGATGTCCGTTCCCCATTTGGTGCCCTGGGTGTTGTAAGTCACCATCACATAGTCATCGAGGCCGGCGGCGAGCGCGCCGGTGGTGACGAGGCCGACAGTCGCAAACAATATTGCGCGGCGTAAGGTCATAGTCCCTCCCGATCGGGTGGCGAATGAATTGATGTGCAATGAAAACTTGTGGAGTGATTTGCCGGGCGTCAGTTCGGAACGTATCCGATCGCCTCGATCTTGCCGTAGTCGGTGGCGCACACGTGTGATGTATATTACAAATTGTAAAAAATTGAAACGGCAACCATGAGGCATTGCGGCTGCCGCGCCTTGATCGCTTCGTTCGCGCGCGACTGCACCGGGCTTCGGGGGGGAGTTAGCCCCGCGGCTGTGCGAACCGCAGTTCGCTCGGCGTAACCCACCACTTCCGTGTCGGCGGAAACGCAAGAGGTGGGTTAGGCTGCGCTAACCCCCTACGCACCTTGCCTGCCTCACTTCACCAGCGGGCAGCTACCGTCCTTCAGCGGCCGGAACGCCTGGTCGGCGGGCACTTCGGCGAGCAGCTTGTAATAATCCCACGGGCCCTTCGACTCCTCGGGCTTCTTGACCTGGAACAGGTACATGCTGTGCACCATGCGGCCGTCTTCGCGCAAGCTGCCGTTGTCGGTGAAGGCATCGCGCACCGGCAGCTCGCGCATCTTCGCCATCACCGTCTTGGTGTCCTTCGTGCCGGCGGCCTGCACGGCCTTCAGGTAGTGCAGCGTCGCGCTGTAGGTTGCGGCCTGGTTCATCGTCGGCATGCGCTTGACGCGCTCCAGAAAACGCTTGCCGAAGGCGCGGGTCCTGTCGTTGAGGTCCCAGTAATAGGCCTCGGTGATGATCAGGCCCTGCGCGAGCTTCAGGCCGAGGCTGTGCACGTCGGAGATGAACATCACGATCGCAGCCAGGTTCTGTCCGCCGGCGACGATGCCGAATTCGCCGGCCTGCTTGATCGCGTTGATGGTGTCGCCGCCGCCGTTGGCGAGCCCGATGATCTTGGCCTTGGAGGCCTGGGCCTGGAGCAGGAACGAGGAGAAGTCGGC
>NZ_JBFULU010000109.1:0-3603 GCF_054049735.1 Bradyrhizobium sp. P5_C12
CCGCGAACGGTGCGTATAGCATCCTCCTGCTCGCGTGTTGTTCGGGTAAAGAATTGTGAGCCAAGCGCCGCGTCTGGCTCGTCGGCGAAGATAACCATGGACCAATCGGACGGCCAGCAGGTATCGGATGTGCCACGCTCAGCCTCAGTTGCGGGTTTGGATGGCACTAGGCCGCGCGCTTCCCGAACTGATTGCTCGTTGGGCAAGCGGGCCGGCGCCGATGGGGGTTCGAGGAATGCGCGCACTCCCCGAATGATGTCGACTACGGAATCGCCGGCAACTTGAAATCGCGCAAGTTTGATGTCCGGGTTGGGCCGTAGCAGCTGAACCGCGCCCTCAATGTCAACCAGCGAGGTCACAACAAAATAGCGCTCCCCCCCGGGCAGCTTAACGTCAAGTTCTTCTCCCACACGGCATGACGCAATCTGACTGCCCAGGGGACTGTTTCGTGCGATAATAGATGCTTCAGGAAGGCTCGCGTTTGCTTGCGACACTCGATAGACGCCGTTTTTCACGACGTTGCCGGCGTCGTCTTCTTGCCGAACAAAAATGACGCGGCCATAACCGCGTCGGCCGACCTCTTCCAGAGCCTCATTAAGACTCAGTCTGATATTGTGCAGTTTGGCGGCGAACTCGATGTCTCCTCCGCTGCGAGTAACGGCGGGGCTATTTGCGCGGAGATCGTCATAATTCTGGCGCAGGGCGTCGCGAAGGCCATCGCTGATTCTGTCAAGAATYTGGATTTCGGTTGTCGCCTGTGTGCGCGTCAATTCTCGCATCGTTATCCCCCCTCGTTTGATTACGCCACTTTCCTTGCGTAGAAGATTAAGTTCTCGGCACGGTTTTGAAGGACGCCCGGTCGGCGCCGTTCGTAGAGTTCAAGAAGAGAGGAGCTAAGCTCGTCTTCAAGCCACATTAGATCAGCAGTCTCCGAATGGGTCCATTCGCTGGGCCTGGAGACGATCTCGCCAGCATGTGCGTGGTACGGCCATTGAAGCTGCTGCGGTCGAAGAGCGCGCTCGCCGAGCCTTACGATCTCTTGGAGAAGAGTGTCTGGAACGTGCATATCTGCCGAGGGTCTGCTTGCCGCGCGAAGAAGGACCGGCAAGGGCAACCGGTCCGGATCACATATAAATAGTCCCACGCTGAGCGCTGCGGCGCGTGCAGAAGGATCGGTCCGACTTGTGCCGCACATTGTGCACCACCATTTTTCCCGCGACGCGGTGACAACAGCCCGCTTGTAAAAATCCATGACTTTAAAATGGAATAGCGCCACGTCAGCTTTGGTGATGCCGGCGCTAGTAGCTTTGCACTCGAGAACGATAGAACCGGCCCTACTGCTTGCCGCACCATCGATCTCGTGGCTCGCGCCCGATGCCGAGGGCAGGTTGAACAGCCGTAAGCTACCTGGTCCTTGCCTGCGGCTGAAGCCGGGACGATAGAGAAGGCCTGCGACACTACGTTCCCAAGTTCTGCCGTCGAGCTTTACGCCGAGCCGAGGCGCAAATTTCGCCATCAGCCATGCATCAAGCGTGAAGTCAGCCAGCAGATCAAGGGCGCGCGACAAAGCCGTTGCTCCCTTACCGATGACCGAGGAGGAGATCGTCGATGTCATCGTCGCCGACGTGAGCCGACACCCTGCCATCGTCGTTATCTGCTCCGGCCGCATGGCCTTCGAAGTATTGACGCGCAAATGTGCCAGAGATGGTCGGCAGCGCCTGCTCGGCGGCTGCATTTAGAAGTTCGTACGCGCGGCTAAGTAGAATGCCGGGTCGCCCGTCCGAGACATCACGCAGCACTTCGACTGCGCCCAACTCGAATGGCAGAAGGTCGTCTTCGACTGGTTCGGCACGCGCATCCTGTAGATATACGCGCAAGAGTTCCTGGACTTGATCGTTGTCCTTCAGCCCACCAAGCACCACGACGGCTGCGGTATTACTCGGAGAGACCTCAAACGGTGGGAGGCGATTCTCTTCCCAGAAGCGGTCCAATACCTGGGCGGCGCGGCTGTGAAAGGTGAAAATCATGTGGAGGCGCGTAGCGTAAGGAGCGCTTTCGAGCAGGTCACGGATCCTCCCGATCTCTCGCGAGCGCTTAGGGGCCGTGACTGATCGGGTCGTGGCAAGGTCTTCGAGTTGGTCGATCATGAGGAAGAGATGGTCGATGCTGGCCGCTGCAAGCGCGGCCAAAGCAAAATCGAGATACTGCAGCCCATTGCGAAGGCGAGCCGTTGCCGAAACAGCGGCTAGTTCATTTCGGAGTGCTGTACCGCCGCCGCTTGCAAAAGCATTGATTAGTTCCGGTCGTAACGGTGCACTGGTCCCGCCGATTGCTGCCCACGCTTGCCGGATGCGTGCTGCGATCTCACTGGCATCATCGCTCCCGATTTGTGTGGCGATACGCTTCCGCGTGATGTCGAATAAGCTCTCCGTGCCGGACTCGACAGGAGTGGCAAGGTCGATAGCGGCGTTGAACAATACAGGGTAAAGCCCGGCCGCATTCAAGTTGTTCAGGTTGGAAAAGGCCGCCGCAATTGCCGGGTACGGAGGCTTCTTCGCTCCCGCCTTTTCAAGCGTTGTCTTTCCGAGATCGGTATTGATCTCCTTCACCATCTCTTGCATCAGCGTCGTCTTGCCAAAACCGGTATCAGCCCGCTGGCCCTGCGACCACAGGAATCCGATGGCTGGACCGCCACGAACACCGGCGCGGATGAACTTCCGCCGGAAGGTGTTCTCTTCCTCAGAAAAGACATCAGGACTGTAAGGCTGTTCTGCATTTTGACGACGGATTGCGTCGGGCGGGAAGGGATTGCGATCCAGTTTCCAGGCTTCTTCCATATGATCAAAAACGTCGACGGGCATGTTCGCCTCCTCAGTTCGACTTCGGGTGAATAGTAAGTTCGTAGCGCCTCGTTCCGCCACGTCTGTACAGTGGCTCGGAAGCGGGCTGATGCGTTGTGCCGAGATGTAGGCGGACCTCGACAGGGACTTCCGTCACCGCGCCATCAGATAGACGCTCGATAACGAGATCTACCAGAGCTCGCGTAACGCGGTTCCGGTACGCCACATCCGCGCGCACCTTGTAGATTGGGAGATAAGGAGCAGAGAGGGTTGTGTCAGCCAATTCCGACTGAGCCCTGTACGTCTCCACGATGGCCTTCGCGATCTCAAGCTCGTGTTGACGAAGGTCGCGGCGGCGGATCAAAACTGGAGGGCCCGGTTGCACATCCGCGGCAAGCCAGATCAAGTTAAAGCCAGTGAAGCCCGTTACGTATCGTGATTGATCAAGAACGCGGAGCTGCGATCCCCAGCTCTTCAGGATATCGATGTCGGTTGCGCCGATCGAAAGTCCGTGGGCATTCACAGCGGCGACGGCGAAAGCGTCATTGAGGACTTGCGTCAATGCTTTTCCGGTGGGCCTCGATTCGGTGTCGGCACCGAACCTCTTGCGCACAATGGAGACGATCGTCTCTTTGATTGTGCCGACATCGGTACGAATGCCAGAAGTGGTCTGCTGGGTCAGTTTCTCAGCAACAAATCCGGCCCAGTAGCTTGTGCCCTTTCCTTCTCGGCTCGCGGCTTCAACCTCACCTTCGCTTACCTC
>NZ_JBFULU010000110.1:0-3415 GCF_054049735.1 Bradyrhizobium sp. P5_C12
TCCGCAAAGCCTAGACTCATCATGCCCAACGGCCAAATTGAAAAGATCGCGTTTGAGGCGAACGACATCACGACCTCATATCTTTTGGAAGTTTCATCTTAGCACACCAAGGCAGTGATGTCGCCTTCTGGCCCGAATGCGAAGTCTGCGCGGCCTCTCAGAAGGTCCGCTCATCAAGGTACACCGGAAGTGACTGGCCGACCTCGCAAACGGCGCTTTTGACCCGAAGCTGACAATCCAGTGTATAGCGTCTAACGGCTCTGCGAATTGACGCGCCGCCCTCACGCAACCATAAGAGGCTCTGACTATCTCCGGGCGAATGCAGCATGACACATGACACTTGGTTTGCGCTCTATTTCACTTTCCTTGTGTTCATCCATGAGCTTGCGCGTGATCCCGGCAAATTCGTCCCTGCTTTTATCGTCCTCTCGATGCTCTGCTACATCGGGTTCGAATGTATCCGCGCCTTTCGTCGGCGGCGACGATTGGCCGACGACCATGATCAAGAGGCGTCGGACACCAATTCTGATGGCCATTAGTGGCCCCTCTGAGACATGCCCGGCTATCCTGAGAATGTCCGTTCACTCGGGTAGACCGGAATCCTCACAAGCCCGGACAAAACGGCACATGACTGATGCCAGATTGCTTATTTGTGCCAGAAACGGTGCTTGTAGCGCCGCGGATTGTAAGACTTAAGTTCCGTTATCTTGGACAGATGATAATCGCGGCAAAGATTTGAGGGATCGCATGGCCAAGTTTATCGGGCTCATGATCATTGCCAGCTTCCCCTTGCTCGTGCTGAACCTCACTGGATTTTGCTATCTCCAGATGCGGTATCTCTCCAATCAAGAGCTGTTCGAGACTGCTATTTCCCATGAAGCCTACAGGATCGGCGACTACTTGCCCAAAGACACGCCGAAATCCTACTTAGCAACCCATCCAAATTGCTGCTCGATACCAGGCTTTCAACCTAGCAACTCGTCTCTTGATGCCCTGCTCGGATACAAAATCCGCTATGTCCGTGTCGTGTACAGAATGCCTCAGGCCGAGATCGACAAGAACCCAAGAGAACCCTTCTATGAGGCGTTCGTCGAGACCGCACCGTGCGGAAAGACTTTCCATGCCATAGGAATGAGTCGCGACACTCCAGACTGACGTACCCCCGGCATGTCTGCTCGTGGCCCTTAGCTGTCTTCTGTCTCAGGCGCCAGAGTGTCGGCTGTCGGTCTGAGAGCTGCCGTTAACCATCGGCAACGGTTTCGGTCTGAGCGACATCGCTTCGAAGTTTCTTAAATTTTGCCGGGTACCTCTTCCAGGCATGATGACCTGGGGAAAGACATGAGCAAGCGGGCCAAACGTGGAAAGGCGGAGACGCTCGCAATACCGATGGTCGCGAGAGTTGCGATTGGCGCCGTGGCCGTCGCCGTAGTGGGGTACAGTTTGCTGTCTCACCCGGCGAGCGTGCAACCGGCACGGAAGCCGTCCGCACCCCAGGCCCAGGCATCGTCAACTCCGGTCTACGTGGCAACTCCGGTTCATRCATCAGCGCCAGCTCCGGCTCCGATTCCGGCCCCGGCGCCTCTGGTCGAACCGCCAAAAGCTGCTGACGGTCCCGGAGCATTGGTTCGGCAGGTGGTTGACTACGCCAGCCACCAGGCGCCGGGCACCGTGATCATCGACACCAAAAACACATTCCTCYATTTCGTTCTGAACGACACGCAAGCAATGCGCTACGGCATCGGTGTCGGCCGCGAAGGTTTCACATGGTCCGGTGAACAGGCTGTGGCCCGTAAAGCAGAATGGCCGGATTGGCATCCGCCTGCGGAGATGGTCTCGCGTCAGCCTTATCTGCCTCGGTTCATGGCAGGCGGTCCCGGCAATCCGCTCGGCGCCCGGGCGATGTATCTCGGCGAGACCGAGTATCGAATTCATGGCACCAACAATCCCGATACGATCGGGAAGCGGGTTTCGTCCGGCTGTATCCGGCTGACCAATGAGGACGTCGTGGACCTTTATGAGCGGGTGAAAGTCGGAGCGAAAGTGATCGTGCTTCCGGCAACCGCTGCCCGCAGGCCATCCCAGGGAGCGCCGGCCGACGCCGCGTTCCGGTTGCCGGACCCGGCATCGCCGTCGAAGCGGCCCTCGGCGGCTAACGCGCAGATGTTGTCATCTGGACCGAAGATCGCCGAAGCCCAGTAACTCAGTCCTCCGTCATCGGCCTGCAACTCAGGAGGCAATTCAAGCCGTCGCTTTCAAGTCAGCTTCAGCGGACTCCAGCTGCTATTGACACCCCCGCAGACAACGGGCTGCTAGTGACCCCGCGGCAGACATTGGCACCCTGGAACCGCAAGGCCAGCACGTGACCCAAGCGGCTGGATCACGTCGCGGTCTGATGTGAGGGATTGCAATCTAGCTCTTTAATCCTCCCCGCGGCGTCGAACGCAAAAAGCGCACTCATGACACCAGCGCTAGTGACGTACGAGACAATGGTCCCGTCGCGCGAGGGATTGAGATCGTCTAACGTGCCTGCCGGATATTCCCGGAGGCGATCGACCCAATAGGCACGAAGTGCCTCGCGGCTGGTAATGGTTTTGACGCGGCCGCCGCAGCAGCCGCAGTGAACCACGGCATCTTCGGCAAACATTTCCAAGATCGCTTCGATATCGCCCGCGCGGTAGGCATCGAGCCAGTCAATCGCAACGGCCATCGGGTCAAATCGCATAATTCCCACCCACATACCGTCAAACCTTGCAATTCGAGGTCGCGCTAGCCCCGCTAAGCCTCTTTCTCCACTCGATAAATTGTATTTAAATACCCACAACCGGCCTCGGCCATATGCCGAAGTACATAGATGGCCGGGCCGAGGCGGTGTCCATGTTAGACATGTCCGCGAAGCAGGCCCCGTTAAAGCGCATCCGGCTTGTGATCGTAGATCGACAACCGATCGTTCTACAGGGCCTGAAGTCGATACTCGGGGCACAGCAGGACTTCGACGTTGTCGCATCATGCAGCGATGGGACTAGCTGCCTCGAAGCAATTCGGATTTTGACACCCGACGTCGCGCTTCTTGCTGACACCCTGCCGGATCTGACGGTATCCGAGCTCCTCGCTATTGCGAAAGCTGAGAATCTTTCCACGGGGCTGGTGTTCTTTACCGAGTCTGAACCCGACCACGATCTGACCGCAGCTATCGCTGCTGGCGCCTGTAGCGCAATTTCGAAGTGTGCTTCCCCCGACACTATGCTGCGACAACTGAGATCGATGACGAAGCTCAGTGTGTCGCCCGAGCGGTTCTCTCTCTCGCCAACCGGCAAGGAAGCTGACGACGGCGGCAAAATTGAAAAGAAGCTGGAGCTATTGACGCACCGGGAACGTCAAATTGTACGGCTAGTATCAGAAGGAATGTCGAACAAGG
>NZ_JBFULU010000111.1:0-3221 GCF_054049735.1 Bradyrhizobium sp. P5_C12
GAACGCGTTCGCGGCGTATTTGATCATCTCGGCGGTGCGGCGTTCGGTGAACATCAGCGGCGCCTGGTTCAGCGACAGCGGGCGGTAGATGTCGCCCATCACCTTGCGGCCGCGCTCGTCGGAAGTGCCGACGACGACGCGGTCGGGGAACTTGAAGTCGCGGATCGCCGCGCCCTCGCGCAGGAATTCGGGATTGGAGGCGACCACGACGTCGGCCGCAGGGTTCGTTTCGCGGATGATGCGCTCGACCTCGTCGCCGGTGCCGACCGGAACCGTCGACTTCGTCACCACGACGGTGAAGCCGGACAGCGACTGCGCGATCTCTTTCGCAGCCGCATAGACGTAGGAGAGATCGGCGTGACCGTCGCCGCGGCGCGACGGCGTGCCGACCGCGATGAAGACCGCATCGGCATCGGCCACCGGCTTCGACAGGTCGGTGGTGAAGTCGAGCCGCTTGGCCTTGACGTTGGTTGCGACCAATTCGTCGAGGCCGGGCTCGTAGATCGGGATCTCGCCGCGATGGAGTGCCGCGATCTTCTTCTCGTCCTTGTCGACGCAGGTGACGTCGTGACCGAAATCCGCAAAGCAGGCTCCGGAGACCAGTCCCACATAGCCCGTGCCGATCATTGCGATTCGCATGAAAAACTCTTTCCGTTGAAGACGGATGTTCCGCTGAACACCCTAGACCATTTCTCTATCCGGCCGCACGCCCAACATTAGGGCAAGTTGCTGCGCGGGCCGAATAAATCTTGACCGCTCTGCGCTGAAACAGCGGCGGACATTTCCCGAAATAAGCGACATGCGATTGTTGCAATCTACGTATGCGATAGATACGCCGCATATGCACGCTTCAAACCATCCTCGAGCGACGTCGTCGCGCGCCAGCCGAGCTTGGCGAGCCGGCTGACATCGAGCAGCTTGCGCGGCGTGCCATCGGGGCGCGCGGTGTCGAAACTGATCTCGCCGCGATAGCCGACGATGTCGGCGACGATGCGGGCGAACTCGGCGATGGTGATGTCCTCGCCGGTGCCGATATTGACCAGCTCCGCGCTCGAATAGGTCTTCATCAGGTGCACGCAGGCGTCCGCCATGTCGTCGACATAGAGGAACTCGCGCCGCGGCGTGCCGGTGCCCCACACGACGACGCTTCTGGCGCCCGCAACCTTCGCCTCATGGAAGCGCCGGATCAGGGCGGCGACCACATGGCTCAGTTCGGGATGATAATTGTCGCCGGGACCGTAGAGATTGGTCGGCATCACGCTGATGAAGTCGGATCCGTACTGGCTGCGATAGGCCTCCACCATCTTGATGCCGGCGATCTTGGCGATGGCATAGGGCTCGTTGGTCGGCTCCAGCGGGCCGGTCAGCACCGAATCCTCGCGCAGGGGCTGCRCCGCCAGCTTCGGATAGATGCAGGAGGAGCCCAGGAACATCAGCTTCCCGGCGCCGTTTTGATGCGCGGCCTGGATCACATTGGCCGCGATCGCGATGTTGTCGTAGATGAACTCCGCGCGCAGCGTGTCGTTGGCGACGATGCCGCCGACCTTGGCGGCGGCGAGAAAGACGACCTGCGGCCGCATCCTGGCGAACCAGTCGAACACCGCGGCCTGGTTGCACAGATCGACCTCGCGCCGGTCGACCGTGAGAAGCTTCACGTCCTCGCGCGCCAGCCGGCGCACCAGCGCACTGCCGACCATGCCGCGATGGCCGGCGACGTAGACGGTCTTGCCTGTGAGCTCAAACGGTGCGTTTGCCACTGGCCGCGTCCCGTTTTGCCTCCGCCAGATCGCTCGCCACCATCTCCTCGACCAGCTCGATGAAGCTCCGCTTCGGCGTCCAGCCGAGCACCTCGCGCGCCTTGCTGGCGTCGCCGACGAGCAGATCGACCTCGGTGGGGCGGAAGTAGGTCGGATCGATCTTCACCACGGTCTTGCCGCTCGTCTCATCGACGCCGGTCTCGTCGACGCCCGCGCCGCGCCATGCGATGCGGCGGCCGACCTGCGCAAACGACAGCTCGACCATTTCCCGCACCGAGCGCATCTCGCCGGTGGCGAGCACGAAATCGTCGGGCTTGTCGGCCTGCAGGATCTTGTGCATGCCTTCGACATAGTCGCGGGCATGGCCCCAGTCGCGCTTGGCCGAGAGATTGCCGAGATAGAGCGTGTCTTCGAGGCCGACCTCGATGCGGGCGACGCCGCGGGTGATCTTGCGGGTGACGAAGGTCTCGCCGCGGATCGGGCTCTCATGGTTGAACAGGATGCCGTTGGACGCGAACATGCCATAGGCCTCGCGGTAGTTCACCGTGATCCAGTAGCCGTAGAGTTTTGCCACGCCGTAAGGCGAGCGCGGATAGAACGGCGTGGTCTCCTTCTGCGGGATCTCCTGGACGAGGCCATAGAGCTCGGAGGTCGAGGCCTGGTAGAACCGCGTCTCCTTCTCCATGCCGAGGATGCGGATCGCTTCCAAGAGCCGCAGCACGCCGATGGCGTCGGCATTGGCGGTGTATTCCGGGCTTTCGAAACTGACGGCGACGTGGCTCTGGGCGGCGAGATTGTAGATTTCGGTCGGCCGGATCTGCTGCACCAGGCGGATCAAGTTGGTCGAATCCGTCATGTCGCCGTAATGCATCAGGAACGGCACGTTGCCGACATGCGGGTCCTGGTAGAGATGATCGACCCGCGCGGTGTTGAACGAGGACGAGCGCCGCTTGATGCCGTGCACGACATAGCCGAGCGACAGCAGATACTCGGCGAGATAGGCGCCGTCCTGCCCGGTCACGCCGGTGATGAGAGCAATCCGCTCACGCATGGCCTGAAGCCTTGAAATCCTGTCAAGATGGTCCGTCGCACACGTGCCTGGCGGCGCAGCAACCCCTGCGCAGCCAGCGCGCAACCGGCCCCTTCTTGGACATATCGGCCCTCCGGGTCAACCCGGACGGGGCGCCCGGATGATCCATATGGCTCTTGGATACCAGAGCCCGGGCAGCCAGCCGAATCCAGCGTACCGGCGCCCCTCGCTGTTGGGGGCTTGCTCGAACGCCTCCTTCAGGAGCGCTGATAGTCGTCTTCAATCCGGATGATGTCGTCTTCCCCGAGATAGCTGCCGGTCTGGACCTCGATGAGTTCCAGCATGATCTTGCCGGGGTTCTCCATCCGGTGCACCGCGCCCATCGGGATGTAGATCGACTCGTTCTCGTGCACCGTCTTCACGGTCTCGTTGAC
>NZ_JBFULU010000112.1:0-2769 GCF_054049735.1 Bradyrhizobium sp. P5_C12
CCGATGCGTCGTTACGAGCATTACTTCGAGTGCGAGCAAGCAATCGAGCTGTTGCCCTATCTGAAGGACACCCAGCGATTGGCGTTCCGGCCCGAAGGCAAAGGCTACTCGGGCGGCGTGCCAGACATTCGGGAGCCGCGCGGCTTCAACTTCGAAGTCGAGCACGACTATTTCGAACGCGTCGTTTGGCCGGCGCTTGCGCATCGGTTTCCGGCCTTCGAACGGACAAAAGAAAAGAACGTGATGCCGGGGCTCTACGATCAGAACGAGCTCGATGGCAACGTAATCATCGGCCCCTGGACCAATGGCCTGCCGAATTTCTACATGATTGCAGGATTCTCGGGCCACGGCCTCATGCATGCTCCAGGCTGCGGGCGCGCGATGGCCGAACTGATCCTGGATGGCGGCTATCGGACCATCGATCTCAGTCGTTTCGGATGGCAGCGCGTGTTGGACGGCGCACCGTATCGCGAACAAGGGATCATTTAGCAGACGTTGCCGAGGGCTACACCATGGTTTGAGACGGTGCTTCCGCACCGCCTCTCACCATGATGCAGATGTCCAAGTTGCTGGCCTACTCCGCCGGTGCCGCGTGCATCTCCGGATGCGCGGCGTAGGGCTCGCTGGCGCCGAGCCTGCTGGCCGCGAACAGCCCGGCGGCCATCACGGCGTAGGCGAATGCAACTGCGGGCGTGACGCCAAAGCCGCCACCGATGCCGACGGCTTCGCCGTGCATGAAGCCGAAGTAAGTCAGCACCGCTCCGACCAGCGCAAAGGCCGAGGCCTTCTCGAAGTCGCGCTCGATGATGAAGACGCCGATCGCGCCCAGGATCAGGCCGCCGAGGATAGAGCCGCCGCCCATCACCTCGAGCCCGTGATAGAACACGCCCTGCTGCGGCAGTGCTGCGATCGCCGCGGCCTTGACCGCGTCGGCCTTGTCGGCGGCGAGCCCGCCGACAGAGGTCGCGGCCATCATGGTCGAACCCAGCATGGTGTCGATCTGGAGCTTGGCCCAGGCGGCGAGATGCGGCGTCAGCGCCAGCACGATCGCGGGCGCGTGCTTGACCGGCGTGGTCTGGAACGCCTGCGCACCGATCAGCATGCCGATGTAGAGCAGGATCGGCGAGATCGCGACCACCGGCACGAGCGCCAGCAGCACCGAGATGATGCCGAACCATGCCAGCACGACCACCATGATGCCGGTCGCGGCCGAGTAGCCGATGCGGCCGCCCATCGCCTTCCAGCCGGGATGGCCGATATAGACCGCGTTGATGAAGGGATTGCCCATCAGGCAGCCGATCAGGCTGACGACGCCGTCGGCCGTCAGCACGCGCGTGGTCGGATATTCGTCGCCGGCCGCTTCCGCGCTCTCGACATTGTCCATGGCCTCGACGAGGTCATAGATGCCGAACGGAATGGCGGTGACCAGGATGATGCCGAGGAACTCGAAGCCGGAGAACACGTAGCCTACGGCCGGGATCGGCACCGAGAAGCCGAAATTGGCAAAGGCATCGCCGACGCCCTTGACGCTCAGTCCACCGAGACCGAGGCCGAACAGGTTCGAGCCCCAGGCGATGATCATGCCGACCGCGATGGCGACGAGGCCGGCGGGAATGCCGCGCCAATATTTCACGCCGCCGAACCAGCTCACCAGGATGATGGCGAAGCAGACCAGGCCGATCTGCGGCGTCATGTACATTTCGAGCGCCGGCCGCATCGAGATGAAGGTGACGGAGACACCGGCAAGCGTGCCGAGCAGCGCCGCGCGCGGCGTGATCTTGCGGATGAACGGCGCGATGAAGCCGCCGATCATGAGGATGAAGCTCTGGAAGAACACCCAGACCAGGCCGGCCGACCAACCCTTCAGCGGATCGCCGGTCTTGATCGTGATCGGCAGCATGATCACGAAGGTGACGATGAACATGTGCGGCACGCTGACGCCCGAGGGCAGCGCGCAGACGTCGCTGCGGCCGGTCTTCTGCGCCAGCCGGTAGGCGAGGTATGCGTAGTAGAAGGTCGACAGGCACATCATCAGCCCGAGCGCGGGCAGGATGCGGCCGAACACGAGTGAGTCCGGCATCTTCAGCACGAAGCGCAGCAGGCCCGTGAGCACCAGCATGTTGACGAGAATGTTGGTGCCGAAGCCGAAAAACGCGTTCCAGTCGCCCGGTGTCCATAGTGCCGGCTTGAACCCGGATGTATTCAGATCAGATTTGCCGGCCGTCCCCGTCATACTTGTGCTCATGGTGATGCCCCTAAGCTGAAATGTTCGAAGTCTTCAACGCCTCCAGTACCGCGGCTGAGTTCGCAACCCAGCCGAAGATTCCGCCCTGGGCCTTGATCATCTTCAGGCCCATCTCGTGAAACTCGGGAAAGTAGGACGCGCAGCCGTCCGAGATGACGACGCAGCGATAGCCGCGGTCATTGGCTTCGCGCACGGTGGTGTTGACGCACACTTCCGTGGTGACGCCGCACACCAGCAAATTCTCGATGCCGTATTTCTCCAGCACGTCGGTGAGCTCGGTGGCGTAGAACGCGCCCTTGCCGGGCTTGTCGATCACGACCTCGCTGTCGAGCGGATAAAGCTCGGGGATGATGTCGTGGCCGGCTTCGCCGCGAATGAGAATGCGGCCCATCGGGCCGGGATCGCCGATGCGGAGGCTCGGCGCGCCGCGCTCGACTTTCGCAGGCGGCGCATCGGACAGATCGGGCAGATGGCCCTCGCGGGTATGGATCACCAGCATGCCGGTGTCGCGCGCCGCCTTGAGC
>NZ_JBFULU010000113.1:0-2469 GCF_054049735.1 Bradyrhizobium sp. P5_C12
GCAAGGCCGACCTCCTCAAGGCTCTCGGCCTGACCACGGCCGTGGGCGGCGGCAATGCCACCGTCAACGTCAACCGAACCACGAGCGCGGCCTCGCTGGGTGCGACCATCGCGGACGGTTCGACGCTGAACGTCGACGGTCACGTCATCACCTTCAAGAACGCGCCGATCCCGGGCTCGACCGGTGCTCCGAGCGTTCCGACGGGTTATGGTGCCAGCGGTAACGTTCTCACCGACGGCAACGGCAACTCGACGGTCTATTTGCAGGCCGGCACGGTCAACGACGTCTTGAAGGCGATCGACCTTGCCACCGGCGTGCAGACCGCGACGGTCAACGCCAACGGCACCGCGACGCTTGCGACTGCGACCGGCCAGACCAACTCGTCGATCAACGCCTCGGGTCAGCTCAAGCTCTCGACCGGTGTCAATGCCGACCTGTCGATCACCGGCACTGGCAACGCGCTGAACGCGCTTGGCCTCGCCGGCAACACCGGGACCGCGACCGCCTTCACCGCGGCGCGCACCTCGGGCATTGGCGGCATCGCCGGCAAGACCTTGACCTTCTCCTCCTTCAACGCGGGCACGGCGGTCAACGTCACCTTCGGCGACGGCACCAACGGCACGGTCAAGACGCTCGATCAGCTCAACTCGAAGCTGCAGGCCAACAACCTGACAGCGACGATCGACGCCAACGGCCTGCTGACGGTCTCGACCACCAACGACTACGCGTCCTCGACCATCGGATCGAGCGCTGCAGGTGGTGCGATCGGCGGCACGCTGACCTCGTCGCTCACGTTCTCGACGGCTTCCACCCCCGTCCAGGACACCGTTGCTCAGACCTCGCGTGCGAACCTGGTGTCTCAGTACAACAACATCCTGAACCAGATCGACTCGACTGCGCAGGACTCCTCGTTCAACGGCGTCAACCTGCTCAACGGCGACCAGCTCAAGCTGGTGTTCGACGAGACCGCCAAGTCCAGCTTGAGCATCACCGGCGTCACCTACAACTCCAAGGGTCTGGGCCTTGCTGCGCTGACCAGCGGTGTCGACTTCATCGACAACGCTGCCACCAACAAGGTGCTGACCAACCTGAACTCGGCCTCGAGCACGCTGCGCTCGGAAGCCTCGGCTCTGGGTTCGAACCTGACGATCGTGCAGGTTCGTCAGGACTTCAACAAGAACCTGATCAACGTGCTGCAGACCGGTTCGTCCAACCTGACCCTGGCCGACACCAACGTCGAGGCGGCGAACAGCCAGGCACTCTCGACCCGCCAGTCGATCGCGGTCTCCGCGCTGTCGCTGGCCAACCAGTCGCAGCAGAGCGTGCTCCAGCTGCTCCGCTAACTCGCGGACAGCATCGCAAGCAGGATCCGGCGGCGGGGCTTCGGCCCCGCCGCTTTTTTTCGTTCGTCGCTCGAGGTTTCGAGAGGGCAGGCGACACTCTGAAAAGTAACCAGCGGTTATGGTTAATGGAGCGTAAGCGCTGAGAATCGCCAATGATTTCAGGGCGATTGCCGGACCCCGCAAGCGCTTCCAGTCGTTCATGGTGAACCGGCGCTTACGCAGGCGATGCTCGTTTCACCCTTTGTTAGCCATGTCGCGGCACGCTGGCCCCGTCACTCGATCCGAAGCGATCGAACGAAGACGCGTAAGCCAGAAGGGTAAGAGTCATGTCCGGTATTGTTCTTTCCGCATCGGTTCGTCAGAACCTGCTTTCTCTCCAGTCCACCGCCGATCTCCTCGCCACCACGCAGAACCGTCTGTCGACCGGCAAGAGCGTCAACTCGGCTCTCGATAATCCCACCAACTTCTTCACCGCTCAGTCGCTCGACAACCGCGCCAGCGACATCAACAATTTGCTCGACGGCATCGCCAACGGCGTGCAGGTGCTGCAGGCTGCCAACACCGGCCTGACTTCGTTGCAGAAACTGATCGATAGCGCCAAGTCGATCGCCAACCAGGCGCTGCAGACCACGGTCGGTTACTCCACCAAGTCCAACGTCTCCACCACCATCGCCGGTGCGACGGCGGCCGACCTCCGCGGCACGACGAGCTTCGCCAGCGCGACGGCGAGCAGCAACGTGSTGTWTARCGGCRCGGCCGGCGGCACCACCGCGGCGARCGGCACCACSACGCTCGGCGCYACCATCGGCTCCTTTGCAAGCACTGGYGCGACGGCCGGTGACGGCACCACSGCCCTGGCCGGCACCATCACCCTGATCGCCACCAGCGGCACGAGCGCCACCGGCCTGCTCGGCAACGCCCAGCCCGCCGAYGGCGACACGCTGACCGTGAACGGCAAGACCATCACCTTCCGCAGCGGCACCGCGCCGGCCTCGACCGCGGTTCCGTCCGGCTCGGGCGTCAGCGGCCACCTCGTCACCGACGGCAGCGGCAATACCACTGTCTATCTCGGCGACACCGCCACGCCGGCCTCGCTCGCGACCGTGAACGATCTCTTGAGCGCGAT
>NZ_JBFULU010000114.1:0-2348 GCF_054049735.1 Bradyrhizobium sp. P5_C12
ATTTAAATTTGGCCTGTTATTGTTGGATACGTCACGGTCCGAACGTTCTTTGCCGCCGTTTAGTAGCCTCAAAAGCAAATGTTGTTCGTGCGCGCTGAGTCGCAATAGCGCAGAAGCTCCAGAGAGAATTGACGCCAACTTGACGTCTCTAATCCACCGGATGCTTAAGTGGAGCTCTGCAGCCCAAGCCGTTGTCGTGATTTGCGGCGAAGATTTATGACGCTGTGCCGCGCTCCGGTGTGCTTCAGATTCAGGCCCATTCGAAAAAGCTCTGGCACTTCGTACGGCGGCGCTTCGCCAAACAAGATTCCGTGCCGGCGGAGGAGTGTGATGTCGCCACTCTTGAGATTTAGCGACTTGATAGCGGCTTCGTCGATCGGAGCGCGAACGTCCTTCTTGCTGAATTTCTGAAAAACCGCTTTGAGATCACGAATTTCTTCAACCGTTTCCCTAACCTTTGCAATGCTGGTCGGCTTAATTGCGCTCTTTAGTGCGCGAGGAACAAGAAGCCGGTTGCTGTACTGCGTATCCTCCGCGTCTGTGGGTTTATGGCTAGCGGCATCGGCTAAAAATCGCACAAGATCACGTGCAACCAAGCGTCCCTGCAAGTCCGAGAGGGCAGCGAGCACCCACGGTGCGGTGTACGCTTCGGCCGTTCGTTTACCTGGGCGATCATCCGGCCCCAATTTCCGTCCCCATAACGGCTCAAGCTCTTTCTCGCGCTCGGCTTGGGTAAGCTGCCGAAAATTTTCATTCCAGATTGCTAGACTACCAGCTTGAGTAGCAATCCAAGCAGCAAGTTCAAGTACATCGCTATCGCTCCAAGACAGCTCAAAGTCTCTGTAGGTGATTCTGAACTGAGCGCGATTCTGGGTAACTGCCGCATCAACGCTGTCTCGGCGCGAAAACACGATGAGTCCAATAGGTCGCCCCGGCTCGCCCTTCAATCTCTGCGGAAGATCAACAAGCAATCCTCTCAGATTTTTCGGCATGTGACCCGCAAACGGATCATTGTACAGTTCCTCAATGCCTTCAATGATAGCTAGAACGTGCTCCTTTCTCTTTCGGAGCCGCTCTATAAATTGTTCGCCAGCCTTTGGAGTGCCGACCTCGAAGCCTGCACTCCAAGCGATCGCATCGAGCCAAATCCCCGCGTAGTCGTCCTCTTTTGGATTGGCCAGCCTCTTGAGGAGAATGCTTCTTGTTTGATCGACCCGCTGAGGATTCTTGAGCTTGAGCTGAGCTGTCGCTATTAGGCGTTGGTTATCAATCTCGGACTGAAATTGACCGCTAGTCTGGATTGAACCAAGCACGGGAAGAATAGGCGCATCAACCGCAGATGTCTCTTGAGATAAGGAGGAGACGACCGCTGCCCAAGACGCCTTTTTCAGCAAAAATCTAGCAGTGAGAGTTTTGCCAGTACCTTTGGCGCCCTCACTAACGATAATCGGAAGCTGGCTCGTAAATTGTCGAGAGAGGGCCCGCAGCGGGCCTGTGACCAGCGGTGTATCGACCGCACGATCAGCCGTTTCAGCAGCAACAAACTGGGTTGCAAACTCTGATAGCTTCTTTCTTCTCCCCTCCTGGTCAATCACCTTTGGTTCAGGTGGCGGAAGATCAAGTGTCGTGTTTGGTTGGTAACCAACATCTTGTTCAAGCCAACTATTGAGTTCGGCCTCTAACCGGCGAGAAAAGCCAGATGCAGATAATTGGTCAGAAAAGCCAGTCCACCCTATCGATGTGACCTGCAAATCAGATATCTCGGGAATCTTTAGCAAGCTCCACGGGGCTAACTCGACATCATTGTCAAAAATCGTTTCGTCCGAGCCAACTTCGTCCCCGTAGCCCCGCAGCACATCTGCAGTCATGCGATCGAGCGTCGGTCGCAAAAGAGCTTCATCCGCGCCCGTTTCTCTTAGAACGCTCGGAACTCGGTTGACGACTAATAGCGGCTTTGGAAAAATAGCTCGATGACGTCGTAATTCGCGAGCTACAAATCTGATGAGAGCCGCAGTTGCTTCCAATGATTGGCCCGACAACGAAGTAGTAAAGATCCGAGCCACCGCTGGATCGAGCACGAATTGTGCAGCGAGAGGTACTAGGCCGGCCCGAAGGTCCACGACGACACCGCCGCAACCACTTGCTGCGGCCAAGCGTCCGAGCAGTTCTGAAAGAGCAAATGGATGGCTGGAAGTGGAAAGATGCTCCGCTCGAAGCGACGAGCTTGCTAGTTCGTCGAGGTCGCGACGTAACGGAAGTACAACAATTCCGTCGTCAAGCTTGTGATCAGCCAAACGGGCCGCGGCAAATTCTATCGTCTTCGCGTACCCCTCACTTTCATCAGAATG
>NZ_JBFULU010000115.1:0-2334 GCF_054049735.1 Bradyrhizobium sp. P5_C12
CCCATGCACAGTACAAGCGCCGCGCTAAGCTTTTGTTTTAACTGTAGGATTTTCATGACGTGTCGGGCAAATATCAGCCCGCGACGGCGCGGTCGCGGACCCGACCGTCAGCGGCGAGCAGGATCAGGTCAGCTCATCACCCCGGGCGAGCACCTCGTTCAGCATCGCCTCGGCCTTCTGCCTCAGCGGCAGCGCGCCGCTTTCGGATGCGATCGCGATCGTGCCGCGGAGCGCGGCGAGAATGGCCGCCTTGTTCTCCGCGCTCGAGGCCGGCGTCACGACGGCTTCGACGAACAGGGCCTCGGCCTCGAGGCCGGCGAACCCCTGCTGGCGGGCGGTGTTGCGCGCCTCGCGCAGCATGTTCTGCGCGGCCTGGGTATCGCCGAGGCGGGAGGTGGCCAGCGCCAGGTAGATCGAGCTGCGCAGCACCGCCGAGGTGTAGCCGACCGCCTTCGCCTCCTCGCGCGCCTCGCCGAGCATGCCGCGCGCGCGGTCGAACAGCCCCTGCTCCAGATAGGCGATGCCGAGATGGCAGGCGAGCACCGGCACGAACAGCCGGATGCCATGCTTCTGCGCCAGGACGAACCCCTCTTCGAGAATGGCAGCGGCCGCCGCCGGATCGTTGCGGCCGAGCTTCAGCCACCCGCCGCTAGAAGCCGCCGCGACACGGTCATAGGGACGGCCCGTCTCCTCCGCGATCGCCGCGGCCTGCTGCTGGAGCTGCTCGGCGGCATCGAGCTCGCCCATCACGGTGTGGGTGAAGCTCTTCATCATGCAGCAGAGGAGGAGCGTGTATTTTGGGGGAGTTCCGAAGGGCGCGCTTGCCTCCGGCCCCATGAGATTAGCGCGGCCTCGCGCCAACGTCTGCTCCGCTTCGCGATATCGACCAGCGAGAAAATAGGCCTGTCCGAGATTATATTGTGCAAGGTTGCGCCAACCCGGGTTGCCTGACTTCTCGGCGAGACCAACAACCTCCTGGCCAAGCGCAACCGCTTCAGTTGGCGTCCCGTAGAAGTTCTGTCCACCCGCCATGACGGTCATGGCGGCGACCTTTCTTCCGATGTCGTCAATTCCACTAGCCCGGCGTTCGGCCTCTTTTCCGAGATCGATCCACTCGGCAACCTGGCCGGACCAGATGAATGCCATTCGCGCTTCCATCCGGAGGTCAATTGCATCTGCCTCCCGCGAAGGAGTCATCGGTATTTTGTCGAGGGAACTCATCGCGATCCCGAAATAGTCGACCGCATCGGCATATGCCGAGCGCACAAGACATTTCTGCGCGGCACCCCTCCCGTACCCGAACGCTTTCAGCCAATCCTTCGCGCGCATTGCGTGGTAGCAAAGCGTGTCAGGACCGTCGCTCCATGTCTCGCTTTCGAAGGCCGCAAGAATTCGCGCATGTATATTTTCGCGCACCTTTTCGACCATCGACTCGTAGGTCACTTGGCGGACCATCTCGTGCTGGAACTCGATCGAGTCCTCAAGTTCACTATCGATCCTGACGAGGAGCTCGGCTCGGTCGAGCGCTCCAAGGCAATCCTGGAGAACGTCTTCGGGCAGCGCCGCGACGTTCCGCAGCATCATTACGCTTGAGCGTGGCCCCAGCGCCGCCGCTATTTGGAGAACCGAGCGCTCCTGCCTTGAGACACGATCGAGTCGCGCCGCAATCACGCCCTGAATGCTGGTGGGGATACCGAGCTCTTCAATGGGTCGAACGAGCGCAAGGTCACCCCACTGACCGCGAAGCGTGCCACTATCTTTCAGCCCACGGCAGACTTCCTCGAGAAACAGGGGAACGTTGGCAGTATGAGAGATGATCCGGTTCTTCAAATCGGTGTTCGTCGCCGACGGTCCGAGCATATCGGCCAACATGGCCAATCCCGAATCGTCATCCAGGGGGCGCATTGCAATCACTTCCGCGTGGCAGCGCGCGATCCACTCAGGCATGCCGTTCGGCCTGCTCGTGAGAAAAACTATCAGGTTGGGGCTCTGCAACGACGCGATTGCAGCAACAACCGTATCGCTGGCTCGGTCGATCCAGTGCAGGTCCTCGATGAGAAGAACGGTGCGCTGCTGGAGGGCCAAGCTTTGAACGATGGCGCAACTTGCATCGGAAATGGCACGCGCGCGCGCGTAAGGCTCCAACTCGCTCCAGCGAGGATCCTCGACCGGAATATCCAATATGGAATCGATCGCGAGTTGATGGATTGCCTGCAACTCCTTTCGGATGTCGACCAGACTATCCGAATCTCTGGCGATCACTTCGAAGATCGAAAGTATAGTACGCTTGAGCGCGCTGAACGGTACGCCCTGAAGGTTCGGGCTGCACTCAGC
>NZ_JBFULU010000116.1:0-2262 GCF_054049735.1 Bradyrhizobium sp. P5_C12
TCTCGACCTCCATCGCGAGCGCGGTGGAGCAGCAGGGTGCCGCCACCCAGGAGATCGCCCGCAGCGTCCAGACCGTCGCGCAGGGCACTCAGACCGCCGCCACCGACATCGGCCAGGTCAACCGCGGCGCCGCCGAGACCGGCTCGGCCTCGGAAGAGGTGCTGAACTCGGCCAAGACGCTGTCGTCCGAGAGCACCCGCCTGCGCGCCGAGCTCGACCGCTTCATGGCGAATATCAGGGCAGCGTAAGCGCTCGGTCGCCGCACCACTCTCCCTGTCGTCCTGGCGAAAGCCAGGACCCATTACCCCAGGGAGGAGTCGTGGCGCGAACTGGTAACTCCGAATCGTCGCCCAACTACTCCCTGTGGTTATGGGTCCTGGCCTTCGCCGGGACGACGGACAACCCCGCGTCACCGAACCGCAAGTTGCGATGCCGCAAATTTACCGCTGCTTATCCTTTGCCCCGTACCGTGCCGAAGGGTCAGGAAGCGGGCTGCTTCCGGGCTGCGCCTGGTTTTCCGCGAATGGAATGGGGTGGGGAATGTCCGTCAAATCCAAGCCGAACACATCGAAGCTGCTCACCTTGCGTTTTCGCGCAAAAATCATCCTCGGCTTCGTGGCGGTGCTTGCCATCCTCGCCGTCAGCATGGCTTTCGCCTATTTCGGCTTCGAGCGAATCGCGGGCGCCGTGGCCTCCTACCGCACCAGCGTGTCGGAAGCCGATCTGGCGCGGACCGTCGATCGCGAGTTGATCGCCTATCAGGGGCTGGCGCGGGCCTACACCCTGACCGGCGCGGCGGACGATGAGACCGCAGCCAAGGTGGCCGAGGAGAATCTAAGAGCTGCGATCGCCAAATCCTTGTCCGCCACGACCGGCGCGGCGCGCCGCGAGCAGGTCGGCAGGCTCGAGGCCGACTTCCAGCGCTTCACGAAAGTGTTCGGTGAGATCATCACCCTGACGCGCGAGAACAACAAGATCGCGGCCGATGAGCTCAACAGTGTCGGCAACAAGATCCGTTTCAAGTTCGACGACCTCGCCGACACCGCGGCACTGGCGGGCCTGAATTCGGTTCAGACCACGGCCAAGGACGTCACCTCGCAATATCTCGCGGTCTCGACCTCGGTCAGCGCCTTCGTCGCCAAGCCGGAGCCGAAGACCGCCGATGGCGTGATCGCTCGCATCAAATTCCTGGAGACCCTGCTGGTCTCGATCTATGCCAACGACCAGAAGATCACCGATCGCGTCACCGAGATCGGCAACCTGCTGAAGCAGTACCGCACCTCGTTTTCCAAGCTGTCCGAGAACGTGAAGGTCATCGTCAAGCTGAATGGCGAGATGACCAAGACGGCCGCCTCGATCGTGAAGCTCTCGAGCGAACTGCGATCGGACCTGACCGCCGACCAGCAGCGCATCGAGGCGAGCGCCAATGCGACGATCGGGGAGACCGAGCGGCTGATGCTGATGATGGCGCTGGGTGGCCTTGCCATCGGCGCCGTGCTGGCCCTGATGCTCGGTAACGGCATCTCGCGTCCGATGATTGCGATGTGCAAGGCGATGCGCGAGCTCGCCTCGGGCAATTTCGACGTGGTGCTGCCGGGCCTTGGCCGCAAGGACGAGATCGGCGAGATGGCCGGCGCGGTCGAGGAGTTCAAGGTTCAGGCGGTGGCGAAAGCCGAGCGCGATGCCGCCGCCAGCGAAGCCCAGAACAAGGAGCAGGCTACTGCCCGCCGCTCCGAGCTGATCCGGTTTGCCGACGATTTCGAAAGCGCGGTCGGCGCCATCGTCTCCAACGTCTCGGCCTCCGCCGTGCAACTCGAATCGGCGGCCTCGACGCTGACCCGTACCGCGGAGACCACGCAGAGCCTGTCGAGCCAGGTCGCTGGCGTCTCAGAGCAGGCCTCATCCAACATGCAGTCGGTCGCGACTGCGACCGAAGAGCTCTCGGCCTCGGTCGAGGAGATCGGCCGCCAGGTCCGCGACTCCAGCCGCATCGCGGAGGCCGCCGTCGGGCAGGCCAAGGAAACCGACAGCCGCATTGGCAAACTCTCGCATGCCGCCCAGCAGATCGGCGAGGTGGTCAAGCTGATCACGGCGATTGCCGAGCAGACCAATTTGTTGGCGCTCAACGCCACCATCGAGGCGGCGCGTGCCGGTGAAGCCGGTCGCGGCTTCGCGGTGGTCGCCAGCGAAGTGAAGTCGCTGGCGAGCCAGACCGCCAAGGCCACCGACGAGATTTCCTCGCACATCACGGGCATGCAGGGC
>NZ_JBFULU010000117.1:0-2140 GCF_054049735.1 Bradyrhizobium sp. P5_C12
CCATACATCCGTGTAGAGTCGTTGTTGTACTTGAAGGAGTTGAGGCTAACGACATTAGTCTCATTCTCGGGGGCGGTCCCTTCAACCCATGCACCCCCGCTCGCACCATGGCCTAGAGGATTTAGCATGGATGTGGGATTGGAGCCGTCCTTGTTACCATAGACGTGGTACATAACCTCGTTGCCACCGTAGTTGTCAGGATAGCCAATGGCATCAAGGTGTGTAGCTCCGACGTTGATCTTCATCCCGAGCCCCCCATTCGGAGGCACGCCGCGGATTTTTAGAACCGCGTAGTCGTATGCATACTTTCCATTGGCCCAACCAGACATGATGGCGGCGCACTCCCAGTTAAATGACTGGGTTGGTCCGCCGGTCTGATAGGCGAGCTGAAACGAGTAATTTCCACCCCAGACTTTGTTCTGCTGATCCCAGACGCAATGTGCTGCAGTAAGTACTACCCCGAGATCTCCGATGAACTGCGCTGTACATAGGTGACCCCAACCTGGCGCGTCTGTTGGAAACCGAAAGGTGATTCTGCCGACCTTGCTGTAGGGGCTAACTGCTACGTCCGCTGGCTGCGGCTGGCCATCAGGAGGTACTTGACCAGGCGCCAGTCCCTTGGGACTAACGGGTGTCGAAGGTACGACCTCAAGTGGCTGCAGACCCGGCTGAATGGGATTCGGGCCCGCCGTCCCTGGTGGGATTGTTGGGAGAGGCAGAGGCGTAAGTCTTAGGTTTTCGGCGAATGCAAGCGAACTACTGTTTACGACATACATAATGTCTTCGTTGCTTTGCGATGGATCAGCGGCATGAAAGCCACCACCACAACCAACCAAAACGGCAGCAAAGCCACCGGCCACCCAAAGGTACCGAGAAAACTTCATTGTGCCCCCCTGCCCAATTTATAATTGCAGCAAATCAAGCTACAACCTCGCTGTCAACAGCTCCATAACGCAACGGTTACGTGCTCTGCGGGATCGACAGACGGCCATCCGAGCAACTGAGACGACAAGCCAGATACATCCCGCTGGGCGAGCGAAGGTTTTGTCGATGCAAAACTTCACCCGGCCGCCCGAGCCAAAATCAGGAGTGAAGTTCGCAGGCTTTTGGCCCGTTACGGATAGCCACCTGATCATCAGAAGGCGGCGGTGGATTTGATGATCGAACAAGCAGAAGTGTTCGCGAACGTTTAGAATTGATGATGGTTGGCGAGGCAAGACGGCCCTAGCATTATGCCGAGTCGGCCATCAAAGAGCGAGATAGGACCTTCCGGGCATCGGACCCAGCGTTGCCTATTGATGCCGTGCCGCCGATCGTCCCCGCCTATGTCCCTGTCCCACCGTCCCGACAGGCTAGGTCTGGGACATCGGGACAGCTGCTTGCGGGTGGAATAAATCGTCCCCTTCGACCGCTTACATGCGCCCTGCAACCCGGCTCTTGGGAGAAGAACGCACCTCCAGGAGCCAGGAGGTTGTACCGTGGCGATGGTCGGCGACCGGAAGCCGGGCTACCTGCGTCGACCTAATCTGCGGCTCGAGTTCACTTTCGCAATCAGGACCACACCCAAATGCCTTGAGAGGTATTATACTACTTATACGCTAATCTCTTAATACTGTAAGCTCATATCTCTTGCAAGAGATGTGAGATGTCGCTACGCATTCAGAATGAAAGAGACCGATACCATCCCGCGTCTCCAACATGTGCTTCCGCACATGCGGGACCAGCTCGTGGCTCTCCGGCAAGGAGCAACCTTCGAGCAAGCCAGGGAGCGTTACGCGAGGACGGTCGACAAATTAGTGGTCCAAGGCATAGGACGGCGCACTGCCAGCCGAGTAGGCGATCGCGATGCATACTGGGCGCCCACGGCGGAAGTGCTGTTGGAGGCGATTCGGCTGGGATTTGTCGAGCGCACGCAAGTCCCCTCTGCGCGCCGATACCTGGAGGCACATCGCGGCCGGACCTATTCGCTCACGCCACTCGGACGGCAGGTGGCCGATCTTGCAGAGAGCGACCTCGCCGCTTTCTGCGATCATTTGGCAGCCGCTATCTATGAGGGACATGCCTATTTTCGATCGCTGATCGGCACTCTTCAAGACTCTCCGATTGCATGCCCCGAGGTAAGCGAAGGTGAGGTTGAAGC
>NZ_JBFULU010000118.1:0-2053 GCF_054049735.1 Bradyrhizobium sp. P5_C12
CATCCCCGACGGCTCCGGGCGCTGGCTGAATTGAAATCAAACAATCAAATGTGAGCCGGCCGGCACATCGCAACTTAACAAACCTAAACATTTCTAACCGAGTCGCCGGGCTTCGCACCGCTGCTGAGGCTGATGTGCACCGTGTCCGCCGCTGGCGTAATTTCTGCGCAGTACGCGCGCGGACGATGGCAGGAATTGGTAGGGGGCCAGTCGGGACCAGTCAGCTATGGAAAGTCCTGCTGCCTCAGTGGTGTAGGCAATAAAATACTGCCCTAGTCGTCATGCAGCGGGTTTGCCACAATCGGCCGCTTCCCCTTCTTCCGTAGCAAGTCGTTGAAGGCCTCGATCGCGAGCGCGTTGAGCGTCGTGTCGGATTCCGCGGCCAAGATCCTCAGCGCTCGCCACCCCTCGGGGTTCATCCTAACCAACAACGCCTTGAACGCCCCAGGATCGCGCGACGAAAGGCGGCCGACTTTCTTGCGGGGCATGCTGTGGTTCTCATCGGCGCCAGCCCAAACCGCGCTAAGGCGGTCGCGGGCTCGGTTGAAGGGGTGTCGAGCCTAGCTCGACATGGCCTGATGATACAGAGGAAGAACAGCTGCCGGATCGATCTGTGCTTGCGTGATAGCACAATATTAGATAGCTATTGATAACGCTTCTTCTCGCTAGCTATGGAACTCAAGCAATGACTTCCCTTCCAGTGCTTGCCGACGCCTTCAGCCTGCCCGCGGCCATTGCCCCCGACCTGGCCGCTGCCGTCTCGTATGCCAAGGCCGAGAAGGCGCCAGCCACGCGCATGGCCTATGAGACCGACTTTCGGCTGTTCCGCACCTATTGCGAGGAGAAGGCCGCCAGCGCGTTGCCGGCACTACCTGAGACCGTGGCGGCATATCTGGCGCACGGCGCCGAGGAAGGCGCAAAAGCCTCCACGCTCGGCCGGCGCCTCGCCGCAATCCGTTACGCGCACAAGCTGGCCTCGCTGCCGACGCCTACCGATTCCGAGGCCGTCAAGGCGACGCTCCGCGGTATCCGCCGCAGCATTGGCGCCGCCAAGGTCAAGAAGGCTCCGGCTGTCGCCGCTCGGATCAAAGCCATGGTTGCCGCGTGCCCCGCCACGATTGCCGGCAAGCGCGACCGCGCGCTGTTGCTCCTGGGGTTCGGCGGTGCGTTCCGCCGCTCGGAGCTCGTCGCGCTCGACGTCGAGCATATCGAGGAGACGCCAGAGGGGCTTTTGGTGCTCATTGCCAAGTCCAAGACCGACCAAGATGCAGAGGGCGTGACTATCGCCGTGGCGCGCGGATCCGCCGAGGCTTGCCCCGTTGTCGCCCTGCGCGACTGGCTCGAGGCTGCCGGCATCGATGCAGGCCCGGTATTCCGGCCGATCAATAAGGCGGGGGTGGTCAGCGCCGAGCGCCTGACTGACCAATCGGTCGCTCTTATCGTGAAGGCCTACGCCGGCCGCGTCGGACTCGATGCCAGCCTGTTCTCTGGCCACTCGCTTCGCCGCGGCTTCCTGACTTCCTCCGCTGCGGCCGGCAAGTCCATCTTCCGAATGAAGGACGTAAGCCGCCACAAATCGGTGGACACGCTGGCTGGGTACATCCAAGAGGYCGAGCTATTCAAAGAGCATGCAGGCGCGGGGCTGCTTTAAAGGACGCGCTGGCAACCAGGCGGCGACAACTGGTCGAGACCGTTGGTATGAGACTTCTAACTGTCCCACTCGTAGCGTTTCAAGCATTCGAAGCGACTGGCCAGCTTCCAGCCTCGCCATGAACGTGGCGGCTTCGGTCGCATTCATGGTGAACACTTCGCCATTCACTATCGCGGAGAAGCAGGCGTGGCAGAACTTGCGAAGGCGGGAACGGCCTCCGTAACCGAAGCTCGACAACGGGAGATCCTGCTCACATCGACGACATGGCTTTGTCATGACACTCTCCATTTGTTGGAAGCGCGGAAACGCGCAACACGGAGCCGAATCCTGAATCGCGGCGAGGCAGCGACAGGGAAAGCCATCGGGATTTCACATTGAGAGAGTAGGCGCCGAGTGAGTCGC
>NZ_JBFULU010000119.1:0-2053 GCF_054049735.1 Bradyrhizobium sp. P5_C12
GAACGATCTTGATGATCAGCTCTCCGGCACCTTCAACGCTCACATCTCGGCTCTGCGCGGTATCCCGGTCCAAGCTGACAGCGCCGAGGAGATGCGCCGCTTGCTGACGGTTGACATCGGTGGGCTGGTATTCACTTCGATCCAGAAGTTCCGGGGTGATGATGGTGAACATCCCCTCCTAACCCCACGAAGTAATGTCGTAGTCATCGCAGACGAGGCCCACCGCACCCAGTATGGCTTCAGGAAGCGCTTTGTGATCGGGGAAGGTGGCGTACGGGAGCAGGTCGGTTTCGCGGAGTATCTGCGGCAGGCGCTACCCAGCGCTACCTTCGTGGGCTTCACGGGAACGCCAATCGACGACAGAGACCGCTCGACTGTTGGGGTCTTTGGAGAGGTGATCGATACCTACGACATGACGCAGGCCGTCGCGGATAAGGCGACCGTTCCGATCCACTACACAGCCCGACTGGCCAAGCTGCGTCTCAACTTGACTGATGAGGAGCGCGAGGAGCTGGATGCGCTGGCAGAAGAACTGACGGAGGGTGACGATGCAGCGATCGAGCGCAACAAGGGCAATCTGAGCCGGTTCGAAGAAGTAGTCGGAGCGACCGATCGCGTTTCCCAGATCGCCGCCGACATAGTGACTCACTTCGAGCAACGGCGGGAGGCAATGGCAGGCGGCAAGGGCATGATCGTCGCGATCAGCCGGCGCGTGGCAGTGGAACTGTACGATCGGATTGCAGAGCTGAGGCCTGACTGGGTTGCTGCTGATCCGCGAGACGACTCGTCCGGCATGCTGAAGGTCGTCATCACGGGCAATGGAAATTCCGACCCAGCTCCGCTGCAACCCCACCTGCGCAGCAAAACAAGACGGGAAGCGCTGGCCGAACGTTTCAAGAGACCGGGGTCCGCGTTAGACTTGGTCATCGTGCGTGACATGTGGTTGACCGGCTTTGACGCGCCGTCCCTGCACACCCTCTACATCGACAAGCCGATGCGGGGGCATGGGCTTATGCAGGCTATCGCTCGTGTGAACCGGGTCTGGGGCGATAAACCGGGCGGGCTGGTGGTTGACTATCTTGGGATCGGCGCTGAGCTGCGGGCCGCCCTTGCTCAGTACACCGCCCGAGACCGTGACCAAATTCGATTAGACCCCGACGAGGCCGTTCGCCAAACGCTGATGCGACTGGAGAGCGCGCAGATGCTGCTCGAAAGCACGCCCTGGCGCAATTTCTTTCCGGCCGGGCCGGCTGCTCGGTTGACGATCCTAAAGCAGTGCCTCGAAACTGTATTGGGTCACGGGCGTCGAGAGGACTTCATCGAAGCTGCTACCAAGCTGGAGGTTGCCTATGCGCTCAGTGCCGGCGACGAGCGCGTAACGGCGCGGCGAGATGAGATTGCGCTGGTTGCGGCGATACGGGCCAACCTGGTCAAATACACAGCCGGAGCGGGCCGAGGCCGCGAGAACATCGAGCGTGAAATTCGGCAACTGCTCTCCCGCGCCGTGATGGCGGATGGAATCCTCGACGTATTCAAGTCCGCAGGGCTCGAGCAACCAGACCTTTCAATCCTCTCAGACGAGTTCCTGGCGGAGGTGGGACAAATCAAGGAGAAGAACCTCGCCGTGGAAACACTGCGTCGGCTCCTTGCGGATGAAATCAAGGCACGTTCGCGATCGAATATCGTTGAAGCCACCAAGCTGAGCGATAGGCTCGATGACACTATTCGCCGCTACCACAACCGGGCGGTGGATAGTCTTCAGGTGATTGAAGAGCTGATAGCTCTAGCCAGGGACATCAGTGCCGCGAGCGCCCGTAGCGCCGAGCTGGGCCTCAACTCGGAAGAGCTGGCCTTCTATGATGCTCTCGCTGAAAACGGAACGGCAAAGGCTCTGATGGAGCACGAGCATCTGCGATTGCTGGCGCAAGCCCTCGTCGGTGCCATTCGGAAGTCGGCCTCGATCGACTGGACTCGCAAGGAGAGCGTTCGGGCCAGAATGAGGATCGAGGTTCGCAAGCTGTTGGCCCGCTACGGGTATCCACCTGATCTTCAG
>NZ_JBFULU010000120.1:0-2047 GCF_054049735.1 Bradyrhizobium sp. P5_C12
CTTGTCGCCAAGTCAAAACGCCCGGTTTCCTCGCGGCGACCTGATCAACCAATTTCGATAGGTCGATGAGTGCCTCTTTGAGCCATAGCGGCCGAGCGCCTTATCATCTCGCGTCGCCGCATTCAGTCGCGGAAGCTGGCACCTTTTTCTTTCTCTTGTTCGTTTTCATTTTGCCCTTCCAGCGCGTGACAGACAATTTGTTCGACATCCAAGGGCTTAAACCATTCAACTTATTATCAGCAGTAGTCTTGGCTTATCTGGTGCTCCACACTGCGCCTCTACACGCGACCGACAAACTCGAACGAACATCCATCAGACTTTTTCTCCTGTACTTCGCCACCTTCACCATCGCCCTTATCAGATCGATTCCAAACGCGCCTCTTTTGCACAGCCGCTTCCCTGACTCATTTCCAGAGTCCTACATCAGCTTTGTACTATCGTGCATTGTGCCGGGCTTTTACCTTCTACCGTTCCTCTTCATCCTTAAGAGCATGCGCTCCTTTCAGGAGCTCGAGAGGCTCACGACCGTGATCTGCCTTTCGATACTATTGCTATCAATTGCTTTCGTCGCTCTCGTCCTGATGAATCCGTCCGTTCTGCTTTCAGGTGACCGAAGCGGAATGGCTGATCTTGTCCCGGCGAGCCGGTACGAAATGGCCGAGTTCTGCCAAACGTATTTTGGAGTCCATTACAATACAATTGGAACCATATACATTTGTACAATACCCCTGTTGCTCTATACAGCTCTTACGCGGAGCGCTTTTTGGATCGTCCCGCTCGGTCTAGCGCTCGTGGCAATTCTCCTTCTCCAGTCACGCAGTGCGCTTGTCATAGTAGCAGCTTCCTGTTCCCTATTCCTGGTCCTGCGGCGCAGGTTTGTCATTTTGGCTGTTGGTGCTGCGGCGGCTGGCGTCGCATCGCTCCTGTGGACCGTACCAACCGTTCAGGCTCTTCTTTCGATCGGGTTTGATAGCGGTTCCGACGTCTCGGCCGATGCCCTGTTCACAGGCCGTGTTGAATCGGTTTGGGTTCCGCTGCTAAATGAATGGACCAGCGATATCGGCCTGTTCCTGTTTGGTGCTGGTCGCTATGGAACGGGGACGAGCCCACTTTGGGCCTCGGGAACCCTGATGCCGGTCACCCATGCGCATAATGCAATTATCAATTTCTTTCTTGATTGCGGGGCGATTTTAACCGGCGTGCTTCTCGTTTTCCTTTGCGTTGGAACAGCTACTGCCTGGCGAGTTGGGCGAAGGTTGAATAGTGACCTTTATTGGGCTCTGTTCGCGTGCATCTTTGGTTGTGGAATTAGCATGGCCACTGAGTGTGACATCCTTCCAGCAATTGAAAACATGTATGTGTTTCCGATCATTGCGATGATGATCAACTTGGCGCGGTTGGATGCCTATCACAGTTGATCCAGTCCGGCTAAATTGGTCCGACGTGAACTCCAGGACGATTCAAAAGACTCAAGAGACCATTGCAAGGCTCATAACAAGGCAACGAGACCCTTCGGCCTGCGTAGATCGGGCACATCTGCCGCCATAATACATTAGTCCATGACCGTCGCCTTTCTTAGGCGATCATGTCAGTGGTGGCACCGGCAGCGGACTGTCGATGCGCGATGCAAACGGCTGCGAGCCCGATGCATCTATTTCGATGTTCGCATACCAAACGGCCAACGGCAGGCCATTTAGATTGTTCCCTCGATACAACGCCAGATTCCACCAGAATGGTGCCCTGGCTTGCGTGCCAACTTGCACGCCGCTCCGATTCCAGAGCTGATTGCCATCGAGCCAAGTCTGCACAAACCCATTGGGAGAATTATCCATCCTGAATGTCGTCCTCACGAAATGCCAACGGCCAGTCGCGCAACTGACATAGGGAGAACTCCAGCTCGTCGGATTGATATGGATCCAGACGCCATAATTCCCGTTACGAGGATAGAGCGCATGGGTCGGTCCAGAATTGACGCCGCTAGTCTGATCGTGAAGATCGGGAAGATCACAGAAGGTGCAGTCGAAGGTCGAGCCAGGCTCTATGAAGA
>NZ_JBFULU010000121.1:0-1920 GCF_054049735.1 Bradyrhizobium sp. P5_C12
GACGGAAGCAACGCAACAACAATCCACGCCGGTTTTTGAGGCGAGTCTCGTCACCGGGGCGTCCCCTCCTTTGAGGGCAAGTGCGCCAAAACCTAGAAACGTGCTCGGAATAGCGATCGGTGGAGGACTACTTCTTGGCATCGCTATCGCAATGCTGCGCGATCTCTTCGATCGAGGCATCCGCGTGAGCGGGCGGGAACATCGTCTAAGCACAGAGGAGGGCACGATCGAGCGACCGCTTCCGGACGCGTTTCGACCGGATCATCAATCCGAAGCATCGGCAAAGGTAACGTCGGTACGCCTCACGGGTTCAGGGTGAAGAGTGCCATCGTCGCCGACGATCGGCATCCGCCAGGCCGGAACACGAAGGCGTGCAGGCGCCATGGGGCGGGCAGGATTAGGCGCACTGGCATCCTCAACCAGGCAAGGACGAGGCGAAGGTTGTCTCGGCGCGTTTGAGGATGCGCAGATACGATTGCCGCAGCTTGAGGCCGTGCTGGCGGCCAGGCTTGAGCCCCTGATCGCCGCATGGACGAGCTTGGCGTCGGTCGGGAACTTCGGACCACGCTTGGGAAGCTTGATGCGCGCTTCTTTCAACTTGGGATCGTAGTGGGCATTGACGCTGTCAGCGCCGACCATTTCGCGACCATTAGCCAAAAGCCGTCGAGCAACGTGAAAACCATTGAATCACCAGTACCTTGTCGTTCGGCATCTCAGGTCCGGATCAGAGCCGCCACAGTCGAATGACGGCGGGCTTTGCGGGCATCGCGCAGCAGCCGCTGGAGTTGCGCCATGGCGGTTTCTGTCGGGTTTACGCCAGACGCCGATGCCAAAGTATTACTCACGAAGAGCAACGGGGCGAGACGCTGCATCCACTGGGGAGCGCCGCCTCCCGTTGCGTCAACGAGCCAACTGGGCTCCAATCAACACAGGCCGAGTCAGAGGTCTGGTCAGCGAGCATCGTGCTGTGTGTGATTCCACTCAATCGACAATCAATGAGTCCTCGTGATGCGCATCCTAGTGATCACACATAAACGGCTCGCTAGCCTCCACAACGGCCATGATCTTCGCGTGTGGCACCTGTGCCGTGAATTAGCGAAGCGGCATGAGCTGTACCTTTTGACTGTTAATCTCAGTTCGCTCGATAAGTTCAATGACGGCCTGGTCGGTTTGGCCGATGTCTTTAAAAAGATGAACGACGCACCGAATCTTCCGACAACAAGGCCCTCGCTGAAAAGGCACTTCCGTCGAAATGATTCAAATTACTATTCGCTTTCCTACCCGCATCACTTTTCAAAGGTTACCAAAGCCATAGCCGATATCTGTGAACAGAACGGTATCAGCCATATAATTGTCTTTGGCCTTTTCCTTGCGGAATTCGTTAGGCCGTTTTCGAGCAACAAGAAGATACTCTTCGATCTCATGGACAGTGAAGTGCTGACGCTGACCAGAGAAATACAGTTCTTTCCACCTTGGCCCTTGCAACTAAAAACACGTCTAAAAGCGCATTTAATGCGTGCACGCCTTGCCAAGGCGGAAGCGTGTTTGCCTCATTGGTTCAGCCACGTGACAACAATCAATGATGCGGATTCTCATACCGTTTGTAGATTGTCCGGTATAAGTACAAACGTCAGCACAATACCGAACGGAGTTTCGATCGACCTTGCGGAGACATTTGACGCAAATGGTCATGTCGCGAAACGCAGGGGAGTGGCTTTTTGGGGAAATCTTTCCTTCAAGCCRAACAGCGACGCGGTTCGCTCCTTCTACGAGAATGTCTATCGACCGTACTTGGCACCGGCCGGAATTGAGTGGTGCGTGGTGGGCAGGGATGCGGAACGTTGGCTTGTAGAGGAGGCAAAGCGAGACCATGGTATTCGTCTCACTGGGTTCGTTGACAATATTTGCTCGGTACTGGCT
>NZ_JBFULU010000122.1:0-1903 GCF_054049735.1 Bradyrhizobium sp. P5_C12
GTACTGGCCACCTTCATGGCGTATGCGCTCTGCCTGAGAAGACTTTCAAAAGTGATGAGCGTTCCGATCGCAAGGGTGCAGGATTGGAAGAATCTTGGAATAATTTTGAGCGTATCTGCGGTGTGCGCAATCGTGGTACGTTTGTCGGCCGACGTGCTGGAACCGTCGGCGCCAATTGCTGCGACAGTCGGGCCTGCTGCCGTTTTGGTGTCTTATGCTGCTATCTTGATTGTGACAGGGTATTATCGAACACTTGCCGAGATGCGAAGAGAAGGAAATGCACTAGCTAATACGTCTCGTCCCGTTGGGGAGTCGGCCTCCGGGATCTGGAGTGACCATGCGCCAACAGAACCTCTTAGCATTGTTTCACATGGCCGGTAGCCACGTCCTGGATCAATCGCCCGCACTTCGGCCCACCGTGGCGCTTTTTTGCATTTATGATCTTGTCTAAAGGCAGGTCTGGGCTTTGCGCATTGCGAGATTTTGGAGGCCGGCGTGATTTTGAATGCAAGGAGTTTTTTGACAGCAGGTGATACGTTTACGCAAAAGGAGGAGGCGGCATTCTTTGCCTCAATCCGCCTGCGCAACGGCACCTTCAAGACCACCGACCATCATCGACTCGATGATCTCAATATGCTGGTTATCGGCGAGTGGCAGAAACTCGACCGTAAGCCGCGCGAGATCATGGACGTAGGCGCATCCTCGGGGATTTCCACGCTCGAATGGGCGGAAGCCCTAGCCCAGGCTGGTATCGATGCGGAAATCGTCGCGACGGACCTGTGCATGCACGGGAGCCTCGTGCCCCTGTTGCCGGGATATGAGGTTCTTCTCGACCGCGACGGCAAGGTGATTCAGCACATTCTCGGCAATCGCCCGGTCCGATGGTCCTTGGATGGGCCGCGGGATTTCTTCAGGGGTACCGGTTTCTTCGTCGCCGCGCTCAATGCGCTTGCAAGCACGCTGTTGCTGTTGACCTATGGGAGGCGAAGGGGAGAGGCTGTACTGCTTGTGAACCCGGATGCGCGCGACAACGCCCGGCTGAGTTTTGCCGATGACGACATAATGGCGCCGACCCCGGAGCATCTGCGCGGCCGGTTCAACGCAATCCGCGTGTCAAATCTGCTTAATCGCGGCTATTTCGACGAGGCGCAGTTGCGCCGCGCCGTGGACAATCTCAAGGATCGGCTGATGGATGCCGGTTCGTTCCTGATTGTGAACCGAACGCACGCGGACGGCAACAACAACGGCACGATCTTCCAGCTTAGCGAGGCGAACAAATTTGAGATCGTAGCCAGGATCCGCGACGGGAGCGAGATTGAGGATATCGTGTTGTCGGCTGGGGCAGGGGAACACAATTGCGAACGGCAAACCAAAATTGGCCGCCCTCAACGCCCAGCCGTCACAAGTGAGATACGGGGGGCAGCGGATTCGGAATTTATTGCGAAATGATCGCCCCCGACGCCGGCGACAGTTCAACCTATTCGATCGCGTGGATCGACTGCGTTCCCAAGGGCGCTCAGCTTGGCCCCTCGCTCGTGTTCCTTGGCGAACACGCGACTCGGCACGAGCTGCGGGGCCGTTCGGCGGAGAACCACTTCCCTCGCTCGGCGATCCAAAGCTCTCGATGCCGGTTTACTTCCCGGCTTGGCGCACCCCATTCCGCGATTTGCTGGTCTGGGCTTCTCCTGTGATCGAGAATGGGTAATCCGAAAGGGTCGAGCCGCGGACCGGTTCAAAATACTATGGTGCTTGGGGTGTGAGTTTGGGTGCCATGTTGATATTGCGGTCGCAGTAAGCTCGGGGTGTCAGGTGCGAATTCTCTCGATAGATTTTTCCATTCCCTATCTATTGAAGGATGATGACCACCCGATCGGCGGCTGGGCGGTCCAACTTTCAATATGGC
>NZ_JBFULU010000123.1:0-1573 GCF_054049735.1 Bradyrhizobium sp. P5_C12
AGCTTGCGCTGATCCTGGGCAACGTAGATCATTGCGTCCACGCGTGCGACAACATAGCGGTAGATGGGCTGGAGTATCCGATCCCTCGCGGTTAGAATGTCCGGGTTATGCAGGATCAAAACGAGTTTAGCATTTGAGCCTGCCAATCGCCGTGAAATCGTCGCGAACAGCAATGGCCGCTCGTCTACCGCGACAATTGCTTCGGGGGCCTGGGTGCGGATCATTCGCGACAGGCCTAATGCTGTGCCGATGTCGTAAATCCGATTGCCATTCAGCATCTCAACGGAGCTTTGGCTGAGATGTGCCTTCTTGATAGAGCTTTGGTTGAGATGTGCCGGCTTGATAGATTTTTGGCCTAGATCTGCCGCCGAATAGCTGCTTGTTAGGCCCACTATCGTGCAGATGTCACCGTGGGCCGCCAGCGCATTCGCAAGCTGATATGTATGACGCTCAGCACCTCCGGTTCCAAGACAGTTAAGCACAAACATCACTCGCATAGAGTCGCTCTCCATCTTGATCCCTGGAAGAACAGCAAAAAAGTACCCGACGACGCTCCGGGTTCAAGGAAGGCATCGCGCGCCCGGTGGTGGATCGCATGAATGCATGCCGCCAACGACGCGACGGCTCTGGTTTCAGGCCACCGAATCCGAACGAGTTGCTTCCGTATAGGTCTGCTTTCGAGCATGCCGCTCGTGAATTTGCTTTGGCCTACCGCATCATGGTCTGCACCTCCACCCGCTGCGCATTTTCTCTAGGGTTATGGACAGCGAATATTGGGGTAACCCGAAAGGGTCGAGCCGCGGACCGGCGCAATGGATTTATGGTCACCGTTAATCAACGGGACTTTTCATGCCAGGCAAATCAGAGCGCAGTTCCTACATCGATGCCTTCCGCGGCTTTGCGATTCTTGCCGTGCTGTTCCACCATTTCTTCTACCGGCAGATCGCTGCGGCGTATCCGTTCGATGCGTCCCGGTTGCTGTCTCCGGCAGCAATCAATCACGGACATCTCGGTGTAGGCCTGTTCTTCATCCTAAGCGGGATGGTATTCTATCGACCCAGCATCGCTGATGACTGGAGAAACGTGCTGCGGTTCTACTTCCAGCGCGCACTTCGCTTATGGCCTCTCTACATCCTGACGATTCTGCTCGTGGGCTACCTCAAGCAGTACGACCTCTTCACCTTCGCCAAGAGCTTCGCACTGCTGCTGACCGGTATTCACGACTTCATTCCTAAATATTGGGAACCAACCTGGGCACTTTGGGTGCTGTGGTCGCTTGGCGTGGAGATCATCTTTTCAATCTCGTTGCCGGGGCTTCTGCTCGCCGAGCGACGGCTCGGCCTTGCCCGCGTCGTCATTCTGGCGGCCGTCTTTTGCTTCATCTATCGCATCGTCGGCGACCACGTCTGGATGACCCGGCACCCTGATTACGCCAATCCTTTCATAAATCCCCTCAAGGACAATTTCATCGGGCGACTTGACGATTTCCTGTTCGGAATGGCCGCGATGCGCGCGGTCCGCAACGACGTCACGATCAGATCGGCCTACGGCTGGCTGGCTCTCGCTGGACTAC
>NZ_JBFULU010000124.1:0-1369 GCF_054049735.1 Bradyrhizobium sp. P5_C12
TGGCAGTTCTGTGCGCCATACCTGCTGCGCGGAAGATAGCCTTCCGATTTGAACCACTTCGAATGGCGCGATGGGAAGTGACCATCTGGATTGTCGGCATTGTCCTCGCGGACCACTATTGGGGCGGTTGGATCCAACGAACCATTAATGGAGGCCTACCTGCGACAGTGCTCGGGGCATATCCTGAAGTGCAGGGCTGGCTACATGTCGTCGATATCTTTTTTGGTCTTGGGCTAGTCGCCTTAAGTGAGGAGATCGTATTCCGCCGCTGTGCGCGTCATCTGCTCCAGAGCTATTTGGATGACGGCTATGCCTTGGTTCTCGCAACCTCATTTTTGTTTGGAGCCTATCACTGGTGGACGGGTTTCGGGAATATTGGCGCGGCTATGGTGATAGGTGGCTTGTTGATGATGTTGTACCGCCGATCCGGGGCACTTTGGCCTGCAGTTCTTGGACACTACCTGGCTGACATAGTGAACTTCGCGTTTTGAAAGGTCGCCTTTTGGCCCTTAGCCGAAGCTCGCTCGAAGCCCGTCCCATGTCGGCTGTCAGGGGCAAACCGGGCGTCGGTTCAGCTTAGGCCTACCGCTACTTTTGACCCGTAGCTGACTTCGTGCGCTAGTTAGGGAACCAATAACGCAATTGATGAACTTCGATCTGTCCCGCAAGCCTTTCTTTTGGAACGGGCCGATAGAACCTTTAGGCGCGAAGGATTGTGATTGTGTCCATGTACTTGCTCACTGCCTGTCTGATCGTGGTGGTCTTGACTTACGAGGTATCGTTTCGTCGATCCTGTAATCTCTCACGGGACTCTCAGTGGACTGCCCCGGCCCAGCGGCTCGTAGCGCGACGGCGGGCGCTTTGGCCCGCGTTCTGCGCTCTAATTTGTACGCTGCTAGGGCTGATCGGATTTGTTCACTTTCAAGAACAGCTTAGTCCTTCCGCAACGATCAATCTCATGATGCTTAGCGCCTCTTTCTTCAGCGGCTGGTTTCTTGGCGTCATTGCCGGGATGGATCGGATTTGAAGCCGCGATCAACGCAAAGCGAAAAGAGTGCATCGGGATTATCGTCGAGCAGTCGCTAACGTGGCTTAGTCCGACCTACGACGTGATATGCGTCAAACTCTCAGCTTCGCTTCTGGCCAATCAGCGAAGTAACGCGGCGCCTCGTTGAGGTCCGCTTATTAAGGCAGGGCGGACAAGATTTGCTCAGATCGAGTTCTTGGCATTTTAACCCATTGCGGCCCACCAGCCATCTAGCCTGGGGGCGGATGCAGTTTATGCCATTTTGCACGAGCGGTTTCCGCTGATCCGCCGCGCCGCATTTCACCTTCTCTAAAATCTTTCCAATACCGGTAGGTGCAATAT
>NZ_JBFULU010000125.1:0-1344 GCF_054049735.1 Bradyrhizobium sp. P5_C12
GTCTTACGCAGCACGCGGCGAAAATTATCATAGGCGCTTTTTGATGTTTCCGCAGCGGCTGCCAATTTATCGATCGTAGCAGCTGAATCCGCCGGATCTTTCCGATTCTTACTATAATCGTCCAATGCCTTTTGGGCAGCTAATGCTTGAGTGCTCAATTCGTTCAGTCGATCCTTAACCCATTTCTCGTCTTGCAAGCCAGCCGAGTCCATTTGACGGGTAATATATTTTTCTGCAACGGCGTTTAGGATCTGCGCCGCTCGATCAGGATCTCTGGAATCGAAAGTAATCTCGACAAGATACGTAGGGCCGACACGCTTGGCCGAGAGCTTGCGTTCGAACCGTTCCACGGCATACCGCGCGGCGCTCGCTTCCGTCGCCGGCTTACTCCAGCCGAGCAGCCCGGATATCATGCCGCCACCTTGGCCGGTCGCAAATTCCGGGTCTTGAGCAAGGCCGAGCTTCTCGATCACGGCGCTAGCGATGCTCTCAGACTTCATGATTCCGATCTGGCTTTCCACGACCGTTGACGTTGCCGCAGCGTCTACAAGGTTCCCTCTCGAGTTTACGATCAGTAGCGCCTTGGCGGTGAACGTCGGTACCGCGGTGATGAGGTAAAGTGCAGCAACGCCAAGCGCCGCGAAACCTGTCAGCGATATGATCGGTACATGTCGTCGTAAGAATGCCAGCACGGCCAGGACTTCTGCCAGCGACACAACCGGCCCTGGACGATATTCAGGCCGCCTATCGTCGCGATTCATCCAATTATCGGTCCTGTTGTTCTGCAAGATTTTCCTACCAGCCTGATAGTGGATGCTCAAACTCGTGCGGCAATTCGCGTGGCTTCCGTCTTACGCAGCACGTGGCGAAAATTATCATAGGCGTTCTTGGACGATTCCGCAGCGGCTACCCAGCTAAATCGAAGGGCGATCAGTAGAAGGTGTGCAGCAGACGGAAAGGCGTCAATAGGCATTCCAATACACCTTTCTTGAAAGAAAGGTCATGACTATGATTTTGAGATCGAGAAGGAGCGACCAGTTGTCGATATAGTATAGATCGTGCTCCACACGCCGCTGCATCTTCTCGAGGGTATCGGTGTCGCCGCGGTGACCGTTGACCTGAGCCCAACCGGTAATGCCTGGCTTGACGTTGTGGCGACGGGAAAACGACGAAATAAGCTCAGCGAACACCTCGTTTTGCGAGGTCGCGTGTGGACGGGGCCCGACGAGCGACATGTCGCCGGCCAGGACATTGAACAACTGCGGAAGCTCATCGATATTAGTACGGCGCAAGAAGTGTCCCAGACGAGTCACTCGTGGATCGTGCCTGACGACAGGTTTGAAG
>NZ_JBFULU010000126.1:0-1306 GCF_054049735.1 Bradyrhizobium sp. P5_C12
CGGTCTCGCCACCCAGGTCGTGTCGATCGACATCACCGGCACCAACGACGCCCCGCTGATCACCAGCGCCGCACAGTCCGGCAGCGTGTCGGAAGGCGACGACCTCCCGGCCGCAGCCCAGACCGCCACCGGCCAGGTCACCTTCTCCGACGTCGACACCAGCGACACCCACACACTCTCGGTCAGCGTCGCCGCCGCCCACGGCACCGCCACCGTCGATCCCGACGGCACCTGGCATTACACCGTGCTCGACAGCGGCGCCGTCGATGCGCTCGCCGCCGGCGAGCATCTCGCCGACAGTTTTACGGTCCAGGTCGACGACCACCATGGCGGCCTCGCCACCCAGGTCGTGTCGATCGACATCACCGGCACCAATGACGCCCCGGTCATCACCTCGGCGGCACAGTCCGGCAATGTGTCGGAAGGCGACGACCTCCCGGCCGCAGCCCAGACCACCACCGGCCAGGTCACCTTCTCCGACGTCGACACCAGCGACACCCACACACTCTCGGTCAGCGTCGCCGCCGCCCACGGCACCGCCACCGTCGACCCCGACGGCACCTGGCATTACACCGTGCTCGACAGCGGCGCCGTCGACGCGCTCGCCGCCGGCGAGCACCTCGCCGACAGTTTTACCGTCCAGGTCGACGACCACCATGGCGGCCTCGCCACCCAGCAGGTCGTGATCGACATCACCGGCACCAACGACGCTCCGGTCGCGGTGGCCGACACCAACGCGGGCAGCGAGGACACCACCATCACCGGCACCGTCGCGAGCAATGACAGCGACGTCGATGACGGGGCCAGCCTGAGCTACAGCCTCGATGCGGCAGTCGCCGGTCTGACGCTGAACCCGGACGGCAGCTACAGCTTCGATGCGTCGAATGCGGCCTACCAGCATCTGGCCGAGGGCGCCACCACCGATGTGGTGGCGAACTACACCGTCACCGACGAGCACGGCGCGACCTCGAACGCGACGCTGACGATCACCCTGACCGGCACCAACGACACGCCGGTCGCGGTGGCCGACGCCAATGCCGGCACCGAGGACAGCACCATCACCGGCACCGTCGCAAGCAATGACAGCGACGTCGATGACGGCGCGGCGCTGAGCTACAGCCTCGATGCCGCGGTGGCCGGCCTGACGCTCAACCCGGACGGCAGCTACAGCTTTGATGCGTCGAATGCCGCCTACCAGCATCTGGCGCAGGGCGCCACCACCGACGTGGTGGCGAACTACACCGTCACCGACGAGCATGGCGCCAGCGCCGCCGCGACGCTGACCATCACCCTGACCGGCACCAAC
>NZ_JBFULU010000127.1:0-1195 GCF_054049735.1 Bradyrhizobium sp. P5_C12
GTCCTGCGAGGTCGTCCTGCGAGGTCGTGTCGATCTGGTTCAGGATGTTGTTGTACTGAGACACCAGGTTCGCACGCGAGGTCTGAGCAACGGTGTCCTGGACGGGGGTGGAAGCCGTCGAGAAGGTCAGCGACGAGGTCAGCGTACCGCCGATCGCACCACCTGCAGCGCTCGAACCGATGGTCGAGGACGCGTAGTCGTTGGTGGTCGAGATCGTCAGCAGGCCGTTGGCGTCGATCGTCGCGGACAGGTTGTTGGCCTGAAGCTGCGTATTGAGCTGATCGAGCGTCTTGACCGTGCCGTTGGTGCCATCGCCGAAGGTGACGTTGACCGCCGTGCCGCCGTTGAAGGAGGCGAAGGTCAAGGTCTTGCCGGCGATGCCGCCGATGCCCGAGGTGCGCGCCGCGGTGAAGGCGGTCGCGGTCCCGGTGTTGCCGGCGAGGCCAAGCGCGTTCAGCGCGTTGCCGGTGCCGGTGATCGACAGATCGGCGTTGACGCCGGTCGAGAGCTTGAGCTGACCCGAGGCGTTGATCGACGAGTTGGTCTGGCCGCTCGCGGTCGCAAGCGTCGCAGTGCCGTTGGCATTGACCGTCGCGGTCTGCACGCCGGTGGCAAGGTCGATCGCCTTCAAGACGTCGTTGACCGTGCCGGCCTGCAGATAGACCGTCGAGTTGCCGTTGCCGTCGGTGAGAACGTTACCGCTGGCACCATAACCCGTCGGAACGCTCGGAGCACCGGTCGAGCCCGGGATCGGCGCGTTCTTGAAGGTGATGACGTGACCGTYGACGTTCAGCGTCGAACCGTCCGCGATGGTCGCACCCAGCGAGGCCGCGCTCGTGGTTCGGTTGACGTTGACGGTGGCATTGCCGCCGCCCACGGCCGTGGTCAGGCCGAGAGCCTTGAGSAGGTCGGCCTTGCCGGTGACGCTCAGGTCTGCGCCCGTCGAACTCTTCAGCGTGACGGCGCCCGCAGCAGCGGTCGAAACGGCAGCACCGGGCTGGCTGGCGCTCACGGAGATCGTCGCAGCACCCGAGGTGATGGATGCCGTCTTCACGCCGCTGGCGAGATCGATCGCGCTCAAGAGATCGTTCACGGTCGCGAGCGAGGCCGGCGTGGCGGTGTCGCCGAGATAGACAGTGGTATTGCCGCTGCCGTCGGTGACGAGGTGGCCGCTGACGCCCGAGCCGGACGGAAC
>NZ_JBFULU010000128.1:0-1186 GCF_054049735.1 Bradyrhizobium sp. P5_C12
GGCTGCATCTGGCTAATTTTCCAGTGCTCGAAGAGGCTTTCGGAATTTCCTTGAACGACGCCGAATTTGTGGCGTGTACGCTTGATGCAAAGGCAATCGATGCCGCGACGCGCATTTTGAATCTGCATGAGGCCGTCAAGAAAGTCGTAAAGCTCTATGCCGACAAAACCCGGAGGCACCGAGAAAATGATGAACGCTCCGTCGACTTGTGGATTCTTGTTGTTCCAGAGCTCATTTTCGAGCGATGCAAGCCGAATGCACGTCGGACAGGTTTGTCCTTGGAGCTTGGCGATTTCGAGAAGAGAAAGAAGACTCGTTCTGACCTTCCGCTACTGAAAGAGGTTCTCACCGAAGAGAACGTCTTCGACGACGCCCCGGACTTTCATCGGCAGGTCAAGGCAGAATATCTAACCCTCTCGCCAACACAGATCATTCGTGAAACAACGATAGCTCCAGACGAATTCAAAAACAAAGCGGGGTATCCGCTCCGCCGGACCCAGGACGCAGCGACGATCGCGTGGAACTTGGCTACGGGCCTTTACTACAAGACACAGCCAAAGCCACCTTGGAAGCTATCGGGCATCCGCGCTGGTGTTTGCTATATCGGCCTTGTGTACAAGAACCTTCCCGGCGACGCGTCGGACCATGCCTGTTGCGCTGCGCAGATGTTTTTGAGCGAAGGCGATGGTGTCGTGTTTCGCGGCGCAAATGGTCCGTGGAAGAAAGGCGAATTTGATTATCACCTCAACGCTTCGGCCGCGACTGACCTAATCAGGAAGGTTTTAGAGACCTATAGAGAACTCCACGATTCCGCACCTCAGGAATTGTTTATCCATGGGCAGACATATTTCAACGAAGAAGAATGGGCCGCCTTTGAAGCTGCGGCCCCGCCGACCACGAACGTAGTTGGCGTGCGGATACGCACAACTTCCGGAGAAACCAAGCTATTTCGAGATGGTGATTATCCGGTCTTGCGTGGCACTGCCATGCTGCTTGACGACAAGAGCGCTTACCTTTGGACAAACGGTTACGTCCCGCAACTCGACACTTATATCGGACCAGAAACACCAAATCCGCTCTTTATTACGGCTCTGAGGAGCAAGGGTACCATGCCATCGCTTCCAATTATTCTCAGTGACATTATGGGGCTGACGAAGATCAATTATAATTCGTGCAACTACAATGA
>NZ_JBFULU010000129.1:0-1182 GCF_054049735.1 Bradyrhizobium sp. P5_C12
CCGTTGCTCAGACCTCGCGTGCGAACCTGGTGTCTCAGTACAACAACATCCTGAACCAGATCGACACGACCTCGCAGGACTCTTCGTTCAACGGCGTCAACCTCTTGAACGGCGACCAGCTCAAGCTGGTGTTCGACGAGACTGGCAAGTCGAACCTGAGCATCACCGGCGTCACCTACAACTCCAAGGGTCTGGGCCTTGCTGCGCTGACCAGCGGCGTCGACTTCATCGACAACGCTGCCACCAACAAGGTGCTGACCAACCTGAACGCGGCCTCGAGCACGCTGCGCTCGGAAGCCTCCGCTCTGGGTTCGAACCTGTCCGTGGTGCAGGTGCGTCAGGACTTCAACAAGAGCCTGATCAACGTGCTGCAGACCGGCTCGTCCAACCTGACGCTGGCCGACACCAACACCGAAGCGGCCAACAGCCAGGCGCTGTCGACCCGTCAGTCGATCGCGGTCTCCGCGCTGTCGCTGGCCAACCAGTCGCAGCAGAGCGTGCTGCAGCTGCTCCGCTAATTAGCGGACGATATTGGAAGCAAGATCCGGCGGCGGGGCTTCGGCCCCGCCGCTTTCTTTTTGGGCCGGCATCAGAGTGCCGCTCGGCAAAGTGGGGACGATGCATCCGGATGCAGCCAATTGCTAACTCTGAGTTATGGTTGACAAGTCGCAAACACCTGCTCCCTGCACGAAAAAGCACCATCCAATCATGACGATATAAGCGAGCTCAATCCGGCTCTGATCACCCGCATGGTGAATCCGCATAGGGATTGGAGCGACACGCTTCATGCTTTGTTAGCCACCTACGTTCACCGTCCCGGCCATCGATTAATCCTAATCGAAGTTTGTTGCGTTGCGTACCAGAAGGGTAACACTCAATGTCCGGTATTGTTCTCTCCTCCTCGGTTCGTCAGAACCTGCTCTCCCTCCAGTCCACCGCTGACCTCCTCGCCACCACGCAGAGCCGTCTGTCGACCGGCAAGAGCGTCAACTCGGCCCTGGACAATCCCACCAACTTCTTCACGGCACAGTCGCTCGACAACCGCGCCAGCGACATCAACAATCTGCTCGACGGTATCGCCAACGGCGTGCAGGTGCTGCAGGCTGCCAACACCGGCATCACCTCGCTGCAGAAGCTGATCGACAGCGCCAAGTCGATCGCCAACCAGGCGCTGCAGACCAC
>NZ_JBFULU010000130.1:0-1069 GCF_054049735.1 Bradyrhizobium sp. P5_C12
AGCTCTATCAATATGCGGCCAGTTTGGTTCGCGTGACCGCCGGAGCCGACATTCAAATTGTATTTCGGGGGCGGGAGATTGAATTCGGAGAAGAAGATCCCGTCGAGTCTCTCGGAGTAGTGTTGCTTCGAATGAATGATGAGGTAATCGAGTTTTCGCTTCTGACATTCGCGAATAACCGGCGCCATTTTGATGATTTCCGGGCGCGTTCCAACGAGAATGGCGATTTTAATCGGTCCTCTTTTCATCGGTCCTCCAAGTCCAAGAGAGGCTTCTCAACGAAATGTCACTACGCTTGGCCCATGGCGGGTCAGGGCTTTGCGTATCGCACAGCTGCGCCCGTTCAAGGCGTTTGCAGGCTGAGTAATTGCCGGTACAAAATGCCGGGGAGTTTGCGCATCCTTGAAAAGCCGGGCAAGCATAGTCCCTTGGACCGGTCCGTGGCTCGGACTCATTCGGATTACCCATTCTCGATCGACGAGAAGCCGAGACCGGCCCGTCGGCGAATGGTAGAGACGCCCCACCGTGATTGCGCAAAGAAGAACGCGATGAACTCGGCGCCAATTATCCGACGCTTGGCATGTTCAATCTCAAGGTGAGATTGCGCCCGTCATGGAATAAATGATGATCGTACCGGGAAGGTAGAAACATTCGGCGGCCAGCAGCAGACCGATAAGCACCTTCGAATAAGCTCGCATATCTGCGGATCTGCGGTTGACCGTGTCAGATCTCGCATCGACGGCTCTCCACCAAGATCCCAGTCAAAAGATCCCTATAACTATCGAGCATGGGGCCGGCTGCAAAATTTGCGGTCACAAATTTGGCTCCAGCACGTCCAACGGTTTCTCGCTTAAGCGGGTCGCTCAGCGTCTGGAGACAGTTTACCAGGGACATCGTATCTCCGGGCGGGAACAGAAAGCCGGTCTCCCCAGGAAGTACCATTTCGGCAGCATTGCCGACGTTGCTGAGAATGACCGGCAGACCCAGTGCCATCATTTCCAATGCGACAAGAGACGCCGCTTCGGAGATACTACAGAGAACGCCGACGTCAAAAGCGCTTGTGTAAGGT
>NZ_JBFULU010000131.1:0-983 GCF_054049735.1 Bradyrhizobium sp. P5_C12
CAACAGAGCCACGGTATTTACAAGTAGCCAGAACAGCCGATATTCGCCGAACGCTCCGGAGTCGATCGTTCGCACCAGAACGACCGGCGTCAACAGCATGATGGCCTGTTCGATATAGCGAGCAGCGGAGAGTGCAATGCCTTGACGTGATATTGATGCCATGGAATCCGCGACCTAGACTCTAGCGGCGATGGCGCCGACGAAAACGAAGTTGGCAGGAACGTCGGCCCGACCCGAGGCTCGTCCACAAAGAAGGTCAAAACTGACCGTGCTCCTTCGGGCAACAAACAAAGCCCTAAAAGCTCACGTGTTCGTTATGCGACCATCGCCGAGGGCGAGATTTGAGCAAGTGTAAGCAAAACGGTTGGGAATAAAAAGCAACTCGATCAAGTTCAACCGGTGGCTGAGTGGCTACCCAACTGTAAGTACTCCGTAATACGCTAATTCTCGATCGCTGCACCCAACTAACGGTCTTGCCCTGACCGGACCTCGTTCGTAGGCGCTGTTCAAGGGCCGCCTACCGGATGATGGGGTGATCTGCGAGTCCGCGGTCCCGAAGATCAGATGCCGCTGGGCTTGGAAGACATCGAGCAGGTGGCGGTGTACGGTGCAGGGGTCAGCGCGTATCTGCACGCGTGGCCACCGGGCGCTGTCACGTCGCGATCAAACCGTGGCGTGTATGTCGTACCAACCGGACAACGTGCCAGTCGCCTTCGCCCGGTGCCACCGCGACAGGCTCTTATCCGCAGAGTACCACTTGCCGTCACTTTCCCAGGGGCCAGGTCCGGAGCTGTGTCCGGAGACGAAAAAGCGCCCGGCGCGCCGGATTTGGCGGCAGTCGGCATAGCCGAGCTCTCGCACAAAGCGCTGTTTGATCCGGTCGTAGAGACAGTCCTGCTTGGCGAGCTCGCGGAACGACGTCTGATTGACAATCTTGAACTTGCCGAAGCCGATTTTTCGCGCGTGCTCGACCAGTTCCTCGA
>NZ_JBFULU010000132.1:0-962 GCF_054049735.1 Bradyrhizobium sp. P5_C12
CCTATATATCGTTCGTTATAGACCCGGGCAGGTGCATATCCGTGCAAGTACGGCTCGCAAAAACCGTTTCTGGTGCAGTCTCAGCGTGAATTAGATGATGATGTTCATTCAAAGTTGAGAAACCTTTAGGGGTTTTTGTTTACAAATACTACGTCTGAGCGAACGCGGTCCGCGAGCGAGTTAACGGCAAGGCGTATATTGGACGTTGAGGAAATATCGAAGGCCGTGCACCGTTAAGGATTGCGCCGTTAGCCGGTCTCGATCGCAACAGAGGCCGGCGCGCCGCAGTCTGATCACCGGGTTCTTACGGGCATTCGGGTCGCAAATTGCTGCGTGAGAGTCGGGAAGCGAGCAGAATAGCGCGCCAAATTAACCTAAGTATTGCGCTGCGACACCGACATCGCTTGTGTTAGGAGAAAATTCGAATGATCCTATCTATAGTGGGTGAAATAGCAGCAGGTTCACGGAGTTTATATTTTTTGGGGGACCTCCCGCTGAGGAGCGCCCAATGCGACGTACCAGTGTAGTCATTGCAGACCGGCATCCGGTCGTCTTGCAGGGGCTGAGCAACGTGCTCGGTGCCGTAGCCGAATTCAATGTCGTTGCATGTTGTAGCGATGCTGCAAGCTGCATCGACGCGATCCGGAATTTTGCGCCCGAGATCGCGATTATCGATCCGGCGATGCCCGAGCTCGCCGCGCTGAAAATTCTTGCGACCGTCAATTCAGAAAATCGTTCGACACATTTGGTCTTTTTCGCCTCGAGTGAAGATTGYGAACTGGTGCTCGCGGCGACGCCCGGGACCTGTAGCATCGTCCTGAAGGACTCGGAGCCCGAAGCACTGGTGCAGTCCTTGCGGCACATCGCCAATGGCCACAGCCTGCTGCCGACGACGTCATCCGAGTCGATCGTGGCGCAGGAGCAGGGCGCGAATTCGGAGAGCGTGCTGACAACGCTGACGG
>NZ_JBFULU010000133.1:0-950 GCF_054049735.1 Bradyrhizobium sp. P5_C12
CAAGGATACCTTTCTTCAATCGACCTGCCCACGCACGAAAATAATTAATGCCCGCCGAGGTACCGATCACGCCGACACGGACCTCTTTCGTTTTCTTTGCCCTCTCGTGAGGGCCATAGAGAAACAGGCCGTCCTTCGGATGCGGCGTCGTTTGCTTAAAATTGAACTCCAGCAACGGCTCATTGAAATGTAGCACTTGAAGGGAGCGCTCGGGAAAGTTCGTCACGGCTCTTCCTCCGGCTCAGGCCGCCCAAGCGTCGACGGATCGATCTCTTCATCTTCGTCTTGCAAGACAGCTGGAAGAACAGTGCTGACAGGCGAGGAGAACAAGAGCGGAGCTGCCTCAACGCGAATAGTCGCGGCTTGACCGAGTTCGAGCAAAATGGCCGACCGCTCCCCAGACAGCATCTCCATAAACGCAAGCAGTCGTCCATGCCATTGCCTGTTTCGCCATCCTTTGCAAACTGTACGCCGCAAACGGTGTTGTTTCTTAACGTCGTCAAGGGGGCTGTCAGCTTCGCCATCCACAATCGCAGCGAACAACACGCGGGACTTCAATTTGAAATGTGGGAAAGGCCAGAACGACGGGATCACGGAGACGCCGAATTGCCAAACGTGACCCTTCGCAATGTTTCGAAGCATTGAGGAGCGCCGCTCACCTTGCGTTCCCCAAGCGATTTTCTTGCCTATCGGAGTCTGATCTTTCCCTACGTGAAATCCGACCGCGTTTGAGTAGTGGTATTCAAGCAGTCCCCGCTTTTGACAATATTTGTTCCACGCTTGGCGCAGCATCGAGTGCACAACATTCGACGCATCCTGCCGTTTTATGTTTGCTGCGGCACATCCGGCTTCCACGAACTCCGTCAGCGGGATTTGATGCTTCAAAACAAAGCGACCCATGTTACCGAAAATGGCCGCGACTTCGTCCGCAGATTGAAAGGTCACAAATC
>NZ_JBFULU010000134.1:0-869 GCF_054049735.1 Bradyrhizobium sp. P5_C12
GCCGAGAGGCCGCCCTYTTTTCATTCTCGCATTGCAACTTATGGTTTTCTATCGATAACTAGTGCGTACCAGAGCCAAAAGGGTGGGTTAGCGCCACCCGGCATTCTAATTGATTTCCGAATTGGCCTTTTTCGGGGGAACCGCAATGCCACGATTTGACGGGATCAACATTCCCGAGACGCTTCGAAGGCGATTCGACAACCGAATGATCTACTCTCGAACTAAATTGGACCTGCTCGCTACAAAACTGGCAAAAGCCCGCCATCCGAAAGTTTTTGAACATCTAACAATTTATGCTGCGGGATCGTACGGCAGGCTAGAAGCCAGCAGATATTCCGACATCGACTTATTTTTTGTGCTTGCCAAGCCGCGAAGCTACTTCGACGAAATCAAAGTCCCAGAAATCCGACTGCTTTCGGAAATAGTCGACATCGGCTACAATATGGACTTTCCCAAATTTTCTAATGACGGGCATTTTCTCAAGCTTTTGTTTCTCGACGACATCCTCGAGAATCTAGGAAGTCCGGCCGATGACTACCACAATCATTTTACTGCACGGATGCTTCTTTTGCTCGAGAGCAAACCAATCTACGGCGAACACGTGTACAATAAGCTTTTACGAGAAACGACAGGGAGCTATTTTCGCGACTACCCCTATCATCCGAAAGACTTTCATCCGACATTTCTAACTAATGACATCCTCCGCTTTTGGAAAACACTCTGTCTCAACTATGAGCACAAGCGCAATCAGACTGAAAGTCGGCGCAAGACAAAACACAAGGTGAAAAACTTCAAACTAGGCTTCAGCCGCCTACTCACATGCTTCGCCACGGTTGCAGTCCTAAGCACATATCGAGAGACAATAACGC
>NZ_JBFULU010000135.1:0-866 GCF_054049735.1 Bradyrhizobium sp. P5_C12
GGGTCGGGGGGCACTGTATCGCCATCGATCCGTGGTTTTTGACCGAAGACATTGCTGATCTGGATMTTATCCGTACTGCGCGCGAATTGAACGACGACATGCCGAGGTACATCGCCGGGCGAATTTGCAACAAGATCGGCTCGACCATTCAGAGAATCGGAATTCTAGGAGTGAGCTACAAGCCGGATGTCGACGATGCTCGCGAAAGTCCAGCTTTGGAAGTTGCAAGGCTTCTGTCGAAGAAATACAAAATCCGCTGCCACGATCCGTTCGTGAAGGAGTTTGATCTCGAGCTTTTCCCTATCGAGCAAGTCGACGGGTGGGCAGACGTGCTGGTGATCCTTTCGAATCATAAAATCTACGCGTCCAGGAAGTTCGGATCTCCGCTGCTTTCGTTTGACAAGTTGATCAACGCCGACGCTGAGGCGATTTTGGACTTGGGGTCATAGGGGCTGTGCCGCGCGCGAAGCGCGCAATCGTTCCCGCTGCAGGAGTTGCCAGGCCGCGCTGTGCGAGACCATACCCCCGCGCGCAGCGAGCGGGGTTCAAGAGCCGGCCTTTTCAAGTTGAAACCTTAAATGTCCGCAAAAAGAGTTCGAGATTCGTCAATGACCAAAGAACCTTTTCGTGATTCTGTCGACCGCTGAGGTGTTCTGTTACAAGCCTGCGAAGCTTGGGGGCACTTATCACTTGCGCTAAACTGGAACTTTCGCTCACCAGCATATCTTGTAAGAAATCACGGTAAGGGCCTCTAAACCATTCTCCGATCGGCACACGAAAGCCGACCTTTTTCCGCCGTAGGATCTCGGGCGGCAGGATATTGTCCATCGCAGCGCGCAGCACCGTCTTGCCGCCCTTGCCTCCGG
>NZ_JBFULU010000136.1:0-866 GCF_054049735.1 Bradyrhizobium sp. P5_C12
GCCTTGACCTGGCCGAGGGCGTTTGCCAGCGAGACCGCCTCATCGATATCGCCGCCGATATCGGCGCTGTCCTGGTGAAGCGAAACATACTGGACGACGGACACCTTGCCGCTCACCGGGTTGATCGCAATCGCAAACGCGGCCGGATCGTTGGTGCCGGTCACGTCATCGCCGGGATCGCCCCCGTCGTAACGGCCCACGATCAGGCCGTTCTCGAGGAACAGGAAGATCTCCTTCCCTTCCGTCGTGGTGAGCATCGCATCGACCGGGCCGGTCGTGCTCTGGCCCTGCGCATCGGTCAGCGTCAGCGAGAAGAGCTGGGCGCCCGTCTTGGCCGCACCGTCGGTGCCGAAGTCCACATTGTCGATGGTGAGCGCGGCGACATTGCTCTGCGCGTACCCGAGGGGAAGACCGAAGAGACCCTGCGGATCGTGTCCGGGATTATTGACGCCGTTGAAAACGGGCGTGAACAGAATGTCATTGTCGTCGCCGAACGGCGGGCTCTGCAACAGCAGGGTCTCGTCGTGGACGACCTGGAAGGCCGAATTGGCGGACACCGAGACCGCGGGGCCGTCATCCTGGAAGCTGATGCTGGAGTCCTCGGTACCCACGATCTCGATGGTCGCCGAGGACGTCGCGGTGTCATTGTCACCGTCGGTGATGGTCGCTGTCAGCGTAACGCCGAGGCTCGCGCCCTCACCAACCAGGTTGAGGAACTGCGTCGAATCGAAATTGTTGAGGTCCGCGCCGTGGTCGATCGCCATGTACTGGTCGACGGCGAGCTGGCCTCCCGAGAGGCTGCCTGCGTTGTCCAGCGTGATGCGGATCGCGATCGGGCCGTTCGGATCGGCGCCGACATGACCAAC
>NZ_JBFULU010000137.1:0-853 GCF_054049735.1 Bradyrhizobium sp. P5_C12
MCATCATGGCGGTCTCGCCACCCAGGTCGTGTCGATCGACATCACCGGCACCAACGACGCCCCGCTGATCACCAGCGCCGCACAGTCCGGCAGCGTGTCGGAAGGCGACGACCTCCCGGCCGCAGCCCAGACCGCCACCGGCCAGGTCACCTTCTCCGACGTCGACACCAGCGACACCCACACGCTCTCGGTCAGCGTCGCCGCCGCCCACGGCACCGCCACCGTCGACCCCGACGGCACCTGGCATTACACCGTGCTCGACAGCGGCGCGGTCGACGCGCTCGCCGCCGGCGAGCATCTCGCCGACAGTTTTACCGTCCAGGTCGACGACCACCATGGCGGTCTCGCCACCCAGGTCGTGTCGATCGACATCACCGGCACCAATGACGCCCCGGTCATCACCTCGGCGGCACAGTCCGGCAATGTGTCGGAAGGCGACGACCTCCCGGCCGCAGCCCAGACCGCCACCGGCCAGGTCACCTTCTCCGACGTCGACACCAGCGACACCCACACACTCTCGGTCAGCGTCGCCGCCGCCCACGGCACCGCCACCGTCGATCCCGACGGCACCTGGCATTACACCGTGCTCGACGGCGGCTCGGTCGACGCGCTCGCCGCCGGCGAGCATCTCGCCGACAGTTTTACCGTCCAGGTCGACGACCATCATGGCGGTCTCGCCACCCAGGTCGTGTCGATCGACATCACCGGCACCAACGACGCCCCGCTGATCACCAGCGCCGCACAGTCCGGCAGCGTGTCGGAAGGCGACGACCTCCCGGCCGCAGCCCAGACCGCCACCGGCCAGGTCACCTTCTCCGACGTCGACACCAGCGACACCCACACACTCTCGGTC
>NZ_JBFULU010000138.1:0-849 GCF_054049735.1 Bradyrhizobium sp. P5_C12
TAGGGTCTGTACTCAATAGGGATTCCATCTGAAATTAGTTTGTGATTCAAGCATCTCAGCGGAAGGGAGGCTTGAATGGCAAAGCAGGTCTACTGGCTCAGCGATGCGGAATGGCGGCGGGTTGAGCCGTTGTTGCCGCGAGGGCGCAAGGGAGCCCATCGGGTCGATGATCGACGCGTGATCAGCGGCATCGTGCACATGCTGAAATCTGGCTCGCGCTGGCGCGATTGCCCGGAAGTCTATGGCCCCTACACGACGGTCTACAACCGCTTCAACCGCTGGAGTCGGCAGGGGATCTGGACGGATATTTTTTACGCGCTGACCGGATCGACCGGCATGTACGGATCGATGTCGGTGGATTCCAGCTATATCAAAGCCCATCGCTCCGCGGCCGGCGCAAAAGGGGGGCCTTCAACAATGCAATCGGCCGCTCGCGCGGCGGGCAGACCACCAAAATCCACGCGCTGACCGACGAAATCGGCCGTCCGCTTGCCTTCCTGATTACCCCAGGCAACACCCACGACTTGGTCGGTGCACGCGGTTTGATCGGCATGGTCCGCAACCCACGCCGTCTGCTGGCCGATCGAGCTTACGACGCCAGGAGCTTGCGCGACGAACTGGCCGCACGCCGTATCAAGGCCGTGATCCCGCCAAATCCGACCCGCAAGCATCCGCATCGCTACGACAAAACCGCTTACAAAGGTCGCAACGTTATCGAGCGGATGTTCTGCCGTCTCAAGGACTTCCGCCGCATCGCAACCCGATACGACAAGCGCGCAGACATCTTCCTGTCCGCAATCCTTCTGGCCGCTGCAATCACTTGGTGGATCAATTGAGTCCGGACCCTAG
>NZ_JBFULU010000139.1:0-845 GCF_054049735.1 Bradyrhizobium sp. P5_C12
GCGGCGGCTATCTCGGCAGCTTCACGCTCAATACCACCAACCACGATACCGGCAATGGCGGCTCGATCGGCTGGAGCTTCTCGGTCTCCGACAGCGCGCTGGATTCTCTGCAGGCCGATCAGACCCTGACCCAGAAGTACGACGTGACGATCTCGGATGGTCACGGCGGCACCGCGGTCCAGACCGTGACGGTCACTATCACCGGCACCAACGACGCGCCGGTCATCACCTCGGCGGCACAGTCCGGCAATGTGTCGGAAGGCGACGACCTGCCGGCCGCGGCCCAGACCGCCACCGGCCAGGTCACCTTCTCCGACGTCGACAGCAGCGACACCCACACGCTCTCGGTCGGCGTCGCCGCCGCCCACGGCACCGCCACCGTCGACCCCGACGGCACCTGGCATTACATCGTGCTCGACGGCGGCGCCGTCGATGCGCTCGCCGCCGGCGAGCATCTCGCCGACAGTTTTACGGTCCAGGTCGACGATCATCATGGCGGCCTCGCCACCCAGCAGGTCGTGATCGACATCACCGGCACCAATGACGCCCCGGTCATCACCTCGGCGGCACAGTCCGGCAGCGTGTCGGAAGGCGATGACCTGCCGGCCGCAGCCCAGACCGCCACCGGCCAGGTCACCTTCTCCGACGTCGATGCCAGCGACACCCACACGCTCTCGGTCAGCGTCGCCGCCGCCCACGGCACCGCCACCGTCGATCCCGACGGCACCTGGCATTACACCGTGCTCGACGGCGGCTCGGTCGACGCGCTCGCCGCCGGCGAGCATCTCGCCGACAGTTTTACCGTCCAGGTCGACGACCATCATGGCGGTCTCGCCACCCAGGTC
>NZ_JBFULU010000140.1:0-804 GCF_054049735.1 Bradyrhizobium sp. P5_C12
GCGACGCGCCGTTCGGCGCCTATCTCTCTGGTGGCATCGATTCGTCGGCGGTCGTTGCAACCATGGTTAGGCATAGCACGGAGCCTGTGCGAACTTTTTCAGTAGGTTTTCGGGACCCGGGATACTCTGAGCTCGATCATGCGCGTGTCATTGCGCGTCAGTTTGGTACAATTCACAATGAACTGCTCGTCGAACCCGACAGCTTCTTGGCGCATTGGCCAACCGCCGTCTTGCGACGTGGAGCCCCAGTCAGCGAAACATCTGACATCCCGATCCTTCTGCTTTCGGAGATGGCCTCTCGCAGTGTGAAGATGGTACTCACTGGAGAAGGGTCCGATGAGTTGATGGGTGGGTATCCGAAGCATCGCGCTGAGCAATGGATAGGACTTTACCAATGGCTGATGCCACGCCTGTTGCACGACGGGCTGATACACCCACTGGTGCGTTCCCTGCCCTACGGGATGCGGCGCGTAAAGATTCTTGCGTTGGCCGCAGGCGAGCGCGACCTTTCGAATCGGATGCGGCTATGGTTCGGAGGCACTTCGGTCGCTGAAGCCGAAGCGATGCTAGGCCGGCCCCTGTCGGCAACGCCGCCGGACGTCTATCCGTACTCGTCCGGGCTCAAATCTAGTCTGCGCCGTACACTCTTCTTCGATCAAACGTCCTGGCTTCCAGATGATTTGTTGGAGCGAGGCGATCGAATGATGATGGCGGGGTCGATCGAGGGCCGGATGCCGTTTATGGATACAGAGCTGGCCGGCACCATAGCGCGATTCCCCGACGAATTTCTGACCGGAGGCAAGG
>NZ_JBFULU010000141.1:0-801 GCF_054049735.1 Bradyrhizobium sp. P5_C12
GATTGAGGGAGAGCACGCATATCCGATCCGCCCCTTCGATATCGACCTTGACATAGAACGGGGCACCATAGCGGGAGAGCAGGTCCTGCATTGTAATGCCAGGCACCGTGATTGAACCGATCGGGAGCTTGTGCGCCACGCGGTCGCTGAACACGGAACTCGATCCCGGGTCGGCACCGCTCAGCACCAGTTCAACGGGATCGCGACTCGTCGAGATCGCTGCGTTGACGCATATCATTTGTCCCGACGCGATCTCGGCGGCGAACTTCTCGTTGGCGCGTTGCGCGAGTTCCGGATTGGCCTCCACCGCGACTACCCGATATCCGGACTGCAAGTAGTACGCGCTGTCCGCTCCGTCGTACATGCCGATATCGAAAACGGTACGCATCCGTGTCTCTCTGAGCTTTCGATGAAGGCATTCGGCGGTGGATTGCCGGGCACAATGTAGACATGCATCCGAGTTGCGGTCGCCTCGTACGGCGTTCACAACGGGCACAAAAGTGCATCCAAATCGCCAGCAACCTTGCTCCAAGTGTAGTGCTCCAACACGACTTTTCGAGCACTCTCGATCATGGAGAGCCGAAGGCATTCATCTTCGATAAGCAACTTGATCGCAGACGCTGTCTTCTCGGGTTCATCAGCTCGCATGTAGTCGATGCCTTCACGTGCCATGCTAACGGCTTCAACGCCTAGTCCGGTTGAAACCACAGCCAATCCCATGGCGAACGCCTCAAGCACCTTGTTCTTCAATCCACTGCCAATTCGCATTGGATTCACCATGATGGGGTATTCAGCCAGTAC
>NZ_JBFULU010000142.1:0-790 GCF_054049735.1 Bradyrhizobium sp. P5_C12
GGTTGGTACATACCGCCCGCACCCAACGGGCTTTGCCCCGGGGTTGCCTTCCAAGGAAGCCTTTGGGACGGACGAGCAAGCCACGCGAACAGCGCCGGCCTTACCTCATCGTCCCCGGCATTTTCACGAAGGCGCGCAACGGTTTAACGCGGGGTGGAGCAGCCCGGTAGCTCGTCAGGCTCATAACCTGAAGGTCATAGGTTCAAATCCTATCCCCGCAACCAAGATTTGATAGCATTATCAAACGATCAGCCCGCCTCTGGCGGGCTTTTCGTTGCATTGCAGGCTGTTCCCAGGCCTTGCCACCCAAAGCACAGTCTTTTCATATGGTTACAGCGTTTTCTACAAACGCATACTGTCCGCTACAATTTCTTCTTAGGCGCATGATGGGCACCATGGGCAAACTAGTGAACATCCCGAGGGACAACCGCTAGTCGCGTGTACCATAGGCGTTCGCCGAATCGGTCGGGGGAATAGTGGAAGAACGCGTCGCTCTAGCAACTCAACCAGAAACCGTTCAGGTCGAACGGAACGTCGTCTTTCTTAGCAAAGCGACGCCGGGCGACGATGAACTTGCGCTTTGGCTGGCCCCGAAGCTGGAGGCTGCTGGATACAAGGTCTTTGCCGATATTCGGACGTTAGAGCCGGGTGACAGATGGCGGACCATCATCACTTCCACGCTCCAAAATCAGGCGTGCAAAATGTTGCTGTGCTGTAGCAACGAGACACTCGCTGCTACCGGCGTTCAGGAAGAGATTGAAATCGGCTTGGACTTAGTCAAGGAGCTCAA
>NZ_JBFULU010000143.1:0-781 GCF_054049735.1 Bradyrhizobium sp. P5_C12
CATACAGTCCTCCCAAGACGGTGGAGCAGACGCGCAAGTTGATCGAAAGTGACGAGGTTCTGCTTCTCTTCAATCAACTCGGCACGCCGACCACCATGTCGGTTATCAAATATGTAAACGCCAAAAAGGTGCCGCAGCTGTTCATCGCGGCCGGAGGGACCATCTTCGGCGATCACAAGGCATATCCCTGGTCGATGGGCTTCCAGCCAAGCTACCAGAGCGAAACAAGCATCTACGGCAGGTACCTGCGTGAAAACTATCCTGGTGGAAAGATTGCGGTTCTCTCGTCCAATGACGACTTCGGACGGGACAATATCAAGGGCTTGAAGGACGGGCTCGGCGATGCGGTCGGCAACATTGTCGCCGAAGTCACGTATGAGACGAGCGCGCCGACGATCGATTCCGAACTTGTGAAGCTGAAATTCTCGGGCGCAAGCATCCTCATCAATTTCGCCTCGGCGAAATTTGCGGCGCAGGCCATCAAGAAGGCAGCAGAGATCGGCTGGAAGCCAGTGCATATCCTGCATGGAAACTCGCAATCGATCAGCGCCGTCCTGAAGCCCGCCGGCCTCGAAAACGCAAGGGACATCATCACAGCGAGTTACAGCAAGGATCCTGCCGATGCGGCCTGGAAAGATGACCCCGGTTTGACGAGATTCTCCGATTTCATGTCCAAGTACATGCCGGGAGAAGACAAAAACAATTTCTATGTGGTCTATGGATACAATGCCGCCCAGGCGCTGGTCGAAGTCCTCAGGCGGAGCAAGGATGACCTTACACG
>NZ_JBFULU010000144.1:0-780 GCF_054049735.1 Bradyrhizobium sp. P5_C12
GCGGTGGCCGGCCTGACGCTCAACCCGGACGGCAGCTACAGCTTTGATGCGTCGAATGCCGCCTACCAGCATCTGGCGCAGGGCGCCACCACCGACGTGGTGGCGAACTACACCGTCACCGACGAGCATGGCGCCAGCGCCGCCGCGACGCTGACCATCACCCTGACCGGCACCAACGACGCCCCGGTCGCGGTGGCCGACACCAACGCGGGCAGCGAGGACAGCACCATCGCCGGCACCGTCGCAAGCAATGACAGCGACGTCGATGACGGCGCGGCGCTGAGCTACAGCCTCGATGCCGCGGTGGCCGGCCTGACGCTCAACCCGGACGGCAGCTACAGCTTTGATGCGTCGAATGCCGCCTACCAGCATTTGGCCGAGGGCGCCACCACCGACGTGGTGGCGAACTACACCGTCACCGACGAGCATGGCGCCAGCGCCGCCGCGACGCTGACGATCACCCTGACCGGCACCAATGACGCGCCGGTCGCGGTGGCCGACGCCAATGCCGGCACCGAGGACAGCACCATCACCGGCACCGTCGCGAGCAATGACAGCGACGTCGATGACGGCGCGGCGCTGAGCTACAGCCTCGATGCGGCGGTGGCCGGCCTGACGCTCAACCCGGACGGCAGCTACAGCTTTGATGCGTCGAATGCCGCCTACCAGCATCTGGCGCAGGGCGCCACCACCGACGTGGTGGCGAACTACACCGTCACCGACGAGCATGGCGCCAGCGCCGCCGCGACGCTGACCATCACCCTGACCGGCACCAACGAC
>NZ_JBFULU010000145.1:0-768 GCF_054049735.1 Bradyrhizobium sp. P5_C12
GAATTTGTATCGCCTGAAATGGCAAGTCTGAAGAAACGCCGCCGAAGCAAGTAAGGCTCACCGAACTTAAAGTCTCACGCTCTTTGCGCAAGTCTTTACTCCTTTCCAGCGTGCGCAGCAGAGTGTCGAGCGATTCCGACTCGCAAGTCATCATGATGCGCGTTTTTCCGGCGGTGAAAGCCGAGGCGAGGACTTGCGGCCAAGATAGGCCGTTTTGCTTGAGATGCTGCGCAAATTTCTCAAAACCGTGACTGAGATTCGTCGAAGCGATCTCCACATGCTCAATACGAGCCATCGAGTTGACGGCCAGAATTTTTCCGCTTTCCATTCCGATAACCTCTTTCATCACTCGTGTGCTGTGTTCGGACTTTCCCCATTTTCGTAAAAACAAAGGGACATTTTGGCTTTGTGCCAGCTCCACGCTGCGAAAATGCAAAACCTTGGCGCCCCAAAAACACATTTCGGATAACGATGCAAAATCCAGCCGGCGCAATGGTTTTGCGTTCGCCACGATGCGCGGATCGGCCGAGCAAATTCCGTCGACCTCTTTGATAATTTCACAGCGCTCGGCCTTTAGCGCCGCAGCCATGGCGACTGCAGTGGTGTCGCTGCCGCCCCTGCCTAGCGTGGTGATTTCTTTGGTTCGCGGGTTCACACCTTGAAAGCCCGCTAAAACCACGATGCGTCCGCGACCGAGTTCTTCGAGCACGCGCGCAGGCCGCACATCTAAAATGCGCGCGGAAGAATGAGATTCGTCTGTCATTACAC
>NZ_JBFULU010000146.1:0-768 GCF_054049735.1 Bradyrhizobium sp. P5_C12
CCTCAGCTTCTTTACTTACCGCTCCCAGACCGACGGCCAGTGCGAGAGCCATGCAAATACGGAGGCAAATCATTTCTTATAATCTCCGCTGATGCATCCTTTGCTCGTAGCCATCACTAGTGTGGCGTCTGAAATAGCAGCTATCGCATATATATCGCCGGCGTGGTGCCGATTCAGCGGATCGCTACCCGGTCCTTCGAAGTCGATAGCGGGAGCAAACTCTTTATCCGCAAAAACGGTGGAGGGTTGATCAACCGTACTTGCCAAGGCCTTATTCCACGCGGAAGGCGCACCTCTTACCGTTGCCCGTAGGTTCAGCCGCGTCTTGAGATCAGAATTTGAGAGAAGTTGTTTGGTACGAACGAAGCATCCTGCTCCGAGATTCGCGACATGATCGCCATCCTTCTTGATGTCGCCCCGTGAACATGGATCTAGAGTGGTATGGGCATCACCTCCGTATTCGGTAGTGATGTCTGACTTAGCGACTACCGTGCCGTCGCCGCCACCACCAGAGGCGTTATCGACTACATTTAGAAACTTCGCCAAAGGGGCGAGAGCTGGAATGGCTCCCTTACCGAGCGGAAGGCACTTCGAGTTGTCCCCGCTCTTGCAGCTGTCAATGCAAGCTTTCAGGTCGGACGCGGCGAGGAGCGACGCAATGGCGACACCCGGAACTGCTTTAGGCATCGACGCGGAACCTGAGGACATCCTGTCGGAACTTAGCCGGTAACTGTTGTCCACATCGCAAGTGTCCGCACCATCAGAGGA
>NZ_JBFULU010000147.1:0-764 GCF_054049735.1 Bradyrhizobium sp. P5_C12
ACCGACAACGATTTGCCGTAGTGTTGGCAATAGAGGCCAGTCGCCACGCGTTCAACGCCACCCGGCTCGCGCGCATGGTGTTTTGCGAAGATGACCTCCGACCGGTTTCGCCACAACATCAGAATGTCTCGCCGCTCCGGACCGAAGAAACGACGAAAGTCCAACAGTTCTCGATCGGCCTGATAGGGTGCATGATCCCCAGGCGTCATATAGGCGTCGAACAGTTGAACCCGCACGCCGTCGCATTCGCTAGAATGCGTTCCTTCTATGAATCTGCGTAAATCTCCGGTAACGCGCTCATCCGCATCGAAGCAAAACATCCAGTCGAACTGCAAATGTTCGCGCGCCGTCTGCAACAAGAGGCCGCGATGCCGACCCTCAGCAATTCGGCGTGCCTCGATGTCCGCTTCCCACGACCGATTTGTCACAATCAGAGCGACTTTTGGGTGTTCGCATAGAATCTCCAGCGTGCGATCCGCGCTCGCGTCATCATAAGCGACTATCGCATCGACCTGTTTGCCGACGTAGTCCAGTGTGTCTCTGAGAATAAGCGCTTCGTTACGAACGCGGGTGATGCCGATTAGAAGGTGCTTGTGACCCAATAAGCCTGTGTTGCAAGCAATGATTCGTTCGCCCTCGCGAAGTAGCCAACCAATGGTGCTCGGCATGATCACCGCCTCCCGACTATAAAAATTTGACACCAATGATGGCGGACGGGCGCGTATCGGCAAGATTAAGAATTTCTCGTTGTCGCTGCATCGAGC
>NZ_JBFULU010000148.1:0-747 GCF_054049735.1 Bradyrhizobium sp. P5_C12
GCAGCGTAGCGCTGATCTTGGCGGTTCGGCGCTCGAAAGTCTGGGATAGCTGGGCCTCCCAGCCTTTCGTCTTTGCCGGCACCGTCTGCTATTCGGCTTATGTCATCCACGCTCTTCTTTTCAGCAACATGGACTGGCCGAAGGGGCTCGATCTCGAAACACTGCTGGCCTTCGGTCGCTTCGCGTTCGGCACCTTGCTGCTGTCAGCTATTTCCTTCGCGACGATCGAAGCAATCGGCATTCGACATCTACCAGCTTGGGCGCAGTGGACGAGACTCTTCCGCGGCCGCTCCTCAGTCCTCAATCCGGCGATCTGGCACAAATGCAAGCCGATATTTCCCCACCGCACCATCAACGGGGATTGGACCGGTCTTGCGCAGACGTGGCGTCGCCGGCGCAAAGACGGGAAGTGGGAATACCGCCAAGACGAGCCGACGGTCGATGACTGGTCGAACAGACAGTACTAGGAGCCGACGATTGGAGCCCTGTCGATGAGCCCGAGAGCGCCATATCCGAAGAGCCTGTAACGTCACCGTCTATGCGGGAGGCGGACACCCTACTTCACACGCTATCAACGCGCTCGGCTGATCAGCGAAGCCTTACGTTCGATGCTTCATGGATGATGAACCTCCGGGTTCTCACATGAGAAACACGAAGCCGATGTGGGTAATCCCAAAGGGTCCACACATGGCGCGAGTTTTGAACTATGCGAAAGAGCGTCGAGTCACCGGAACTTGAGATATGCCG
>NZ_JBFULU010000149.1:0-589 GCF_054049735.1 Bradyrhizobium sp. P5_C12
GAGATCGTCACGTCGTACTTCTGGGTCAGGGTCGAGATCGTCACGTCGTACTTCTGGGTCAGGGTCTGATCGGCCTGCAGAGAATCCAGCGCGCTGTCGGAGACCGAGAAGCTCCAGCCGATCGAGCCGCCATTGCCGGTATCGTGGTTGGTGGTATTGAGCGTGAAGCTGCCGAGATAGCCGCCGCCCTGCGGCGCAAAGCTCGCAGTATGGCTGTCGAGCGTGTCGACGTCCGTGAACGTCACGGCGCCGGAGGCCGTATGCGGCGTGTTGGCCGCCTCAGCAGCCGACAGATCCGCCGACTCCGTCGCCAGGCCGCCCTGCGCCGACGAGGTGATCACCGGCGCATCGTTGGTGCCGACAATCGTCACCGTCACGGTCTGGACCGCGGTGCCGCCGTGACCATCCGAGATCGTCACGTCGTACTTCTGGGTCAGGGTCTGATCGGCCTGCAGAGAATCCAGCGCGCTGTCGGAGACCGAGAAGCTCCAGCCGATCGAGCCGCCATTGCCGGTATCGTGGTTGGTGGTATTGAGCGTGAAGCTGCCGAGATAGCCGCCGCCCTGCGGCGCAAAGCTCGCAGTATGGC
>NZ_JBFULU010000150.1:0-520 GCF_054049735.1 Bradyrhizobium sp. P5_C12
CTTACGCTGCCTTACGCTGCCCTGATATTCGCCATGAAGCGGTCGAGCTCGGCGCGCAGGCGGGTGCTCTCGGACGACAGCGTCTTGGCCGAGTTCAGCACCTCTTCCGAGGCCGAGCCGGTCTCGGCGGCGCCGCGGTTGACCTGGCCGATGTCGGTGGCGGCGGTCTGAGTGCCCTGCGCGACGGTCTGGACGCTGCGGGCGATCTCCTGGGTGGCGGCACCCTGCTGCTCCACCGCGCTCGCGATGGAGGTCGAGATCGACGAGATCTGGCCGATGGTGGCACCGATCTCCTTGATCGCGGCGACCGACTCGGCCGTGGCGCCCTGCATGCCCGTGATGTGCGAGGAAATCTCGTCGGTGGCCTTGGCGGTCTGGCTCGCCAGCGACTTCACTTCGCTGGCGACCACCGCGAAGCCGCGACCGGCTTCACCGGCACGCGCCGCCTCGATGGTGGCGTTGAGCGCCAACAAATTGGTCTGCTCGGCAATCGCCGTGATCAGCTTGACCACCTCGCCGA
>NZ_JBFULU010000151.1:0-506 GCF_054049735.1 Bradyrhizobium sp. P5_C12
CCCGGCACCGGCAGCTACGAAGTCCGCTTCGCCGATGGCCGGCCGAGCGTCTATTTCTATTGGGATGACCTGCCAAGTCGGCGCCTGCGGCCGCATCTGTTGACCAGCGAACAAGCGCGTCTCAAGGCGCAGGAGCTCGCCCGCACCGAGCGCGACAAGGTGAGCGCAGGCACCGCATGAAGAAGCACGTTGAGGCACGCCCCTACGCCGATCCGGAAGCCGCGGCCCGCAAGCTCGTTCAACTCGCCGCCGGCGTCGAGCCGGTCCAGGATGGCCGCATCCACATTGAGAAGATCAACGCGCCGTTCCTGTTCGCGCTCGGCGGCAAGGGCAGCTAGTTCGGCGCCGGCATCCGGCATGCTGTCGAGAAGGGCTGGCTCGAGCTGCACGTGAGCGGGACCGGACCTATGTGCGGCTGCTGACGCCCGGCGAGAGTCTGATCGGTCAGTAGATCAGCGTAAGGGATAGCCACGCAGCGAGGAATGTGCAGAGACAAATTCCAAGGT